>DNGJ01000298.1:12001-93452 GCA_003486305.1 Cyanobacteria bacterium UBA11371
CACTTGATTTTTTGTCCCCAGTTATCAAGTGGTCAGAGTGACCACTTGATTTTCTGTCCCCACCGTGAGCCTGCTTGGTTAACTCGTACCAAGTACCGCGTAGATAGCTGATTGATTCGGGTGTGAGGTTGCGGCGTCCCAGTTGGTTGAGGATCATCCAAGCTTTTACGGCATTTCGGGATGCAAAAGACATCTCTACGGTTTGGTAGGGGATGTTGTGGGTCGTACAAATCTCATATCTATGGTGACCGTCGATCAGAATTTTGTTTTCTGCCCATACCACTAGGGGGTCGCGACAGCCTTCGTTCAGAATACTAGCTTCCAAGTTAGCCTTTTCGCTCGGACTCACGGGAGGAATCAGTGCTTTGAATTCTGGATCTATCCGCAGCACAGAATCACCGTCGCAGCTTGGAACCTGACCTCCCCCTGGCAAAACGACTAAGGATTGCTGCTGGTGGTTGTCCGATAGCGTTTGGGTTAGATACATGGGTGTCTTACCTCTTACTCGCTTGGAGTGGATCAAGACTCTTGGCTCTTAGGCGCTAGTTTGGCTGTCTTGATTCTAGGATAGCATAGTAAACGTCGAATCAAACCACTGAAATGCAAAAATAGAGGAAGATACAGAGAAAATTATCGAAACTATGCCACCGAGGAAAGGAACTCAGCTCCACCCCAACTCCTTGGCTAATTTGAATCGTCAAGGGGGGCAGCCTCGCTATGAAGAGCCTAAAAAGCAAAGGAATATCCAAGTGACATCTGTTGGCTGGGATGGAATTCGAGCGCTTGCTTCTGAGCGCGGCTTAAGTCTAAACGAGTTGATTGAACAAATTGGTAGGGGTAAAATCCCTCTTGGCGATGCTGATGAAGCTGATTGAAGCTGGAGGGACTCGAACCCTCAACAAAGCCTGAGTCTTACCTCGCAGCGAAAACCTTTTCGCCACAGCTTCTCTCAGTTCATAAACCCGCTAGGGTCTAAAAGATTACTCACGCTGAAGAGGATTAACCGCTGTGTTTTTGTTGAATTTCCAGCACTCCTTCGTACAAAATCTGAGTATGACACTTGTACTGTTTAGAGCCATCTGGTTGATAGTTTTCAAGCTCAATACAGAAACACATCAAGTCAGTAACGAGGCCACTTTCAATGTCATTAGTTAGCTGAAGAACTCGCTTAAGATAAGCTTTTTCCCAAGCTTATAACTTAGAGGTTTGCTGCTTCCAGTATGCTTGGAGCAGTTTGTGCAGCCAGCGGCGGTAGTAATTGATAGATTCTTGCAAAGTTTTGACTTTAAATTTTGCTGTTCCTAGTTTGTGACTAAAAGGATTGCCGAGGCCGAGGTCTTCAACCGTTCGACCTCGACCGCAATACAAAACTCCAGGTTTGTTAAGTAATTTGGGATTGTATTTTCTGATGTTGACCATGAGAGATATAGAGCAAATTCATCTCGACAAATGCACCTACTTTTAGCTAGCCTTCAAGATTTCCTCTAGGATGGGCGCTATGTTTTCTAGGTGGTTTTTGATTTGCTCGCGCAGCACCGATGCGGGTGCATCTTTGTTGTTGATCTTGAGGCGGATGCGTGAGTTTTTGGGCAGACTTGAATTGATAAATCGAATAACTGCACGACATTGGCGTAGCGTCAGTTGGTCAACTTCAGCTAATTGGGGCAGAGTACAAGGAGTGTCTGGGATGCTGAGTATTTGTGAGGTATTTGCAGTGTCGAGAATATGAGGAATGTCTGTATTTCTCGCTTGAGTTACTGTGTCTTGGCTTACAGTGCCAAAGAAATCAGCTAATTCACCTTTATTTGGGGCAGAGAATGCTTGATTGATGATATAATGAGCGAGAATCCCGCCATAGCCAATTATGGCTACCATTTCAATTGTTAACGTCAATAAATCTTGGAGTTGCTGGTACATTGTTTTCACCCAAACTATTTTTCTGGTTGCGGCGATCGCCGCTTTTAGGACATCTCAAATAACTTAAATTTGGTATCTCTTAAAAATTGCGTTTCAATAATTTTTCAAGTTTACTCCCTTCCCGCCAAAAGATTATGTATCATTCTTTTCCCCTCTGCTCCTCTGCTCCTGGAGCGGCCTTATAGATATTCTTTCAGTGGGAAAGGAGTAGTTGATGGGTGGGAGGGTTAAAAAAACCCCGCTCAAGGCGGGATTTCACCCCTTTTAAGGGTCATTTTTGCTCTATTTAACGAAGTCGAGGTCATCGTCATCGTCATCATCAGCCTTTTTCTTATTAGCGGCTTTTACCGCATCGCTGATGTATCGAAAATGCAAGTCAATTACTGCTTGTTCCGATGCCAGCCAATAGCAGTTGCTCAGGATTTCTTCAAGCATTTCATCAGCCGTATAGTCAGCATAGAAATTGTTGAAATGCTCGTTGAATTTATCCCAATCTAATGCCTTGCCTTTGGGCAATTGTCGTTGCTTGGCACGTCCTGTCAATTCGCGTGCAACGTGCAGAAATACTTCCTTACGTTGTTCGTCGTAACTTAGGGCGAATTGCTTTTGCATGGGAGTTTGAGCTTTGACTTTAGTAGCCATGATTAACACTCCAAGTTTATTTCACAACTGAAGCGGCGACAGGCGAATTAGCTTTTTATAGTTAAGCTTATGCTTTTCATAACTTCACAAACTTGCATCGGCAGATGCTATAGAATTTGAAAATTTTGGGTACAAGTTTGTTTAATTATTTATTCACGTTCAAGTGAGGATATAATCAATCTTTAGCGAGGGAGGTGGGTGGGTTAATTAAAATTTTGGAAGTCGGAATTCAGAAGTAAATTTTTTATTTCAGGACTTACTGCTACGCGAAGTTATGAATGTTGAATGTTGATTTTTTCAAGAGTTATTAGTTTTAAGTTTTGAATTTTGAGTTAAAGACCCCATAGCTAAATTTAGTCAAACATTTTAAACTTTTAATTCAAAACTCATTTTTCAAAACTCAAAACTATTGAAGCAACATGTCTAAATGTCAGGGCAATCACGGGGGTTTGCTCCTACAAAACACCATATATGGACGCTCTGCGTAAGCCCTGAGTTTACCAAATAATTAATTTTGAAAACATTATTTATTTAAACAACATTGTTGTAAATGCTGCGTCATAACCTGAAAAAGATTCGTAGATGCGCTGGTATATTTCTTCACGCTTGGGCTGGTATATAAGGTAGAATAATTCCAGTTATATGGCTTCTTCTGAGTCTGGTTGAGGCATGGTAATTATTTTAGATTAAGGTTTGCAGCATAATTTGTCTAATTTGTTTGAGGACGCGCATAATGTCATAAAGTTGATTTCGGCGGGGGAGAAGTAGGGAGAAGATATTAGATAAGTCGTATTGAGGACGATCTTGAACTAACAGTTTGATGAATTGGAATTCATCGCCGTTGGTAATTAATCCATAAACAGGACGTTCTGGGTTGGGGTTTCCCATCATGTATGTGAGTGCTTGGGGTAAGGCGATGGAGAAGGCGATGGTTGATTTGGATTCAACGACTAATACCCAGAGTTGCTGTTGAATAATTAAGGTGTCTATGCGTCCTCGCAGCAGTTCATCTCTGTCTTCTAGAAGGAGTTCTACTTCTGGTTCTGTGGTGACGAAAAAGGGTTCGTCGTATAAACCTGCTAGGGTTAATAAAGGAGATATGACTAAGTGATTGATTGTTCCTTCAGCTAAAGAACCGCGCTCTCGATGGCGAATAAATCTGTTTTTAATTTGGTCTAAGGTAGCTATTTCTGTTTCGGTGAGTTCGGGTAAGTTTTGCGTAAACTCTGGGGAGAATTGCTCATTGCTGGTTGGGATTAGATTGAATCTTTCCCGGAGGTCAAGCAAACTGGTGATGGTTTTGGAAATCGGTTTAGTTTGAACCATTCTTCTGACTTTTGTAAGTTTATGTTATGATTTTAACCTAGATTAGGGAGAGTTGTAGTTTAAAGAGCGATCGCTTATTTAAAAAGTGCAATTCCTTAGAAGGTGGTACTCAAGCTGAATATCCCAGGATAGCCCCTTATTCACTTTAATCTGTGTAACCAATAAGCTACCAGCAATTCATCGGGAACTGAACCCGTGTAATACTTGAGCTTATTGTTTTGAAAGCCGCATTTTGAACTATTAGATTGTCAAACCAGATCGCCATATCTGTTAACTTTCCTCTTGAATTACCCTTTCCAGTTGTTCAACAAGCGGCGCTAAATTATTCGTCACCGTATCCCAAACAATATCTAAATCAATTGAAAAATAAGCATGAGTTAACCGATTTCTCATTCCAACCATCACTGACCAAGGAATCCCAGGATGTCTCGCCCTACATTCTGCTGAAATCCTACGTGCCGCTGAGCCAATAATTTCTAAATCTTTGACGATTGCCAACACTAACATCCTATTATTATCTAAATCTGCTCTAGTTTTTCCAGAGATAAAATCAATAGCCTCCCTTGCTGCATCCTGCATATGATGCAAGCGACTTAGATCGTCAATTGCTGTCATACTGCACCACTGCTTCTGCTATCACTCTATCTCGAAAATAAATACTTAACTCATTCGGAGTTCTTAAATCTATCTTTCTTCCATCCAGCATTTCTTCTAATTCCATTTCCATACTAACTATCTGGAAAAAACCTGGAGTTTTCCCAGGTTCAAACTCCACTAAAAAATCAACATCGCTTTGGGGTGTAAAATCATCCCGCAACACCGAACCAAATAAAGACAGCTTGCGAATATGGTGACGCTGACAAAACTCGGCTATTTTTTCTTTGGAAATTGCGATGGGTAATGTTCTTATTTCACTCATTTCTATCTCTTCTACAACAACATCACTCTATTTTAAACTATAGGATTGAGAAATGCTCGCGCATAGTCATTCTCCTGAGAAACCAGGGCTTGCCTTATAGTCAACATAGAGCAGGAAAATCAGCCCCAACACAGGCACCGATTATTCTGATGGCTTCAGCTTCGAGGCAAGCCGAGGTTCATCAGCAGCTTCCCAAAAAAGATGTTGTACAATTATTATAAACTCACAGTGCTTTTTATCAATTACGAATTAACAAAACTACCGATGGCAGAAAAAGCAATGGTAAGTTGCCAGATCCCCCAAGACTGGAAGGCAAAAATTGAGCATCTAGCGGCGGAAAGGAAAAAAGATCCAAGCCAAATTATTTACGAGGCATTGGCTCACTATTTGGGTGAAGATGTCAATAGAAATGACAGTCGCCTGAATGCTTTGGAAGCAGAGGTTACAATGTTACGTAGTTCAATATCACAACTAGAACTAATAGTCAAGGAATTGCAGCAGCGATCGCCTCTAGTTCCAACTTGGGGCAATTCTGCTGCTGCGTCAGTTGAGCCTTTGGCTGATGAAGACTTTATCGAAGAACCCGATGAAATTTTAATTGATTTTCTGCCACCTGAAGAAAGATGATTGCGGGGTGAGATGGCTCAATTGAAATTGCACCAGACTAGACGTGCGATTCTCCTGGTTCGTCGCAATGGGTGTAGCAAAGCGATCGCTTCAAGAATCGCATCCCCGGCGAGGTCAAATTTTCTGATAAAAGTATAGTCTATCGTGCGTTTTATTTGAGCCTAAGTTGAAAAAAAATGCCCTGCTGTCAGTTGCAGGGCAGTGGAAATAGAGGAAATTATCGCCAACTAAATCTTTCAGTTTTTACTCATCTTCCTCGTCAAATTCCTCCTCTTCATCAACTTCAAAATCTTCTTCGTCCTCCTCTTCTTCATCTTCATCATCCAGTTCATCAAGAACGTCATCGATATCGTCGTCATCATCATCTGAATCTAACTCCAAATCAAGTTCGTCTTCATCAGCTTCAGAGTCCTTAGCAATTTCGTTACGACGCTTGAGAGACTGGACATTAAATTCAACCAAATTGGCAATGGCTTCTTCCGTCATTTCAGAAATGCTATCGTAGAGCTTGCCCATAAAAAGAGCAACTACTTCAACATCGTATTTGAGAGCATCAGGACGACCAAACAGTTTAGGAAACACCGTATTGTTCCACTCTTGCCAGTCAAACCTTTTACCATTTCCGTTGCCGTTGCGCTTGTTAATTTGAGCTTGGACATCTAAACCCAATTTTTCTCGCACCGCGTGACCCACCTTTGTGGAAACACGACTGTCACGGCGCTGAATCGTTACGCCATATTTCTTGTGAATGGCATTGCGAATCACCTTGACTAACTCTTCAGCTTGCTGTTCTGGGGAGAGCTGAGGTTTAGGTTTAGCACCAATTTCGGTTGCTTTGGATTTGTTGTTATTAGAGGCAGAATCGTTGTTTGATTTCTCGTTAGTCGGACGAGATGCAGTTTTAGTCGATGCCGTTGTTTGCTTTTTGGTTGTAGCCATATCGATATTTAACCTAACTTCACATTTTTATGCCGCTAGGCATTCCCTTTTCCCGTTCAATTGGAGGGGGTAAATTTCACTCGATTGCTGGAGGTGATGACCAAGAATTGTTAATTACAGTTGTTTTTAGTAGCAATGTATGTATCAAAATCATGAAAGCAATTAAAGATTGGCCTAAATTAGCCACTCAAGGAACGCCGATTGTAGGACTAGAATATTACAGTGCCGACAGACAGCAAGTGCTATCGCTGTTTGAACAATATGCTCGCTTAAGCTCTTTGAAGGCTTATTATTGGAATTTAGGCTACTCTTCGCTTCAAATTATAAAAATTCGTGAGGGACATTGCGTTTTAGAGCCAACCGATTTGGCAGTGAATGGCGATGTAGTACAATTTTTATTAGAGCGCGATTCACCCGGTATTTTCTTATTGGAGGATGTTTTAGAGTCAGAAGATCGCCAATTTGAAGCGCGTCGCATTTCTCAGTTAGCGAATGCGTTCTTTCAATTTGGATGGCGAAAAGTTGAGCAATACTGGGTACTCTTAAGCGATTACATTCAACTTCCCGCTAAACTGCAACCTCTCATTCCTATTCTCAAATGTTCCCTGCCTGACGGTTTCGAGGTGACTGCTATAGTAAATAAGTTCTGCGAAGTCTCTGTTTGTTTGGAGTGCGGTAGCGACGGGGTAGCAGCAAAAAAGCAACTGGTACGAGCATGTCAGGGGTTACCTGCTGCTGAGATTAAATTGGTATTAGAGCGATCGCTTTCTCTAACCGCTTCAGTTGACCAGATTGCCCAGTTAGTATTAGAGCATAAAATATTACAACTGAAAGACCAAGGATTAGAATTCATCGCCCAACCCGACGTTCCCACAGCGGGTGGTTTAGACCTTCTCGATTCATACTTAAGCAATTTAGTCAAGTTAAACGAACCAGGAGCGAGGAAGTACAACCTCAGACCTCCTAAAGGAATGCTGTTGTGGGGACCTCCCGGAACCGGAAAAAGTTTGAGTGCGAAATTAGCAGCTAAAAAGCTAGGTTATGCACTGCTAGCCATGAGTTGGGGCAATGTCATAGGCAGTCCAAATCCTGACCGCGCTTTAGCTAAAATTCTGGAAACAGCAGACCATTTGGGAGGATGCGTATTATTCGCCGATGACTTTGATAAAGGCTTTGCCGGGTGGGATTCAAATGCAGATGGTGGTGTGGCGAGGCGGCTATCGCAGAAATTGCTCACTTGGATGCAAGAACATACCTCCGATGTGCTAATGTTGGCTACAGTTAACCGCTTGGGAATGCTACCTGCTGAGTTAATTCGTCGGTTTGACGATGGTGGTATTTGGTTTGTAGACTTGCCGCACAATGGGGCGAGGTACGAGATTTTTAATCTACATTTGGCTAAATATTTTCCTCATCAGTTTGGCGAAGGCAAAGAAAGTCCTTGGAGCGACAGACAGTGGTATTCACTACTATCTGATTATGCGGGAACAACTCCGGCTGAGATTGGAAATGCCGTGAAACGTTGTGCAGAAAGAGCGTATTGTCAAGGTAGACCAGGGAAAATAGAATTGGCTGACTTGCGCTATGAAAGAACGCAGTTTGTACTGTCATCTGAACGGAGTTCTGAGGATATTCAAGCCATTCGCAACCAAGCGTCGTTTGCTAAACCTGCATCAGGGGTTGACCGTTCAAAATTCTCCTCATCTGAGCAGGAGTTATTTGAGTATAAACCGCCTGCATATGAGCCAATATGATAAAAATTTAGCCAGTACATCTGTTGGAATTAGATGTACTGACTATTATTTAACAGTTATCTCCACCACGTACCATGATGAGTTATCAGTTTCATCATTGGAAATAAGTGCTTTGAGCTAATTGGTGGAAAGTTGGGCTTCTAGGGTTTAAATCCAAGCGCCATACGCCTGTTCACTGTTCAATTTTCACTGTTTTAAGACATTACTCGGACTTGATAACCGCAAGCTTCTAAGCAAGTTTTAACACTCTGCCAAGTTAACCCGGTTTCGGGGAAAAGGGGTACGGTTAAGGCATTTGTTGTGTAACCCTTTTCGCCTTCTTGTCTGATGATGCTGTATTCAAGAGGATGACCGATGAAAATAGTCAATTAAAACTTTAATTGTTCTATCACTTATTGGAATCAAGTAATAAATATAATTGGGACTGCCTTAAAAGACCTGAATCCTTATCATATAGGTTCGCATTCCATAAAATATTCGTATAGGTTGGTATTGAGCCTTATATTGAAATTTCGTTCAATATAATTCTTCTGTTCAAGAGATACGATTGGATAACAGTCATACATAGGGTTATCCGAGTCGATTTTAAATAAGCGTTGTAAATAAGAAAGTTTTACGTTATTGATAATCTTCTCTCCTACAAAGTCATCTCCATATTTGCTATACCAACGAATTACTCGTTTTACGTTTGGTTCAAATGTTTTAATGTTCATAGTATTGTTATATATTCAACTTTTTTAGTAAGAAGGGGAATAATCCCCTTCTGTATTAGTTTACTTACTTTAATTTACGCTTATGATCTCTAGGTTTTATTTGATTTCCAGTCAAATGACAGAATTCACCTAGATGATTACCCAGCCGATCATACTTTTCTAGTCTGCCATGTCTAGAATCCCATTCAAGTATGTGTCCTTCTTCAGTTTCCCACCTACGTCTTAATCCTCCGCCTCCTTGTACGGGGGTCTTACTTTTGACGAGTTTTGCACTTGGAAAGCCTTCAAGAACACTTCTTGGTGGTTGTATGTATGTCATACCAAATTCCTATAGTGCCTGTTGGAACTACCCCTTTAACACCGCTAAAGAATATTAAAGGGAGTGGCTTTTTGCGGACACGGGAATAGGTATTTCTATTAGTGTAGAAAAGCTACGAGAATTTGGCAACCCCAAGCAGGCAAACAACTATGTTGCGATCGCGCGCGATCGCAGTTCAAAGCGATGCGAGAAAACTCCTATTTCGACTTTCGTTTCGACTTGGGTGGCGAAAGGTGTTCCCCAAAGTATTTTTCACTGCGATAGCGCAGCCACACCCCCAACACCTGCGGAATCTGGTCTTTTTGTTCTTTGGTGAGCGTGCTGTAAAGGGCTAATGCGCGTGAGCGTTCTCCCCGACAGGCAGCATTATTATGAGCATCCCAGTAACTACGAGCAACCCGAATCCGCCGACAAACTTCCTTAATGAGTGCTTCTCCAGTGAGGGGATCTTCCTGCTTTGCCATACTTCAATTAGAACGCACTATCCTCAATCCTAACCTCTAGCATGAAGGCATTTGCCCTTTCTGCGATCTAGTGTTTGAACATAAAGATTGTGCTTTCAGGGGCAGTCATGTTGTACCGCACCATTGGTGAAAATCGGATTTGTATTACTCAACCCACCCATGCCTGGGTTTCTGGACAACTAGCTCAGGTATGGGGCAATGAGACGTTTGGCTCAGTTACCCCTCATCATGCGGTTTGCTTGGGGGCAGAACAGCATGACATTGGTTGGATACCGTGGGAATCGGCTCCCACCCTCAATCCTGATACGGGCTACCCGCACAGTTTCACGGAAGTTGCACCGGAAGTCCATACAAAATTATGGGCAGGGGCAAAACACCTGGCAATGCCGATGGGGCGGTATGTGGCGCTGCTGGTTTCGCTACATGGAACGGGATTGTATGAGCGCTTTACCCACTGGAAAAGGTCACCGGAAGCGACGCGGATTGTCGAAACATTTTTGAAACAGGAGAAGGAATTTCAACAGCATCTGATCGCCCAGTTAGGGCAAGATCCGGCTTATCAACCGTATGTTATGCCGGAAGCTTACGCTCGCAATCAACGACTCGTCGCCACGGTGGATGCCTTGTCTCTGGCGATTTGCATGGGCGTAACTAAACAACAGCAGTTTGAGCAAGTTCCATCCGCAACGGGAGAAACCACCTTAACATTGATGTCTATCAATGATGATTTGACTCAGCTATGGCTAGAGCCGTGGTGTTTTCAGGCTAATGAGGTGACGGTGGTGTTCGAGGGACGGATTTTAAAGGAGAAAGCAAACAACTTGCAGACAATGCGCGATCAACTTGCCAAGGCACCTTGGGTGACACTCACGGCTACACTTCGCCCAAGATAGAGATACAAATCGATAGGGCTTTTTTCACAAGGCCAAGATTTATTGCATTCCTTGCCGATAAACTTAACAACGAATCAAAACTAAAACTAATGGCTCCTAATAACTAAATCTGCCAAGAGATAATAGCTAAGGTTGAATTATGCTACAAATTTCTAACACAGTGAGCATCGGAGAACATGAGATTGAAATGAGTGCGGTTCGCTCTCAGGGCGCGGGGGGACAAAATGTAAATAAGGTGGCAACAGCGATTCACCTACGCTTTGATATCATGGCTTCCTCACTGCCCGATCGTTACAAAGAACGACTGTTGAAACTAAGTGACCAGCGCCTTACCAAGGAAGGTGTAATTGTTATCAAAGCTCAGGAACACCGCACCCAAGAGCAGAATCGGGAAGAGGCATTGCAACGATTGCAAGACTTGATTAAGAGTGCGATCGCGCTACCCAAACCCCGTAAAAAAAGCAAACCGACCAGATCTTCTCAAAGAAAGCGTTTGGATAGCAAAACCAAGCGAGCGCAAATCAAAACAATGAGGGGAAAAGTCACGGATGATTGAGAAATACCGACGATCTAAAAACAATTACAGCATTTCTAGAGGAACTGGTTTACTTGGTGCTGGAAACGCAGCATCTAGGGCATTTAATTCTTCAGCACTCAATTTTAAATTTAGGGCAGCATAATTCTGCTCTACATGGTCAATGCGGCTGGATTTGGGAATTACAATTATATTTTCCTGGTGCAACAACCAGGCGATCGCCACTTGCGCCGCAGTGACTCCTCGTTGTTGAGCGATCGCTTTGATCGTTTTATTGTTCAATAAACGCCCTTGCTCAATCGGAGAATACGCCATGATGGGGATACCTTGTTGCCGACACCAGGGGAGTAAATTCCATTCAATTCCCCGTCGCATCAGATTATAGAGAACTTGATTAGTCACAATTCCTTTCCCCCCCTTCAATTGGCTGGCTTCCTGCATATCCTCGATATCAAAATTACTTACCCCATAACTGCGAATTTTGCCCGATTGTTGCAGCGTCTCAAATGCTTCTAAAGTCTCTGCCAATGGTATATCCCCGCGCCAGTGCAATAGGTAAAGGTCAAGGTAGTCAGTTTTCAACCGTTTGAGACTTCGTTCGCAGGCAGCGATCGCTTTTTGCTTCGAGGCATTATGAGGGTAAACTTTGCTGACTAAGAAGGCGGATGCTCGACGATTTGCGATCGCTTGAGCAATTACCTCTTCTGCTCCACCTTCACCATACATTTCCGCCGTGTCAATTAGAGAAAAGCCCAGATCTAATCCGTGGCGTAAGGCATCAATTTCGCTCTGGCGATTCCGGGCATTCTCCCCCATCCGCCAGGTGCCCATGCCAAGAACCGGAATTAGTTGTCCTGAAGGTAGTTTAAGAGTTCGCATGGCAGTTTTTATTGATTATAGCTGCTTTGATCTGGGCTTGACTTGCCTCTTGATCGAGAGAGCGATCGCTAAAATCAAAGCCAAGCATCCTCAAGCATTTGGCGAATTGGAAGCGATCGCAGTTGGCGCAGTATTGGCACTAGATCGAGTAATAGTTTTAGAATATCTCTAATCCCCCCAACTGTTAAGCATCTTAATTTCAACTTCACAGGGAACGGGGGCTAAAAATTGGTTTCCTGCCCACACCATACAGTGTTGAAGTAAAGCTTTAACCGGCTCTACCTCTGTAACAGAACACTCAATTAAAATCTCGTCGTGAACGACACAAATCAGCTTAGCCCTGGTTTTATTCAAAGGTGCAAAAAGTTTCGCCAATGCCAACTTTGTAATATCAGCACTCAGTCCTTGAACCGGATTATTCAGCATTTCATTCAGCAAAGGCTTTGAGTCTTTAGACCACAATCGCCTTCGACCTCCAAGCGTGCGACTTACTCGCTTTCCCTGGCTCCATTCTCGACGAACTAAGGCGTGAAATTGCTTTATGCCCGAATAAGATTCAAAAAACCTTTGGCGAAATCGAGAAGCTTCTTCCAACGTCAAAATTACCCCATATTCTGCTTGTGCTGTATTTTTAAACTTCTTGGCTCCCATCCCGTATATCAAACCAAAGTTGACGATCTTACCAAGCTGTCGCGACTCTGAATTAATATCAGATAACGACTTCCCCAGTACTAAGGAAGCAGTTAATTTGTGCAAATCCTCACCATTTGAGTAAGCAGCAATCATCCTTTTATCGCCGCTCACTTTCGCCATAATTCGCAATTCAATTTGGCTGTAATCCGCTTTGAGCAGAACGCGATCGCTAGCTGCTTTAAAACACTGTCGAGTTTCTCGATCTCTGGGAATATTTTGCAAATTAGGCTCTCGACAACTAAAGCGACCCGATTTAGCTCCAATTTGAAACCAATTCGGATGAATGCGTCCAGTAATCGGATGAATATGTTGGGGCAATCCAAGAGTAAAGGTGCTAATTCGAGTCGATAAACTGCGGTAGTTCAACAACGCTTGAATTACCGGATATTCATTGGCTAAAGGAATAAGCGTTTGAGTGTTGGTGGAATTAACGGGAATACCTTGCGCTTGAAGGGCTGCTAAAACTTGTTTGGGAGAGCGAAGATTGATAGAGGGGGTGTATTCGGGAAGCAGAGAAATTTGTTTAGTTAGGGATGGTATTTGCAATGACGAAAGTGCTTTGGAAAGTGCATCTCGCTGTGCTTCTAACTGATGACCATTAGCTTGCCACTGTTCTTTATCCAGTAGCATCCCGTTCAGTTCCATTGAAGCAACAGCAGGCAAACAGGCGAATTCCAGTAAAGCCGTCTCCCACAACGAAGCTTGTTTGAGTCGGCGTTTCAACACCGTTCTTAAGGACAGTACAATTGCGGCATCTGTAGCTGCATATTGCAATTGAGCGGATGTGAGTTCACCTGACCAGTCACTTGTTTGCAGTTGCTTGTCTAATTTTATCTTTAGTAATTGTGCAGTAACTGCTTCCAGGGACAGATTGCGCTTGAGTCCAGCGGTGAGTACTCGATAAGCGAGGTAAGTATCAAAAAAAGGGCGACTCGGTTTTAATCCAGCTTGGGTAAGCATCATCCACTCAAATTTGAGATTGTGTCCCACTTTGAGCGCATCTCCCCTTAAAACTTGGCGTAAAGGTGACAAATCTGCACTGTCAATTGCAGCTAAATCAACGATAACAACTGGATGATTGGGAATAGCCAATTGAACCAAACGAATTTTCGCTCGATATGCGTCAATTCCTCCTTCAGTTTCACAGTCAATACCGATAAGTTTTGCTGCCAGAAATGGTTGAAGTGCTGTTTCTAAATCAGCAGCACTATCGATTAGTTGATAGGGATAATTTAAAGAGCTAATACCTTTAATGGCGATCGTTTGAGATTTATTTTGAATAAAGTTAGCCGACGGGTTGTGTTTCATCATTACTTGGGTTTCTTCCCAAGAATAAAACGAGCTAGGACTATCTTTACTTGTGCGGGGACAGGAGTAACGTCGAATAATTGATTTGGCGGTAAGTTTCATAGTTGTGGTAAATACTAGCTTTTTTTAGCTACCGCGATCGCGGTCTCGCAGCAACAAAAGAGCTATTTAGTCATCACATCCTTAGCTAAAGCTAGCGATCGTTGCTTTTTTAGCCCAAGTGCGATCGCATCCTGAAAGCTAACTAATGACTAAAGTTGCACTTACCATCAAATAATTATCAACAATCGGGTAAAACCAAAATGAGACAATCCAAACCAAAAAACAAACTCCTGCCAGAATGCGTTGCCAAACTACGTTCCATCTTAGAAATATACGGAGAAGATACATTTTGCAACGCTGTTCAAAACTTATTAGATAATCATCCCTCAACCAAACATGAAAGAGGATTACAATTACCAGGTTATTATGTTACCAAACAATTATGCTATCGAAGCAGTTTTGAACGCAGCGGACTTAACCGCTAAATAACTAAAAAACCTTGCCCTGGTGCGTGAAAAATCTTTAGTACCAGGGCAGTTCAGTATTCACTATATCAGTCAGTATTGCTGAATCCAATGAACAGTTACAATCAATTCAATTACTTCATGGAATTTCAAAACCGCACTCGCACCTTAACTTAATACCATTCGGTTTTAACCTCTCTCATTATCACCTAAGTTTCTTGCCAGGAATAGAAAAAAGCAGGGCTATCTTGCGGCTATTTCAAGTGATTTGAGTCAGTTTTTTCGTTTTTTCCGTAATTAGTGTGCTAAAGTTTTAGGAAAATGCCAGAAAAGCAAAGCCCGTATTTCAAAAATATTAAAAATTATGAAAACAAACCTACACTCTTTTTACAGTTTTAGTTTATTATTAATTCCTTGCCCCATTCCGTTGGTTGTCCTCCTTTCAAAGTACCCATTTTAAAGACTAGACTGGAAGGTTTATGGTTAAAAACGCTTCCAGTTTCTGGGATATATTTAATTATTCTTCCGTCTAGAAGATTTACTATTTCTTGTCGAGCGAGTTGACTTAGCTGACAAATTTTCTACCTCTTCCTCTGTGGCAGGTTTTTCAACATCTGGTTGATTATCTAGTGGCAACTCAGACGCCAAGTCATCCCCTTGCCCCAGTTTAGCCAATTCCTGCTGAGCAGCTCCATACTTCTGATACAGATCAACCAATTGCTGCTCCAAAAACTGATTTCGCTCACTCAACTGTGCGTTGCGTTCTGTTAGCTGCGCGATCGCTTGTTCCTTATCTTCTCCCACCTCAAACACTGGCGCATCTGGTAAAATCGGCTGGGCGATCATCTGAGCTTTCAAAGCATCGATTTCACTTAGTTTAGCAGCTAAAGCTGCTTCTAGGCGCTGCGAGCGAGAAAGCAGTTCCGTATTCCGATCTGCTACTTGGGTAAGCTGGATATTTAATTTATCTCGAACAGCTTTAATCGTACTCAATTCCTGGCGCAAACCATCAGCATCTTCTAGTTGTTTTTCAAGCTCGGAAACTCGTACACCTAGTTCCTGCTTTTCTTTTGTCAGCTCGACTACTTGATTTTGCAGTCGGTCTATTTCAGCCAGACAACTGTTTATCTCGGCTCCATCCCCCATTTTTACCAACATGGCGTTATTGCGAACCACCAACTGCATCTGCTCGACAATATGCTGGTACGCTTGTTCCATCCCTTTGAGTTTTGCATTTGCTGTTTGTAGCGCCGCTTCTGTCTCCGATAGCTTTTCTCGCAAAATCTCTGACTCTACATCCAATTTCTCTTGTGTTTCCGAACTGTACACGAGTTCGGTGGCGCGACGAATGCTATGGTACACCCGCCGCATCAACTCCTGGTGTTCGTGAGGAATTGGCTCGTCATCAGAGTTAGTTCCCTTGAAAAATTCATCGGGATTGGAGGCTCGGAACGTTTTGAGGTGTTTCTGTATTGTGGCATTCGACATTTTGGCTCCTGTCTTGGCAAAGACAACACCTCTGATTTTCTCCTGAGAAGGCTGCTCTCCCGCTTCCATCAATTGCCGGAAGGCAGCCACAACTTGATCGTATTTTGATTCTGACATAATTAATTGATTCTTCATTTATTGCAGGAGGAGTTCTCTCCTCCTTTTTTTGTCTAATACCTGTCTTAGACACCTGTCTTAATAGTACATGTTGATTGCTTGACTGTCAACTCGGTACTGTCTTTTTAGGACATGTGTACAAGACACCAAAGAAAATTAGCTTTCCTATCTGTCCTGTCGAGACAGGTGTATCAGACATGTTTGTTGCTTTCACTTAAACTGTCCTAGTCAGACAGGTAACTAGGACAGATGTATAAACTCAGGCTAAATTTCTTTTAGTAGCTCGATTAGCAAACTGTACTGTCCTGGTAAGACAGCTTGAAAAGACAGGTAGGGAGAAGCAATTATTTAAGCAGGTCTAACCTGTACTAATATACCTGTCTTGACAGGACAGTAAAATGGTTTTGCGATCGCAAAACCATCTTTCTTTCGTAGCCAGAATAGTTAACCAACCGGGGAGGCCGGGAGAAAAATACACACTCCTGAACTGTCCTGGTAAGACATCTTGGAGAGACAGGTAGAGGAGCGCAAAGCCATAACCTGTACTAACATACCTGTCTTGACAGGACAGTATAGAAACAACGAAATTACAAGCGATCGCACAACCATTACTTGTTTTCCACCCTATTCGCCAAGTGGGAAGACATGGGTAAAAATTCAGGTAGCTAAACTGTCCTGGTAAGACATCTTGAAGAGAGAGGTAGAGGATTGCTTTCGCCATAACCTGTACTAACATACCTGTCTTGACAGGACAGTATGGAAACAACGAAAACGGTAGACGAGCGATCGCACTCATTGAACCTGTGGCAAAGTGTAACCTGTCTTGGTAAGACATCAGTACAAGACAGGTAATATAAAGAATTCGACAAAAGGTTCTAACCTGTACTAACCTAACTGTCTTTACAGGACAGGTAGGATAAGAGCGATCGCAACGCCTCTAATTGCTGAAAAATTGGACAACAGTGGAAATTGCGTACATATAACCATCATTGCGATGAATTGCTTTGTCACACTGCACGAACGCATAAAAGTAATAAATACCCCTATAAATTATTCCTAAATAATTGCGTAAAAACGGCAAATCCAATTCATTCGTCACCGCCTCACAAAATTTTGCGCTGCTTAAAACTGTTAAGCAGCCCGGATTTAATTTCTCCCCTCCATCTGGAGGGGTTCATTCTAACTAACCAAAACTACCGGATAAGGTGAGGTAAAAAAACTTTAGTGCAATTTAGATTGGGGAAGTTCGATAGTTAACTAATAAAACCATGAACAGTTCTTACTTCGAGCAGAAGTCTGGATACAACAACTCTGGTTATAGTTCCGGTACTGAGGAAACTTCAGGTTACGCCACACAAAAAAATGTGGTTCAGGGTAACTTTGATGACGGCTATCAAGAGAATATTTATGACCAGTCAAACTTAGCAGATAATGCTTGGACAGACTCAGCCGTTCGTCCCAATCCGCAACTAGAACTGGAACTGTAATTAGGTTTTAGGGGGAGTAGGGAAAAACTGCTTCCTACTCCCTATAGCACAAAAAACACGATAGAAACTCCAATGAACCGTTTTAATCAGTTCCATCACTCTATCGGGTTCAAAGCTGGTTTAACGCGATTTAGTTTGATTTTGCCGATCGCTGCCTTCATCTGGCTGGGATTCCCATCAATGTCTAATGCCAATCCCTTACCCACTCGCATTTGGGAATCCCAACAAACTAAAGTGTTGCTACCCGATTGGAGTCAAACTAATTTCAGTACATTTCCTCCAGCGACAACATCTGGAAGTGCCGGGAATAGAAGTTGGCAAGCAGGCGATACTCTTGACCAAATTTTACAACTGGGAGATATTCGCGACTTAAAACCAGAAATCTTCTCTTTAGAAGGAATTAAACAACTCGTTTCAAACAGCATTGACCCGGAAAATACTGCTTTGTCAGCCTTTCCATTGGTAAGCAAGCAAACGATTAGTCACCTGGTTGAGATTGTCCCCAACCTAGGTCAATTGCAATTTAGTGAAGTACCGCCAATTGCTGCATTAGCTTCTCAATTATCAGAAGTCAGTCCAAACCTCAACAATCTGCCTCTCGATCGAGTTGTTGAAGAAGTACCGCAATTAGCACAAGCTTCTCTCGATCAAATTGACTTATCTGGATTTTCAATTGCCCAAATTCCCAATCTAACCAGCGTCAATATCGAACAATTTTCTGGGTGGGAAACATCACGAATTGCTGATATTCCCAATCTGAATCAAGTACCGCTTTCTCGCTTTCCAATTCCAGTGGCAGAAGTAGGTGGAGGAGTAATGCGAATTGACACGATTTATGGTGCTGCTGAAAGCAAGCGAGAAAATACTATTTCCGGTTCTGATGTTGAAGGATTTGCAGTCGCGTGCGCCAAGAATTGCGCCTACATTGAGTTAGATGATATGGAAAACTCCGGTCGTCGCGCCACTGGTTCGCTAGAAGGCAAACAGTGGATCAGCGGCAAATATCAAGAAGTTCGAGGCGGTTCTGGCTGTCTGACAGGATGGGAACCAACGGGTCGCCATCCTTTCGGAAAAGCTTTTAAAGTGGTGGTGATGGAACCATCGGAAATAGAGGATACTGTCGATACGGCGCTTTATTTCCGTTTCAGCCTCCCTTGCGGTAAATCGCCCTATATTATTGGCCCAATTCCCTTCTTAAATTACCAGGTGAATTCGCCGATGTTTGTAGGTTTATTGGAGGGAGGTTCATCCAGAAATGTTTCTCGTTCCACCGGCGCGGCAAAATCTTCAAAACCTTCTCAATCTAGCTCTAACTCTAACTCGACTGAACCGATGAAAAACCCAACCGAATGCGTGCGTCCGGGTACTTTCATCGGTGATGTGGATGCGGCGAGTTTAGGGGAGGCAATTGCTAATCTCGAAAGTGCAGGTAGCGGCGACTATCAAGCAATTGGCACTTACATTTGTGCAGACGGGGGGACGAATTGCGGCATGGCTTTAGGTCGCTATCAATTGATGAGTTACCGAGAAGACGTGCAGCAAGCAATTAATTCGGTTTCGGGAGGTGCAGAATTTCTTAAACAAGTTAACAGCGGTAAAAAACCTAGATCGGAAGAACTGTTTCGCTACTTCCCCCCGGCTGTGCAAGACCAGCTTTTACGAAACACTCTAGCCAAAAATATTGCTCGCACAAAGAGCGAACTCGATCCTACAACGGGACAGTTGTTTAGCAGCGATCGCTTAATTGAACGAGTGGCTCAAAAGCATTTTGGCGGAGAAGGTAGCAAAATAGATGCAAATTACTCCGACATTCACGGCGGCTACTCGCTTAAATCTTACGGAGAGAAAGTGCGACAACTTTATAACCACAATACCAAAGGTAATTGCTTTTCCAGTTCTCAAAATTCTAGTTCTGGAGGTTCTGGTATCGCCTCTAGCGTCAGTGGGTTTAAGAGGGTAGCGATCGCTAGCCTGTTTTTGGCAATGCTTGCGTACTTCAGTAATATTTTTTACCCGTCCAAGCTTCGCTCTTTTTGGATGCTAGTTGGCTTGGGTGCTGCGGTGGCGATCGCCTGTGCGTCAGCACGTATGGCTTTTTTACCAAATTCGCTTCCATGACCCTCTTTTTAACCGGGTTTATTTACGAAAAATCTAGGCTTTCAGATTTAGTTATTTGCAAGAAACTAAGGTGATAGCTCTGATGCAAGATCTGAGTAAGAGGGATTGTGGAGCCAGATTTGATATTACTACTAACATTCACTCATTAGGAGAAAAAAGGATGCCAAAAAATCCTGATGTTAGGAACCCCCCAGCTTGGTTAAATAGGCTTGGCTATTGGTTTCGCCTGGGTTTGATACTCTTTAGCGTCATAACGCTGTTGTTAGGAACTGCCGCTTGCAGTTCGAGTCAAAAAACAACAACTACTCCGCCTTCTTGGCAACCTGCCGCTCAAATTACCCCAAAAGAAACATTGCTTCAGATTGTCTCCTCTCACAGCAGTTTATCTGACCCCGAAACGGCAATCAAAACCATGCGAGTATGGCAAGTCAATGGTACTAAAGGTCGCTTAAACCTTTATAATTTCAATCATCCGAGTTTATGCGGTCAAATGGGCTGCCTTTACGTCGGCTACTTGATTCCTAACAACAAAAGCCAGTTACCAACTGAAGTGTTTGCAACTTATCTCAACCCAAACGTACCACCCAAAATTCCTTTATTCCAAGCTGAAACTGGAGCAACACAAGACGGAATACCCTGTTTGCTAGTTAGTCAGCAAGCGAGTGAAGGTCGGCGTCAGCTTAAATTTTGCTACAACGGTTCGACCTATAAACTTGCTGACAGCCAGCTTTTTAGAGAAGGAAAAGGAATTCAAGGACGCGGGGACGGGGGGACACGGAACGTTCAGACGAGGATTGAAGTAAAGTAAAAATTTTAGTCAGTTTCGGCCTCTACTTCAACCTCTGCTGAATCAAAGTTGTCTAATTCTTCTAGTTCTGCATCTTCTTCCTCAATTTGTTGAATTTTGCGCGGAGGTTTGGATTTATTTTTACCCCGATGGCTATTCTCAGGAGGTAATACCTGAACTTCTGGTTCTGCACTCTTAGCCAAAGCTGGCAATTGTGCTTCTCCAGCTTCAATAAATCCAGCGATGTTGTTATGCAGACCCCAAACCATCTTCTTCTGTTGAAGATTTCCTAAATACAGTTTAGGTAAGTTCGCCAAAGTTGGCTTAGTGATGCTAGAGGTTTTGCAGCAAAAGGACTTATTTTTCCCTTCTCCTTCTTTGAGAGCTTGGAATTTAATATTGAGAACACCCAAGGAGCGCCATTTGTCATTCTTGCCGCTGTAGTCTACTTCAAAGTAATCAGCGAATACCCTTTCCAAGTTGCGGTAAAAATCTTCTCTCGCACTCTTGAAACTCCAGAGTGCTACATTCTTAAAACGGACGACAATGGGGACTTTATGCAAAGGTTGGTTCTTGGGATTGAGGAAAATCAGCGCGTGTTCCGAACAAACTTCCTGCGTTTTCTTATCTAGAACCTGACGATACTCGTCATATAACCCAACAAATGTTCCAGCAAGTTCGTCATTTTCCTCTATATCTTTGTAGCGAATGTACTCAGGCACAAAGGCTAACACTAAGATGCGAACATTAGCGAGAAATAGTCCACTGACAGGTTCAGTTAGCTCGACTGTGGTCAACTCTTCTTCAGCAGGCATGGGTTTCCATTCCGCTTTCACGAGTTGGTCATTGGGGATTAAAATACCAGCCGGGTTGTCATTGATGATGATGCCATAAGGCAAGGAAGGTCGCCGGGTTTGATTGTATTCAGGGCTGAGCAATTCGGGGTCTACTTCAAACTGATTTGTTTGTTTTTCTTCTGGTGAATCTTGAGTTTTAGAGCGGGTAGGATTGGTTTTAACCATTATCTTTAAATCCCATTAGCTGTTGTTTCCTAAAGAGGCGATAGCCGTTGATAAGTTATTAGCGATTTAGGTTGGTTGCAACCGTAAAAATCAATGAATTTATGCTGTCAATGGATTAAGCATTCACTCTCAAACACTAACGATGGCTGAACATAATTAACAAGAAACTATGAAATCATCTCAATTTTTACCTCAAAAATCTCAAGCTGTTTTGCTTCAAACAGCTAGCCAACCGCCGAAACGTCCACTATTTGGCGTTGATTTTAGGGGCTTATTCGGTCAGTTTATGAACCCAGAAGGACTGGCAATGTTAGGGCTATTGCTGGGGTTAGTCATCTTTTCCAAAATAGTTGGAACAAGCAAGGGTAAAGTAACTTCAGGACGCTTGTGCGGGACGGCTGAAAAGATGACAGCGACGGGTCTAGCTTTAAATCAAATGAAAGAAAAAAAGCGGCAACCTGTGACGTTGTGGAGCGGTACGCCAACTTATTGGTTAGCTGGCAAGTGGAAGGGTTTAATAGCTCAGTTGCAAACGATGCTGGGCGCGTCTCCTACCGTTTGGTTTCCCCACTCAGAACGCGGTATTTTAGTAATTGGTGCGCCGGGGAGCGGTAAAACTTTTAGCGTCATTGACCGCCTGGTAGAAAGTGCATTTCAGCAAGGATTTCCTGTCATTATTTATGACAAAAAAGGCGACCAAATGAAACTGCACGCACCCTTAGCCGTCCGCTACGGCTACGATGTGCAAGTATTTGCCCCTGGTGAAGCTTATTCGGGTGTTATTAATCCGCTCGATTTTATGAGAGATGCTCAAGATGCGGTGATGGCGGCAGAAATTGGCTCGGTTATTGCTCGTAATGCCAGTTTAGGAGACAGCAAAGGAAACGAGTTTTTTGAGAAAGCTGGGGAGTTGATGGCTAAAGGTTTAGTCCAGCTAGCTAAGAGCAGTCCTTATCCAGATTTAGCAATGATTTATGCAATTATTCAATTGCCAGATTTAGTCAAACGTATCGACCATGCCGTTCGTCGTCCTGACGGTCATCCCTTAAAAATGGATAGGTGGATTGCTTCTAGTTTTTCCCAACTTTTAAGTTCAAAAGATGCCGAAAAAACAGTGGCAGGTATCAAAGCAACGGCAGAAGCAACCTATTCGGCTTTTATTCAAAAAGACTTGCTGCGGGCATTTATTGGTTGCAGCACAATTCCGATTGTACTAGAAGGAAAAAAGTGCATTATTTTTAAATTAGACGACCAAAGGCGAGCCGTTGTCGGGCCTCTTTTAGCAGCGGCGATTCACTTGTGCGTTGTCAGCAATCTATCCAGGGTGCGTACTGAGCCATTCGTATATTGCCTCGATGAATTTCCTTCGCTTAAATTTGACCGAATGGATCAATGGGCAAATGAATATCGCAGTGCAGGTGGCGTACCGATTGTTGGGATTCAAAGTTTGAACCAACTAGACAACCTTTATGGTGATAAAAAGGGTGCTGCGATCGCCAGCGCCCTCTCAACGCACGTGCTGTTTAATCCCGGCGATTTTGACACAGCAGAGAAATATTCCAAACGCTACGGGGAAGTGGAAGTACTGGTGAAAAATCGCTCTACGGGTAGCTCAATGGGTCAACAAACCAGTCGTTCTGTCAACTGGAGCGAACAATTGCAAAAGAAACCGCTCATTAGTGCTGACGAGATTTTAAGGTTTCCCCAAGGTAAGTGCGTCATTACTTCTCCTGCTTACGGTTCGGAGACGGAAGCATTGTTTCCCTATCCCTTGAAAATTCCTGTAAAACCTAGCGACATCAAACGCGCCAAAGAATCGGAAGCATTGTGGGACACTCACATCCGACCGCAACTGGAAAAACGAGCCATTCAGCAGTCAATTGACCGCCAAACTGGGCGGTCAATCAACATCGACGAAGAACTGGACAATCGCATTCGCGCTGCTTATGAATTGTTACCGCATCCCAACGACCCTACCGACCCAGTAACAACCGCTGATGTGCAATCAAGCCAAAAAGCTGCTGGAGAGATATTTTTAAGCAAAATTCGGGAACAACTTAAATGTACAGCAATTAGGGGTGTTCGCCGTGAGTGAAAACTTAGTTCCACCTGACATTCTGATAGTTGACGACTTTCCTGATAACATTTACCTGCTATCGTCAATGTTTGTTGGAAGGGGCTATCGAGTCCGAGAAGCGATCGGTGGCGAAGAGGCGTTAAAAGCCGTCGATCTGCAAGTACCTGACCTGATTTTATTAGATATCAGGATGCCACATATGGACGGTTATGAAGTGTGCCGACGGCTCAAAGCATCGGATATCACGAAGGAGATTCCTGTCATTTTTGTTAGTGCTGTGGATGATGTTTTTGACAAAGTAAAAGCGTTTGAAGTTGGGGGTGCGGACTACATTACTAAACCATTTGAGCCGATTGAAGTGTTAGCGCGAGTCAAGCAGCAATTAGCACTGTGTCGCTGCCAAATGCAACTTCGGGCTACTAACGCGCAACTGGCGGCACAAAATGTCCAACTTTCTCAGGAGATCAAAGAGCGAAAGCAGGCAGAAGCACGTTTGAAAGTGTTCGTTCACGCGGTTTCCCACGACTTGCGAAACCCAGTTACGGGAACCTCGTTGTTGTTGCAAAGTTATCTGGATAAAACTCGAGAAAATGTTGTCATCAATAGGCAGATTGTAGAAGTTATGCTCGATAGCTGCAAACGTCAGATCCATCTGATTGATTCTTTAGTGGAAATGCAACAATTAGAAGTTTCGGGATACCCGTTAAACTTGCAATCCACTTCAATCCATGCTTTAACAAGCCGTATTATCAAAGCGTGGGAACCGATGTTCGCCAAATATCAGGTTGTCCTCAATTACCTCATTGCTCCTAACTTACCTGATATCAGTGCCGATGTGGATCAGTTGTGGCGAGTGTTTGAAAATTTGATTGGGAACGCACTCAAATACAACCCACCAGGTTTTGTGCTGACATTGGATGCCAAGGTAGATGCAACTTCTTCAATGTTGCGAGTTATTGTTGCAGATAATGGAGTGGGTATTCCTGAGACTGAATGTGCTTCCTTGTTTGATTTGTACGTGCGGGGAACTAGCGCTCTTCGTCGTGCTGGAGCGGGTTTAGGGCTTTATATTTGTCGGCAAATTGTGGAAGCTCATGGCGGACAAATTGGGGTTGAGAGCGAGTTGGGTAAAGGCGTGCGGTTCTGGTTTACTTTGCCGCTGTCTTGAAGAAGGGGAAGTTCAAAGTTTTGAGTTTTGAGTTTTGAGTTTTGAGTTACCCCTGCCGTCCATGCGAGGATTGAAATAAGGACGCCTAATTGTTCGACGCCTAGACAGCGCTCTCCAACATTCAAAGTTTTGAGTTTTGAGTTTTGAGTTTTGAGTTTTGAGTTGAATTTTCTTCTAACTCAGAACTCAAAACTGAGAACTCAGAACTCTCTTACAACTCAGCACTCATAACTCATAACTCCGCGATAGCGGTAAATTGAGAAGTCCGTTTCAAAATGTACTATTCTCGGCATATAGAATACCTGATTATGTCGATGAAATCAATTCCTTCCCCTTCACCTCCCCTTTCGCCTTCACACTAACCCCAAGCGCAGTGCTTTAACTGCTGCCTGAGTGCGATCGCTCGCTTTAAGCTTATGGATAATCTGCTGTACGTGACCTTTAATCGTGTTTGCACTCACTCCCAGAATGATGCCAATTTCTGTATTGCTTTTGCCCTCAACAAGTTGTTGCAACACTTGCATTTCTCGCTCAGTCAACTTCACTTCTTTTAGTTCCTCGCCATCAGGCAGGGGTTGTCTCAAGTTTTGCAAGACGCAGTTGGCAATCTTAGCATCCAAGTAGCAGTTGCCTTCACCCACAGCGGTAATTGCTGCTAAGAGTTGAGGGATATCTGTGCCTTTGATGCAATAGCCATTAGCCCCACTCGATAAAGCTGCCATTACCCGTGTTGGGTTGGTGTAGTGAGTAAAAATAATGACGCGCGTATCGGGCAGTACCTCTTTGATTCGCTGCGTGACCGTAATACCATCTATTCCAGGCAGATCGATGTCTATCAAGGCAATGTCTGGCTCCAGTTCGAGCGCTGTACTCACCGCAGATAAACCATCCTCGACCTGGGCGATCGCTTTCAGTGCAGGTTGCGTAGAGAGCGCGTGCCGCAGTCCCACCTGCAACATGGGATTGTCTTCCACAATCAGAACAGTTTTTGGTTTTGTCTCAGCTCTGGTAGTCATTTTTACCTCTTCTCCAGACTCTTGTTTCTTCAACTATCTTTTCCGGCGCAGATTAGGAGTGGCATCAGCCGATGGGAAGAATAAGTAGTGACTTTTTTTACAGCTTTTATATGGCATCGGGAATAATACGGTTGACATAGGCATCTTTAAATGGTATGCGATCTTCAAGTAAGCGCTTGAAGAGGCTGGATTGTTAGAGTTGCTGCCGCGTCTCAATTTTTATAGTTGTGCCGCTTTTGACCAAGCACTGGAATCGGCTGGCTGGTGGCAGCCGATATAGAATACAACAGACAGAGACATCAATTTTTTCTGAAGGTTATAGGGACACTTCATCGATTTCATCGATGGTTTTTGCGAGAGATCTCGCTAGCTCTATATCATCTGGTTGATCTGCCAAATTGTCTGTCGCTGTAGCAGTCTTGCTTCTAGCAATAGATGGCTGAAATGGTTGATTTGTTTGTTGGGCAATTGTGGCAATTAACCAATTTCGGGTTTGCTGGTGCTGCTTGCTATCCCAGCTAAATGAGACTTTTTGGGCTTTCTGGCTGGGGTGCAGTGCTAAAACAATCAGTTTCAGATCGTCAGGCTGTAGGTTAAAATATTCGGCAGCCACCCATAACTTAACTCGGTCTTGCCAACTGAGTATCGGATGTCGAATTGCCCACTCAAATAGCCGGACTTTTCCTCTTACAATGCCGACATTTGCGCGAACTTCTACGATCTTTAAAGTGGGAGTAGAGAAAGACTTCTTGCGGGTGGGTATATTCAGTTCAAGTTTGGCAGTAAGCGGGATGTCAACCAATAACTTTTTACGCGGCATAAATAGAGTGGGCGATAGTTCTTTTAGCTGCCAAACCCATTGTTGAAACTGGGGATAATTGTTGAGAATTGGCTCTACAGGCAATCCCATCCGCATTTGCTTAACGAGTAGTTGCAGGCGTTCTTGAATGCAGGCAGAAACTAGAGGGACTGGTTCGTTGCTTCGGGTTGGTTTGAGGTCAGATAACGTTAGCAGGTGCATTAGCTCAGAATTGGTGTAGGTCTGAGCAAGAGCGGCGATCGCCCGTGAAAAAGAAACAAAATTTTAATAAATTGTTGGTATAATAGCGAAATAGGTACTTTCACAAATTCAATAATATGGCTAGAGAAAGAGATGAAAAAAATGGGTCGTTGCTTTTATACTAAAAATTAGTAGGAGGAAATTGTCATGCAAAGTATTAAATTCCGCTATCGGGTGGGAATCGATGGAATTTTACATTTAGAAATCCCGGTGGGGATTACAGAGAAAGATTTAGAAGTAATGGTAATTTTTCAGCCGCTAGAAGCGCCTCTACCCGCAAAAACGCCAGAAGAATTGGGATGGCCTCCTGGTTTTTTTGAAGAGGTGATTGGAGGGTGGGTAGGAGAACCATTAGAGCGGGCGGAACAGGGTGAGTTCGAGACAAGGGAGCCACTATTTTGACCTATCTGCTTGATACTAATGTTTGTATTCGACTGATAAACAATAGCAGTCGGGCAGCAGTTGCTCGACTTGCTGCCCAACAACCAGAGAATATTTATGTCTGTACGGTTGTTCAAATGGAGCTTTGTTATGGAGCGTATCGCAGTGCTTATTCAGAACAAAATTTAGCCATATTGGAAAGGTTTTTCAGTCGGTTTACTGTTCTGCCTTTGGATGCACGAGCAGCAAGAGTCGCAGGGCGGATTAGGGCAGAATTGGCAGCATTGGGAACTCCCATTGGTCCTTATGATTTGCAGATTGCAGCAATTGCTCTTGTGAATAACCTAATACTGGTCACGCATAATACAGGCGAATTTAGTAGAGTAAATGGGTTACAAATTGAAGATTGGGAGGAAGAACTTTCTTGAAGAGAAGTAGGACAAGAATCGTTCCTACTCCCCAAACTTCACTCATCGCTCTTTTGTTGTTTCAATCGTACAATTCTGAGCAATGCTGGCACGATTAAATCAGACTTTTCTCCACTTTTGAGCAAGACTTCCAATTCAAACAGCATCGAAAGTGCTTGTGATAAGTACCTCAAAGAAACCCCTTGCACTTCAAGACGTAAAAAATACAGGCGCTTGGGATTACCCAACCCGCATAAAGTGGCAATCTCAGCATCAGAACGCTTAGATTTCAGTGCCGCTTTCGCCCACAACCAAGTTTTGAATTGAGCGATCAGAGTAGCAACAATACAGAGGGGAAATTCTGCCAGAGATAGCAACTCGTTTACCAGCCGAATCACGGCAGCAGCATGACCTTTTAATAGTGCAAGGGCGAGTTGTAAACTACTGGTTGTCGTTGTTGATACCAGTGCAGTTGCTTGTGCTTTGGTAATGCGCGAGCCTGGTGCAAAAATAGCCAGCTTTTCTAGTTCTTTTACCATTCTGGTAGTGTCATTGCCAATTGCTGCGGCTAGATAGCTGACAGCATCGCGGGCAATATCGATCTGCATTTGTTTAGCAGTAGTTGCGATCGCACTCTCAATTAAATCAATACGCCAAGGTGGAATCAGGGTAAACTCTTTGAGCTTACCCAACGATAGCAGATACTTGGCAACTTTGAGTCGTTTATCGATAAAAGTCGCGATAAATACCAAATGCGTAGTTGCAGGCAATTGAGATAAAGGTTGAAGAAGTTCTAACCCCGTTTCGCCAAACTGCTTAAAATCGCAATTCTCCACAACAATCAGTTTACTCCCTTCTCCAAAGGGAACCGAGAAAGCAGCAGACAGGGCGGCACTTAATTGTTCGGCACTAAATCGATGCACGTTGAAATCTCGCCACACCGGGTGAGGAAGCGCCTTTAACGCAACAAGTTCTCGCCCAATCGCTTCTGTATCGTTACCAACGAGTAGCGTAATCATCAGAAATAACTGCTGGAGACTCCCACTATACGAATGTTAGTGGTCGAGAGGAAAGCAGCCAGCATATAAACTACTTTCCTCAGTTTGAAATTAGAACAAACTTAATTGTTCGCCTTGGAATCCTTTAAATTCTTGAAACTCTTTAAGTTTAGTTTCGGTTACTTTTGGTTTTAGTTGACTAGATTTTTGATTTAAAGCTTCACCAAAACTGTAAGTATAGCCATCAGATTTGTGTAAAATACGACAATATTTATGGCTGATACCTTGAACAGTATCAGTTTTAGTTTTAATGTTGAAACTGCCAGTTTTACGAACAGCAATCCTACCAACATAAGTGCCTACCTTTTTACCTTTGGTAACTACAGCTTTGACTATATCGCCAGTTTGAAAACCGTAAAACGCCTTCTGCCTAAGTTTGGGCTTAGTTCTAGGAAATCCATATTTATCTGGGTTAACCATTTGCCTAGAACCTCTGCCCATAGCCTTGATAATCAACGGTTGATAACCAGTAATGTTAAAGCTATTAGGCGTAGAATGACCAACACAAACTGCATCTGCCCAATGACTTTTCTGAATCCCTAGTCTTTGGCGATTATATTTGGTTAATCCACCAGAACCTAATTCAACAGGTAAGCCAAGAGATTCAAGAACCTGTTTTAACTTCCATCGAGTAGTATTGACAGCAGCAGCATCAGCTAACGGCTGTTTCCGCTGTTTATCAATTTTGGCAAAAATATCTGGGCGATCGCTCAAAAACTCAGCAGGTAGTTTATTACTTTTAGCCTGGTTACAGTCAACACAAGACAAGACAAAGTTGCTAACTTGATCGCTACCGCCTTTAGATTTTGGATGAAAGTGATCTAAGTTAAAAGGTTTGTCAGTAGCACCGCAATAAACACAGGTATGGTTAAACTTTTCAAGCAAATATTGTTTAACTTCATAACCCCATAGTTCACCATGCTGATACTCAATCCCATTAACTTCAGGATTTACTATCTTCTGCATGTCAAACTTAACCAATTCTTGACTAATAGCAAAGACTGGTGCAAGTTTACACAAACGATTAACCCAAGTTTGAATGTTGTAAACGCGAGACATTAAACTAGGTGGGAGCCAACCATCCTGACGACGGCGATTAAGAAATCTTGGTTTACGGTATCTGGTTTTACGTTGGCGGCGACTTCTGCGTTGTTGGAGTCGTATGGTCAAAGAGTCTCTGATAGCAAAGCCACGATGTTCTAGTTCAGCCGCCCAGACAATATTGGTATCTGAGACTAAAGCTAAACCAGTGAACCTCGCACCAGGGTCAATTTTAATCCTTAATTGCTTTGGGTTATCACATTTTCCCTCCTTCAAAATAATTGAAAATGGATATTGGCGAAACACTGCCGCAATGCCTTGAGACAACATCTTTCTGGCAACAGCCGGATGCACTGGATTACATGGATTGCGCGAGCTATCCAATACAAATACTGCGTTTCTGTTTGACATTGAAAACTCCTATTACTAGGGTAAAGTTCAACTAGCCAATGTTATCTAGGCTTGTTATGTCAGCCACACTGCCTAAACCCAACTCGGACGTTTAATGACTGACAGTAGAGCAAAGAACTGTTGAAGCATTCTTTGGTACTATGACCTAGATAACGTAGTCAATTAAGACGAATGGCGGGTCAACTATGGACTTTTATGAAGCCCCCACTATAATCTTTGATTTAGTGGCGGGTCGTTGACGCTAAAACTTCCTCCCGTTGTTCAACTGCAACCATCAAGGGATAGCCCAAAGCTTTGCTAACAATGCGCTCAATTGATGCGATGTGAGTTTGAAATTTTCTGGCATCATGGGAGTGGACTGCTAACACGCACTTGCCGTTATTTAAACTCACTAATTGAGCGCGCGAGAGTAGTGCGCGATTAGCTGGTTTTGTTGCTTCAATAACAGTAGTCCAAACTGCATCCAAGTCTTTAGTTGTGCCATTTTTGGTCCCGTTATTGTGCAAATTGTTGGCGAGTCCATTTTGCTGTTGGTGACTTTCTTGCTGCTTTACGTTACCTTTATTGTGCAAATTGTTGGCGAGTCCATTTTGCTGCTGGTAGCTTTCTTGCTGCTTTTGGAACGTCTGGCGATCCTTATTTTGGATCAAATTGAGCAAACATACTTCTAACCAAGTGGCAGCATTAGTCGTAACCCTCAGTTGACTTTCTGACGAGTGCAGTTGCATCAAAGCAGCATCAATGGTTTCAAACTCAAGATTGCTAGCAACTTGTCGCAGTTGCGAATAACCGAGAGATCCGGCGATCGCATTCTGACTTTTGGGTACGCTTTTAACAATCAGTAAATCGCGATAAACTGCCAGCAGGCTACTCAAGATAAGTTTGGGTGCCCTGCCGCTATCAACAAGGGTTCTAGCCGATTGCAATACCGTCAGCACATCGCCTGCACAGATAGCTTGAATTATCGTAGTTAAGTCGCTTTCTCGGATACCGCCAGACACCTCGATAACATGGTCAGTTGTAATTTCTTTTCCAAGTAGAGATAGTTGGGAAAGTAGTTGCAAAGCGTCTCTCAAACCGCCATCTGAGTGCCGAGCGATCGCGCTTATTGCTTCATCCGTAATGGCAATGGATTCGCTGATAGCCACTTGGTGTAATTGTCCCACAATTGCATCGATTGACAAAGCTTTGAAGTTAAAGATTTGACAGCGTGAAGCGATAGTTGGCAGTACCTTATGAGCTTCCGTCGTACACAGAATAAAGACTACATGAGGGGGAGGTTCTTCGATACATTTGAGAAGGGCATTTTGAGCCGAAACCGTTGTCATATGAAATTCATCTAACACGGATACGCGATACCGACTCATAGCCGGGGCAAAGTTGCTGCGGGAGATTAATTCTCTGGCATCTTCTACCCCGTTATGGCTAGCTGCATCAATTTCGCTCACATCCAAACTGTTGCTAGAATCAATTGCTTTGCATGACGCACATTTGTTGCAGGGAGTTGCTGTGGGAGTTTGGCTATTAAGACAATTGAGCGATTTGGCAAGAATGCGGGCGGTTGAGGTTTTACCAGTTCCTCTTGGCCCTGTAAACAGATAAGCTGGGGCAATTTTAGCAGAAGCGATCGCATTGGTTAAGGCAGTTTTGATGGCGTCTTGACCGACCAATTCTTGTAGCGTTTTAGGTCGGTATTTGAGAGGTAAAGGTTGGTGCATGATTGGAAGTTTTTAGTTCAGTTCTTTGGAACTCCCCGCTAGGGGATTAGGATTTTTTAATTTTTATTAACCCTTGCTAATGAGCGATTATGACTAATTTTTTTGCAAAGATATTGAATAACATGGTTAGAGTGGAAATTGAGCATTGTCAAGAGTCTGTTTCAGCGGGGGTATAATAGAGCTGAGATTCGAGAGTTATTTAGATTAATTGGCTGGATGATGACGCTTCCAAAAAATTTGGAGGGCGAGTTTAATCAAGAAATCAACCGCTATGAGGAGGAAAACAAAATGCCTTACGCTACCACTCCTGAACGTTTAGTTCGGTACGAGTATATCATTGAAGTTCTTAAAATTCGGTTTGGAGAGGTGCCGAATGAGTTAGTAGACGCCATTACTGACGTGCAAGATTCTGATTTACTGAAAACGCTGCATAGGCAAGCTGTTACGATTGAATCGCTGTCTGATTTTCAACAATTTATCGCTCAGTTCCAATCAGTAGAAAATGAGTGATTTAGGAATTGGGGAGCAGGAAAAGTAAAAACTCCTTCTCCCCTGAACCCGCTCGCTCTTGCGGTGCGATAGATAACATACTCAGATTCGATTTTTTATCGGGATATTTAAAGAGTAGCGATCGCTCCCCATCAACTCACGGCAAATTCTGTGAACTGACGCATATAAGGTGGATGAAAACCAACGACAATATCCGACGAAGGCACACCTAAATTAACCAACTCTTGTCCTATATCAATTTCTGTTGCATTCTGCTGAATCCAGATCTTGCCATCCTTAATATCGAGATGCATAGAACAACCATAAACTCGCTGTTTATTATCCCACCCCACTCGAATAACTTGATAGCGATCGCGTTCCATATCAAAAATAATTTGCACTTCCACATCTCCATAGGAAGGCTTGTAGGCAGCATATTCCGAAAGAATTTTTTTGATACAATCCCGATACTTTTCTACCTTTTCCATAAAACAATTACCTCTGATTCCACGTCATATACCAACAACTTTAATTGGTAATCTTCCACGATAGCAATCGTAAACTCACGCTTAAAGAAATCATTATACGCCGTATCCCCGATGCCTTGAACTACCTACAGTCTACCGAAGGTCACTCTAGGTAGTTCAACTTATCACTCTTGCGGCGCGATAACGTACTCCGACTCGATTGCGGCTTCCCCCGAAGCTGGCGTCCCAAAAGGGACTATCAAAATTGGGGTGGTAGGTGTTGCAAAAAGCATCCGCACATCTGAGTTAGAAATAGCCTTGATTGTGTCTATCAAGTAGCGAATATCGCACTTAATCCGAAAGTCGCCACCGTTAATTTGGGCATCGATTACTTCAATACCGGAACTGATTGCATTGTTAATTGACGCTTGAACTTGCTGATGGGTCGAGTCAAAATCTAAAATCACCGTAACGTGGGACTTGTCACTGTGAGTTGATAATCGTTCTAAAGCTTTTAACAAAGATAGCCGTTCAATCAGCAATTGGTGGCTAAATTGACTCCGGAAGGGGTCGATAATTTGGTTGCAATTCGGATACTGTCCCTCTAGTAGTTGGCTTGTTAGTCGCCAATTTTTCCATTTGAAAGCTACAAAGTTTTGCGGAGCTTGAGCCGAGGCATTGTAGTAGATAGAAATTCGGTCAGTGGGGTTTACATTGCGCTCTAACACCTTGAGGACTTTTGCAGGGACAGTGAACTGCACCGGAGAATCAATCAAAGGATTTGGGTCAGCAGTGCTTTCGCTTAACCCCAGAATCATTGCGATTCGATGACCGTCCGTTGTCCAGATTCGCAACTGGTCGATTCTGCGATCGCTATCGTGGCTCAGTTGAAAGTAAGCGCCTGTTATAATACGTTTGACTTCATCAGAGCTGACTGCAAATAAACTACCTTTAAGCGCTGCTAGCAATACACTGGCAGGGAGAGAAAGCAACTTTTGTTCTACGTTAGGAATAGCAGGAAATTCATCGCTTAAAAGCCCCCGCAGAACGTGATGGCTTCCTGACATCTTCATGGTGGCAGTAACCGAGGAAGTTTCATTACCTTTAGAAGTCGTCAGTTGACTATTTAAAGTCAGACGACCAGATGGAAACTTGCCTAAAATATCAGCAAGTATGGGTGCAGGAAGTGTGAGTTTACCTGGTTGATTGACTGTGGCATCAAAACCGACTTGCAAGCCAAATTCTAGGTTATAGGTTGTTAGATACAATTGTTGTACTGCTGCATCTGCTTCAATTAGCACATTGCACAAGATAGGATGGGTGCTATTGTTAGGAATGATGGTTTTGAGAGCCTGTATGTAATCGTTGAATTCTCTGGAATTGCAGATGATTTCAACTTCAGCTCCAGTTGAGTCGGTTGGGGTTAATGATTCGGGAATTTGTTCGGCCTTATCTGGAGCGACTGTTTCTGATTCGTTAGTTAGAGATGAGGCAGCTTTGTCTCTATTTACTTTCTCTTCAGTTACAGCCTTGGTTTTAGTAGTTGATGGGCGCTTTTTTTTAGATGCTACTATTGAATCAGCATCTGCTTCTACGGTGACAGTTTTTTTGAATTTGGGTTTTGTCATGATTTGCCCAGTTTAATTATCTGAGCTTTCGCTGCGACAGCAGCTTGCAACAACTCAAAAAAGCGCTTGCCCCTCCAATGAACTGAAGTGATGATTCTCCCACGTCCCAGCCAAGTCATACATCTGGATGGTTTATAAGACCATCCTATTGCAGCCAATTTTAATGCTTTTGGCAGCTTAACAAAGCTTTATCTGTTTTCGAGTTACATTCAAAATTCGGTGTTTTTTGGGAGCCACAAATAAGAGCCGTCGCCTACACCTTGATGCTCCCACATACCACAGACGATGGTACTCTTTTATTTTTTCCTGGTTGCTCATATCATCCCCAATCAATAATCGAGTTAAAAGGTCATCTCCATCAATCCCTATTTCGTCAAAACTGCTACCTTGTGAATTGTGAATTGTCAGCGCAAAGCAATTGTCAACTTCAGCAAATACATCATCTCTGAACCAATAGTACTTGCGCCACATAAAAGGATTGAGCTTGGCACTTTTAAGCTTCTGTTCCAGTTCTGCTTCGTAGCGCTTTTTCTCCGATTCGTGCAGCACAAGAATTTGCCGTATTAATCCTTCATCGGTGGCAATTTTGAGCAGCCAGACTCGATAGCCATAATGCAAGCTCGTTTCAACTTCCTTGACTGTAAATTCGGTTGAGGTTGGCAAAATTACTGTCTTGCCATCAGGAGCCATTACTGGCTTTTTGGTAATTAATCTTTCTCCTACAACAAATCGGGGTGCAGTGGAACTATAGATTTGTTTCCGAATCAGCTGGTTGTAATAGTCTACCCGTTTGTTTGTCCAGCACAGAATTCTAAAGCAATCGGGATTGTTATCAAACTTACGCTTGATGACTTTAATCGCATATTGCAGTAAGGTTTCTGACTTGACTTTGAACGCTCCGTTGGATTTATCTCCCTTTTTATATTGAGAGTTTGGCAGGAAAAATGAGGTAGGAGTTTTACTCTTGACTGCCTTGCGACAAGAGGTGATAAAGTCGAGAACTGGACTTTCACCAGCTTGCCTAACCACTTCAGTTAGGACTACTCGATTAGTGACGCTAAAGCTAGGACTTCGTTTTTCTCCTACTGGATTAAGTTGAGCCGGATCTCCCATTAAAATTAGCTGGCGGTGGTTAAAGAGCGTTCTTTCAAAACTCCGTTGTATCCAGTTCCATAATTGAGTTCCGACCATCGAACATTCATCGAGGAAGATAATGTCATAAAGGTGAAGACTGCTGGAGGTAGTCTGTTCTAGGACTTTATCTTGTTCTTTGCTGACCATGCCTAACCCCAATAGCTGGTGTATAGTCAGAAAATCAACCCCGAAGATACCTTGATTGGCTGCCATCTTTTTGAGGATACCGATAGCCTTATTGGTGGGGGCAGTAAGAGCAATTCGCTTGCCTTGTTGTAGGAGTTCTTTGACAATTTGGAAAACTATGCTGCTTTTTCCGGTTCCAGCGTAGCCGCACAGCAGAAAGAACGATTCTGTACTCGTCAAGAATTCTCTCATTTTATCGAGAGCTAGTTGCTGCTGGGGTTTAGGAACGAAGGAATATGAATGGATTAGCTGGGGAGGGTTAAGTAAGCTTTGAATCATCGATTTAACTCAATCGCTCATCTCATCAACTCCCGAATTAAGCGTTAGCTTATTTTTCAACCAGAATCTTGAAAAAAATCATTATGCAAGGGATAATATTTCTTAGTTAACCTAAGTTGCTAGTTACAAGCTTAACCTTTTCCACTCCCCTTTGCATCCCCCTTTTTAAAGAAAATTTTGAGCGTTTCCCTATTTTAAAAGGGATCAATAACTTTAGTAATTGTAACTAACAACTTGAGTTAGTTAACGTTTATGGCATTTGTTCTAGAATGAGTTCCGCTACTTTTTGTAGAGACTCTAGACGTTTGGTTAACGTTTTCTGTCGAGGCTTTTCCACCAGATACTCATACCGTTTATCCGTATGCCGAAGTTCTGGACTATAGCAGTCTTGCAAGTGGCTGAGGTAACCAACTTGCTGTTTGATTAAACGCCACCAAGCTTTTGCTAACGCTTTGGTGCGAAAGCCAATCCAAGCTTTAAAGTAGCAACCATCTTCGCTGATTTGGTAAGCAACATTTGGCGATAATTGGATGACGGGCTTGATTTGAGTAATACCCAAGCATCTAAGTTCAGTTAAGCTGTAACTTTGAAGTTTTCCACTATCCCATTGAATTTGAAAAGGTCGTGTTAATTCAATATTTAGCTCAACAATTGTTCCGAATAGTTCTGTACCACCTCGCTGTCTCAGGATACGCGCACCTAGTCGTATCCCGTGAAAACCTTGGTCTTGAGCTAAAGTTTCAATCTGTTGCTTCCAAACTTCTTCCCAAGCAGCATTTAGAGCAAAAGTATCATAATTCTGTCCTGCTAGTAACGAAACTAGCTCATCAAATAGTTGCTGTTTCTTTGTAGGAGTGAGGAATTCCAAATTGTCCTTAAAAAATAGCTCTAAATGTAGTTTTACCCTTGTTTTGAGGTTTGGGAAAGACAAACTGCTAGCAGTTTCTATTTGCCTACAGTTCGGGAGATCTATGACACAAGCAAATAAGCGTCCGGGCAATAATTCCTTGGTAAAGCAATATCGCGACTCAAGCGAACGGATAATTAAGCAATCATCGGTGATAGATTCAACTAAGAAATATTTCGCCTGACTAAACTTTACGAGTTGGGTATTAGCTAGTTTAATTGTTATGTTCGCTGGTAACTCTACAATTGTTTTGAAGGGTACTAGCTGGGGAACGATTGAAATATTAAAAAATCGGATTTCGTCAAGCGTGTATGCGAAGACATCGGGTTCAAATTCACTGCTTTCATCCCATGTAATAGTCACGGGTCGGTCAGTTTCATTTAAGGAAGTCACTATACCATATTGTCGCCCTTGAGTCACGATATCGCCTAACTGAAAGGAATGCTGTGTTGGCAGTTTTGAATTGGGAAGTGATGTTCCAAAAACTGCCACTACTTCTATTAGTTCTAAATCTGGATTTTCAAAACAAACCAGTTCCAGTAAACTGTTTGAATTCGAGGTATTTGTGTTAAGATAGAAAAGTTGGTTCATCTTTGGTTATATTGGGTTAGATTGTGAGGACAAATGTAGCGCGATCGCATCGCACCTACATCACTATTAAACTGGGATTAGTTTGATATGAAATCATCTTTTCTATCTTGGCGATAGCCATTATTCCCTGATGGTAAGTAAGTTTTTTGTCTCAATATAAATCGTTGATTTTTAAGCTACTGAAAATTTAACTTTAGAGATGTTAGTTTTGAAGACGAAAGTATTGCAATCATCAATCTGATTGGACAGCGTTATGCTGCTCGCAAGCAAGGTGTTGAAGATATCGGCGGTCGTGGTTATGCTTATGTCAGCGGGCAGGTAAAAAAATATCGCGATATTCCTCAGATTGTCTTAACTGACTACAGAAAGATTGCTGACTTCCCACCAAGTTAAAAGTCTGTTGTCAGAAGATAGGTGCAATTGCCCTGACCAGGAACGGCAAACGAGGCCGCACCCATGAACGGCACTCCCACAACCATTCGAGCGATCGCATCCCATCCCTGCGGTAAAGCATCATCACATTGCTCAAATTTATAGTATTCGGTCAATCTGCCGATGGGGTAGTTTATACAACCTTGTATATTGATATCCAATTACAAAATTTTATATCAGGTCTTTTGGATAACGATGTATGATACGGTCAAATTAGAGAGCATTGCATATCGATATCTGATAATTTCACCGTGACCTTGTATATCGATATCTGAGAAAACCTACCTACCTAATCTTCATCCCCATGCAAATTCGACTGGCTGTAATCAGTAATGCGGGTGGGAGTGGTAAAACTACACTTTCAGTCCATCTCGCGTATGAACTCGGCCTTAGCCGATTCAACGTAGCTCTTATGGATCTCGACCCCCAAGGGTCGCTGACTCTGTTTTGCGGCTTAACTCCTCCCGAACCTTCACACACCTTAGCTGCCGTACTGCGAGATAGTTTTGATGGCAATTGGCCTTTGGTTTCCTGTTGGAGCGCGCACACTGATAAAGTTGTTATCTGTCAGGGAGGAATGGTGCTGACACAGACAGCAGATGAATTAGTACTGCACAAGCGAGGAGCTTACCTATTAGCAGACCGTTTGGCTGATTATCCTTTGGAACATGACTTAATTATTTTTGACTGTCCGGCTACACTTGGACCCTTACCTTTGATGGCACTGGCAGCCTCTAGTCACGTCGTTATTCCCGTCCAACTAGAACCCAAGTCCATTCAGGGCGCAGCTCGTTTACTCGAATGGTATTATTTCCACTGCAAACACCTGCGCCTCAATCCCCCCCCGGAAATTGTAGGATTTGTCCCCAATCAGTACGATTCTAGACGTGCTGCTCATCGACAGCTTCTAGAATCGCTGCCAAAACAGTTAGAGTCAATGAACATTCGTGCCTTCGGTGCTATTCGCGATAGTGCTGAATTTGTCAATGCGAGTGGGGTTGGTTTGCCCTTACATCTTTACCGCCCAATTCATTCCGCATGTAAGGACTTCAAGGAACTGGCTGTTTATTTAGCATCCATCTTAGGCAAAACAGAAGCATCGAAGTCAAACAAAGGAATACAACAGAAGAAATCAGCAAAAGAACACGCTCAGTAACGAGGCTTCAGGCATAAGCCATAAAAGCCATACTTACCAGACCTCTATGCCAATAAGAGCCGTTATCTGAGTCATAACACCGCTCCGAAAAACCTAGAAAGAACTAGCCCTAGCTTGTTAGATCTGGAAAAAGCGTCTTCCGCGTGCAATTTTCGCTCAAGCGAAGATTGTTGAGTCATCACACCTTGGTGGAAAGAAAACAAGTTACAGTTTCTAGCCCCTAAATGCGTTGCTAGTTCCTGGCTTTGTTGTTAGCAGTTAAACAGATTTAAGGTTACTGAACTAATCAATATGGCTGCCCGTAAAGCTCCAGACATCACGGATTATTTTTCTTCTGCCAAACAATCCCAGCAACTATCCGCTGCTGAAGAAGAAATTCAGAGACTCAAGGCAGAAATTGAACAACTGCGGAACTCAGGCGAAACTGAGTTGGAAGCACAACTTGCCCAGCTGCGGAACCAACTCCAATCTCAGTCTGGCATCTTGTCAATTCCCCTTGACCAAATTCAACCAAACCTAGAGCAACCCAGGCAAACGTTTTTAGCAGAAAGCATTGAATCAATGTCCCGTTCTTTAGAGAAAGATGGACAACTCCAACCGATTATTCTGATGCAGCGGGAGAACTTAGTGCTGTTTGATGGGGAACGGCGTTGGCGCAGTGCTAAAGCCTTGGGTTGGCAGACGCTTACTGCTGTGGTTATTCCCGAACCCGATGCTTTACACCGTAAGGCTTTGTTGACTTCCCTCCATCGAGAAGACCTCAATCCCCTTGACAAAGCGGAAGCAATTGTGCGGGAAATAGAAACTAATACGGGTTTGACTGGTTCAGATATTCCTCGTATTTTGTCCACTGCTGTACGACGGTTGGGCGCACAGAAACGAATGAATGCTGTGGTTGAACTGATTACTGCAACCGTTGAGGAACAACAGCAAGGATTATCGGCTTTGGCATTAGATGAGAAAGAACGAGCTGTATTTGGAGTAATTTTGGATTTACAGCTCAATCCAGCTTCTGTTGATGCCAATATTTTTCCGATGCTGTCCTTGGCTGATGACCTTAAGAGTGCGATTCGAGAACAAGGACTTAAAGGGGTTCATGCGATCGCGCTATCCAAATTATCGGTGAAAAATTTGGGAGTCTCAGAGGAGGAAGCGAGAGAGATCCGGGTTAAGACAACGCAGCAGGTAATTTCTGACAAATTATCGGCTTCCCAAACTCGGAAATTAGTGGGGGAAGTAGTTGTTGCTCAAGCTCAGCCTGATTCAACATCCACCGCTAAAACAAAACCTGTGTCTGTGGAAGCTCGTCGTCTCCAAAAACTTTCTATAGAGTCGTTGCAGGCTGCCGATCCAGAGCAGTTGGTAGAGTTTCAGGAGGTACTGCGTCAAAAATTGGCAGAGATTGAAGCGGTTTTGGGACAGAAGTAGTTATTTGTGCGATCGCGCATCGTAAGAAACTGATGGAAGTGACGGCGCAGCAGTTGGTGCAGTTGTCCCAATAGTCGATTAATATCGTGTCTGTTCGCGCAACCTTGATTAAGGGGTAAAAACAGTTAGAAAAAATCTACTTATTTCTCCCTAAACCTCCCTAAATACTCACGGTTCGCTCATTTGAAAATGGGTTAGAAAAATTGGATTGTTGTAGCACCATTTATTGGAGGGAGATGGTTTTTCCTAGAAGTAAAAACCATCTCCCTCCGGTAATCAAAGAGCCAATGATACCAAATCCGGGTTAGTTACCCCTTTTATGAGCAACCAACTAAATTCTGCATCTGGTTTTGAAGACTCGCAGCAAAAAGGGTTTTTTCAACCAGATTGGTTATGAGAGGCTCAACTTTATTACAGCAGTAGATACGGAGCTTCCCTGGAATTTTATCAAGGCATCAAGATGGCTGATTAAAAAAGCTGTATATTATTGAAACAATCAAAAGTCAACCTTTATATCTGCTAGAGAGGGGAATTGTCATATTTATATGATTTACACTAGGTAATTAACTAATTTTTTATCCTCCATCGCTAAGGGTTGCCAAGTTTGAACGAGAATGATAATCATACAGAGAGGAAAAGGCAATCGGAGATTGCTTTTTCCTCTCCCCGACCAGAGAAGATTCTCATTTTTATTCAGAACTTTTTTGAGCATATTCACTGATTGACAAAAGTTCCACTTTCTTAACCTGGCACGAATGGAACCGCTGTAATAAGGAAACGAAACACAATCGTAAATCTAGCAAGAAATTACTGAATAAAGCGTTCCCATCTGTTCCTTACTCTGAAAACAAACATATCAACGTCAAAGGGGAAAAATCACCATTTGACGGAGATATTGTCTACTGGAGCGAGCGCAATAGCAAACTCTATGATGGCGAAACCTCTAAAGCCCTAAAACGGCAAAACCATACCTGTGGATATTGTGGATTAAAGATGCTAAGTGACGAGAGGGTACATCTCCATCATGTAGATGGAAACCACAAAAATTGGAAGAAAAACAACCTTCTAGCTATTCATGAAAGCTGCCACGACTACATCCACATGAGCAAAAGCGAAAGCTAAGAACATCGGGAGCTGGGTGCGGGGAAAGCGTGCGCCGTGGTACGCACTGATTGAATTGCCAACAAAGTTGGCTGGAGTTCAGGGTAATTGACTCCAAGGCGAACAACTAACCTAAACCCGAAAGGGTAAGGGGACAAGAGCATGTTCGTAAAGCGGAAAGTAACAGAAGACGTGTATGTTACGGTTCTGCAACGCCTGAACGATATGGCTAAAGCCAAACTGCTTAAACCCTAATATCCTGCGGTGGAACTGCACATCCTTCGGTAGCACGTCCGTACACCGATGTTATCGGTAGCCATTAAATCAACTTTCGTTAATGGTACACCCTGACCGATAAGCGATGAGTAATGAACTCATTCAAGGATATGAGTAGGAGCCTAAGTCGTTCTTTAGACGTTCATCAGTGACGGAACATGGGATTGCCTACGGGACGCGAGTCCTATGGTAACGGAGTTCCAATAGTAGTCGTGGGAGTTACGCCCCACCAGGGAGAACGGGAGAGCCGTTTACAGGGCAAAGTGGAACAGGTAATTGGATGTAAAAGAAATCGGGAGGTACGCGAGATGCGAACAGCCGAAACGATACTGAACATCATACGTAAACGCGGACAAGGTGGGTTGCCAGTAGAAGATGTGTATCGACTGCTATATAACCGAGACTTGTATTTACGTGCCTATGCCAAGCTAAACAGCAACGCAGGTGCAATGACACCAGGCGCTACACCGGAAACAGTGGATGGGATGTCCCTGGAGAAAATTAACACCATGATTGATGCTCTTAGATATGAGCGCTATAGATGGACACCAGTGCGACGTACCTATATCCCCAAGAAAAACGGTAAACTAAGACCTCTTGGTATGCCTTCTTGGTCAGATAAATTACTCCAAGAAGTAATTCGTTCCATCCTAGAAGCCTACTACGAGCCACAGTTTAGCGAACATTCCCACGGTTTTCGACCCCTACGCGGATGTCATACAGCCCTGAAGGAAATTACCCAAAAAGGCCGAGCTACTAAGTGGTTTATCGAAGGAGACATCTGTGCCTGTTTTGACAGAATAGACCATACTATCCTGTTAAAAATACTACAACAGAAAATCCACGACAATCGCTTTCTTCGACTAATTAAGGGGTTGCTGGATGCAGGGTATTTGGAAAACTGGAAATATCATGCTACCTATAGCGGGGTGCCGCAGGGTGCAGTAGTAAGCCCAATACTTTCCAATCTGGTGCTAGACAAGCTGGACAAATACATCGAACACGAACTGATACCAGCATACACACGAGGTCAACGAAGGAGTGTCTATCCACCATACAGAGACTTAACCAAAGCTGCGTCAAAAGCACGAAATGCTGGAAAACTGGAAGAAGCAAGGAAACTGAGCCAAAAGGCACAATCAATTCCGTCTCGCGACCCCAACGATCCAAACTTTCGTCGCCTTTGGTACACAAGGTATGCCGATGATTTCTTGCTAGGGGTGGTAGGTTCAAAATCCTCAGCTGTGGAAATCAAACAGAAAATCGCCACTTTCTTACGTGACGAGTTAAAACTGTCACTCAGTGATGAAAAGACGCTGATTACCCATGCCAGGGATGAAGCTGCTAAATTCCTGGGTTACGAAATTCACATCCTACACGCCGATGATAAACACGACCATCGTGGTCAAAGATGTATCAATGGCAGTGTGGGGCTAAGGGTTCCCAAAAGCGTAATCAAAGACCATTGTGTTAAATATATGCGCTCTGGAAAACCAATACACCTGACACAAAGAGTATCGGACGATGCCTACAGCATAGTTAGCCAGTATCAAGCGGAATATCGAGGAGTAGTCCAGTATTACCGCATGGCTTATAACCTCCACACGCTATCTTTGCTGAAACGGGTTATGGAGCTTTCCCTTGTAAAAACTTTGGCTAAGAAGTTTAAAACTACTTGCCAGAAAATTTACCAGCGTTATCGCACAACCATTGAGACAAAAGATGGTACTTATAAGGTATTACAAGTAACAGTGGAACGTGATGCTAAGAAACCTCTGATAACTTATTTCGGTGGTGTTTCTCTGCGTTGGAATAAGTGGGTCAAAATTGATGATAACCAGGCTAATCATATCTGGAACGGACGTAGCCAAGTTGTTCAACGTCTTTTAGCCCAAGAGTGTGCTCTTTGCGGAGCCAAGGACAATATTGAAGTCCATCATATTCGTAAACTAGCAGATATTAAGCAAAAAGGATGTTCACAACGCCCAGAATGGATGAAGAAAATGTCTGCACGCAAACGTAAAACTTTAGTAGTTTGTCGTCAATGTCACGAGAAAATCCAATATGGACGCTACGACGGTGAAGCACTCAAACGTAAAAGCTACTGGAAAGCTACGTGATACGGAAACGGTCATGCGTAGTTTGGAGGGGGGTGGTTGGAAAAGTGCCTATCCTGGTAACTCGCTGGCTACCTACCCTACCCGCACGCCCAGATCTAAACGGGAGGGGCGGGGAATAATATCCCCCCTCGACCCAACCTCAAAAGAGCTAAATTCTCGATCGCCTCACAGTCAATATTGATTGAGAGCATCGCGCCTGTTGTAACCAACCTGAGCTTCAAATCGGAGAATTAATTGACCAATTTAGGATATTGACAAAAGCAACTGATTGTGCATTTTGGGCTTCGCTGCAATATAACTACACACAAACATACCAACTTTATCTATTTCTCGTTGGACTAAAGAACTGAATAATACATAGTTAAGTTTTTTGGTTCACGCTGACACTAATTGGGCCTTTGTCCTTCCGCTATCTGCATCAAAGTCTTCTTATTTTTACTGCCTGTGTATGGGCGCATAAGAATCAAGCAGCTCACTTGCTGCGTGCATACTACTCAAATGGAGTCACTACATGAATGTTGGCGAAGTTATCGGCACTATAGAACAGGGTCTGCTCTTGAGGCAACTAAGTTCCCTGGAGCGCTTCATCCTGTGTCAGTCATGGCTCGGACGCGGTTATAGCGAGATGGCACCCGATTGTGCCTATAGTATCGCTCACATCAAGGATATTGGCTCGCAGTTGTGGCAGGCTTTTTCAAAAGCATTAGGGGAGAGAGTGACGAAAAAAAATCTGTTTTTAGTGCTGAAGCAATATCTGCTCTCCCGGACAGGTGAAACAGTCAATAGTGACGAGTTACCTGTTACCTTTTCCTTGGTAGAAGTAATAGACCCACCACTAACGCCTACCACTAATGAGTTATCAGTTGCTACTGAATTAATGGAGGATTCATATTCAGAGGATAGCAATCGATTACCACTGGTGTGCGATCGCCCCTATCTGGTAACTGAAGAAAGTTCGCAGCTAGAGAGAGTGCAGCAGAAGTGCCAAATTGATACAGATAATCCAGAGGCAGAAAATAATTTAAAAGCCCCAGTCACACAGAGCAAACCAACAATTTCTCGCGCTCGTTTGCCGCTAGACTCTCCTCTCTACATTTCACTAATTCTCGCTCCCGAATTGTACTCTAGGTTTACCGTCAATTCCAAACTGCGATCGGAAGAAACAGGTATGAGTATAGATAGCAAGGCTGTGCCGGTAAATTCATCTGCCTAACAAGTTTCGCCTCTGCCCTCAATAGCACCGCCGCCTTTAGGTAGGGAGACTTGGTTGGCAGTAACATTTGGGTTTTTCACGTCTTTAATGTCTGACATACTATATATTTAAGGTTTCATAACAGGTTCTTTACTTATGACCCCAGTCAGGCAATGACCAATCCAAAACCAAAAATTTGCATCGAGCATCTGATCAAAATTTATGGGGAAAAGCCTCATGCTGCTCTCCAACTGTTTCGAGAAGGCAAGTCTAAAGATTATATCTTGCAAGCAACTCTTAATGTGCTGGGAATTGCCGGTGTATCTCTCACGGTGAATCAAGGGGAATTGTTCGTGGTGATGGGGTTATCCGGTTCGGGAAAATCTACCTTGGTTCGCTGCATCAACCGTCTGATTAATCCCACCAGCGGACATATCTACATTGATGGTGAAGATGTTGCCCATGTGGACGAGAAACGGATGCGGGAGATTCGCCTGAGGAAAGTCTCGATGGTGTTTCAGGGATTTGGGTTGTTTCCTCACAAAACTGTTGCCCAGAATGTAGAGTATGGTTTGAAGGTACGGGGGATTGATACTCGCCAACGCCGCCAAAAAGCTCTCTCAACTTTAGAAGCGGTGGGATTAGCGCAATGGGCGGATTATTTGCCTGACTCGCTGAGTGGTGGGATGCAGCAACGAGTGGGTTTAGCGCGTGCTTTGGCAACAGATGCGGAGATTTTACTCATGGATGAGCCATTCAGCGCCCTCGATCCGTTGATTCGCCGGGAAATGCAGGATGAATTGCTGCGCCTCCAAAAAGAACTGCACAAAACTATTATATTTATCAGTCACGATATTCATGAGGCTCTGAAAATTGGCGATCGCATTGCCGTAATGAAAGATGGTTATATTGTTCAAGTCGGCACGCCCGAAGAACTCCTTACTCAACCTGCCGACAACTACATCCGTGCTTTCATTCAAGATGTCAACCGCGCTCAAATTCTCAAAGTAGGGTCAATTGCTCGTCAAACTACTACCTTGATTAAAGGTCAAGACTCTGCTACTGCTGCACTAGAGCGAATGTTAAACCATAACCTTAAATATATGTACGTTATAGATATTGAAGGCTACCCTGTTGGCATTGTCAACAAACAATCGCTCGAACAAGCAATCCGACAAGGAAGCGAAGATATTACCTCTGTGATGCTTCAGGACTTTCCCAAGGCTAATGCTTTCAGCAGTTTAGAAAGTATTTTTCCCCTCTACCAACAAGGACGAACGGTTGCTGTGGTTGATGACAGTGGAAAACTCACAGGAGCTGTTGAATCGCGCGATGTCTTTGCTAGTATTAGCGATCGTCAGCGAATAGAGTATTTAGAGTAAGGGGGGAGAGGCTTATTGCCATACATCAAAAGAAATCTTAAATCATCAGGAGCCACTCGATCGATGTTAAATTCCTTGACTAATTCCTCTTATCCGATCGCCAAGAGTCCAGTCGGGCTGGATGTTATCTTAAACCCTTTTGAGCTTTATACTATACCTCTGGATAGTTGGATTAACGCTGCGGTAAATTTTATCGTTGACAACTTTCGTCCGCTCTTCCAAGCGATTCGCATCCCAATTAAATTGGCTCTTGACTCTATAGAGGCAATCTTCCAATCCATTCCTCCCTTAATTTTTCTGATGATTATCGGGTTGATAGCATGGCAACTGGCAGGGGGAAAAATTGCGATTTATAGCATTGCTGCCTTGACTTTAATTGGTTTTGTTGGGGCGTGGAAGGAGGCAATGGTGACGCTTTCTCTGGTGGTGACTGCGGTAGCGTTTTGCGTTGCGATCGGCATTGCTCTGGGTATTGCCTGTGCCAGGAGCGATCGCCTAGTGGGATTTGTCCGACCCCTGCTCGATATCATGCAAACCATCCCCATTTTCGTCTATCTGGTTCCTGTTGTCATGTTATTTGGCATTGGTAAAGTTCCTGGGACGATCGCAACCATTGTCTTTGCGCTGCCGCCTCTGATTCGCCTCACCAACCTGGGTATCCGGCAAGTCTCTTTCGAGGTGGTGGAAGCGGCGATCTCTTTTGGGTCAACTCCTTGGCAAGTTTTGTGGGAAGCCCAAATTCCCCTGGCTATGCCGACCATTATGACTGGGCTAAACCAAACTATCCTGTTTGCATTGGGAATGTCGGTCGTTACTTCAATGATTGCCGTACCAGGACTGGGATTGATGGTGTTGCAGGGGGTTGGTCGTCTGGATGTGGGACTGGCTGCTGTTGGAGGATTGGGTATCGTCTTGCTGGCGATTATGCTCGATCGGATTACTCAGGCTGTAGGGAAAGTCAACAGTAGAGATTATTGGCTTCAACAAGGGCCGATCGGTTTTCTCCTTTCTAGATTGAGAGTTACAAAGAGCGCTCGATCTCAACAAACAGGATGAAAAACTTTTTTCCCCTACACCCCACACCCGATTTTCAGTACAGATATCATTCAAATTGACTAACCCAATGATAATGAAACTACACACAAAAAAACAGACCTTTGCTATAGTAGTAGCCTTGCTTGTAGGTTTAATTGCCTGCCAATCGACTCCCGATCGCGCTACAAACTCTCCTGGCAGCAGTCGATCGACACAAGTAGGTTTACCTGGTAAGGGGGTGAAAGTACGCCCTGGTTCTGGTAGTACAGTAGCGGGACAATTTGTTTCAGAAATCCTTCGCATTGGGTTAGAAAAGCTTGGTTACGAAGTCGAAGAACTAAAGGTACTTAATAGAACCACTATATTTCTTGCTCTCGGTAACGACGAAATAGACGTGGCTACCACTTTAGAAAAGTTGGACGCTAACTTCTTTGAAAAGGCTGGTGGTGAGAAGAAACTGGAGCGTGTTGGGTTGTTTGCTGACGATGATATTATTCAAGGTTATGTGATTGATAAGAAGACTGCCGAGCAATATAAGCTTACGAATCTTGTCCAACTTAAAGATCCAAAACTTGCCAAACTGTTTGACTCAGACGGAGATGGTAAGGCAAATTTAACGGGTTGCCCTCTGGGTTCAACCTGTGAGCTAGTTATCGATCATCACTTGAAAGTTTACGGATTAGAAAATACCGTTAAACAGGATAAAGGAGAATTTGAAGTTCTCAAGGCAGATATTATTGCTCGCTATCGGCAAGGAAAACCCATACTCTATAACTATTTTAATCTTGATTGGTTGACTTCAGTGTTACAACCAGATAAAAATGTAACCTGGTTGGAAGTCCCCTTCACCTCTTTGCCAGGAGAAAAGGGAAAAGAAATCACACAAAAAGATACTACCGTAGGCGGTAAGAATCTGGGATTTGCTGTGGATAGAGCGCGTCTTGTGGTTTCCCGGCAATTTTTGGAGGCTAACCCAGCCGCTAAACGCTGGTTTGAACTGGTTCGGGTTCCTTTTGAGGATATTATCACTCAAGAAAAACTCGCTCGTGAGGGTCAAAATAGCTCAAAAGATATCCGTCGTAATGCCGAAGTGTGGGTGAAAAACCATCAAGCGCTGGTTGATGGTTGGCTAAAAGAAGCCCAAACTGCTGGAAAAGCTTCTAAATAATTTTAACTCCTCTGATGGACAGAAGGTCGGATGCCTCGAACAGCGTGGATAGGCGGCTGCATCGAGTCGAACAGATTGTGGAGAGAGGGCAGTTGAGAGCGATCGCCCAACAGAGGTCAAACGGCTAACGGCTGCTGACTTGGTATCTGTAATTCGTCCGAAGCGCCTCTTGGAAACAACCTGTAGCTCTAGAGCGCCAGTCCAGTAAAAGTGGTTGACAAAAATGGCTCGGTATGAATGCGACGAAAAACTGTTAGTTCGCAGCAATAGGAGTTGTGCATGTCAACCCATAGCGATCGCTGAAATGGTGAGTCTTCCGATGAGAATGATTCTACTGGACTGGCGCTCTAGGTGGGGCATTAATTGACCAATTTAGTATATTGACAAAATCAACTACTTGTGAACTTTGCGATTGCAGCAATATAACTTTACACAAACATACCAACTTTATCTATTTCTCGTTGAGCTAAAGAACTGAATAATAGATATAAATATTCAATTACAACTAATTTCGTCGCCCATGAATACCATCCTCAGCAAAGAAAAACTCCAACACCTCAACAGCATTACCCATGAAGGTAAAGTAGCCGTCTTAGCTACTGATGTTGACACGCATCTATTTAAAGGCTTAAATTTTACTTAGCCTAGAAATACTGATAATTGTTTGCCCAGATAAATACTACCGATAAAAATCAGGTTTTAGGTAAACATAGAACCTAGCAAAGAAGAGGAAATATGGCGGGCGATTTATTTATTATGAACATAACAGATGAGGAGCGGCAGGTTATAATCAAGGCGGTCGATCGCAAAATACAGGTCTGTTCATCTGGAGGAAATGATGATGACGAAAAGCCGATGCAGTGTCTACGCATTCTCTATTGGATGTAAAGAAAAATTTCTGTTTCCAAGAGACAGCCGACAAATGCAGTTAACGTTCATGGTATTCTCATCTGTGCAGCAAGAAGAATTACATTCCTATTCTCCTCCAGGGGAAACGCATCTAAATTATTCTCGATCGCGACCAAGACTAAGAACCAACGAATATAGTCTTGTACTTTTTAGGGATTTTGATATAAATAAGGGAGTATTATGACTGCATCTTTTAAGAATCCAGAAATCGCCGCCCATAAAGCCAAATATTTTTATCCCCTTTCTTACGGTCAACAAGCCTTATGGTTTCTCTACCAAATGGCTCCAGAAAGCGTGGCTTACAATATTTTTATTACGGTGCGAATTCGCTCCGCTTTAGATATACCAACTTTGTGCCGTGCATGGGAAAAAATTTTCGATCGCCATCCTATTCTCAGAACCACTTATACCACCCACCAAGGCAAACCTGTTCAACTTCTTCACGAACAACAGGAAATTGATATCCAGGTAACAGATGCCTCTTCTTGGAGCGAAGACTACTTAAGAGAGCAAATTTTCGCTGAAACTGACAGCCCTTTCAACCTAGAAAGAGATTCAGTCTTACGGGTCAATTTGTTTACTCGGTCAGCACAAGAACACATTCTCTTGCTGACAATGCACCACATCGCAGGCGATATGTGGTCTTTTGATTTGCTGCTCAATGAACTTCAAGTATTGTATGCCAGCGAAACCCAAAAAGCCAGCCAAGAGCAGACAGGGGTAGCTTCTGATTCTCTTCCTAAGAATAAAGTCTATCCAGAGTTTGTACGTTGGCAGTCCGAAATGCTATCGGGTTCCAGGGGAGAGGAACTTTGGGAATATTGGCAAAAACAATTAGCTGGTGAATTGCCAATTTTGAATCTGCCTACAGATCGATCGCGCCCGACCGTACAGACCTATCGGGGAGCAACCCATATTTTAAAGCTAGATGAACAATTAATTCAAGGACTTAGGGAGCTAGCTCTCACCTCTGGAACAAGTCTTTACAGGATTCTGCTGGCGGCATTCTACGTGCAACTTTGCCACTACACTAATCAAGAAGACATCCTCGTAGGAAGCCCAATGGCAGGTCGGTGGGGTGGAGAGTTTAAAGAAATTCTCGGCTACTTTGTCAATCCCGTTGTCTTGCGAGCGTCTGTATCGGGAAACCTCACATTTAAAGAATTTCTTGCCCGAGTAAGCAGTAAAGTAAAAGAAGCTCAAGAGCATCAGGATTATCCCTTTCCCCTCTTAGTAGAACGGCTTCAGCTTCAACGAGATATCAGTCGTTCACCTCTGTTCCAAGTTGGCTTCACTTGGCAAAAGCAACGTTGGTGCAAGCCTCTTAAAAATTCATCGCACTTCCAGGAACAAGGGCTTCAGATGGAACCCTACCTACTCGGACACCAACGGGGAGCAGCTTTTGACCTGGATGTAATGGTTATGGAAGCACAGGGGCTTCTTCAGGTGTGCTGGCAATACAATACCGATTTGTTTGATGCTGCTAGCATCTCGCGGATGACGCAACATTTCCAAACCTTATTAGAGGCAATCGTAGCTAATCCAGAACAGCTTCTTTCTGAATTACCTCTGCTAACGGAAGCTGAACGGCATCAGCTCACTCGGCAGTGGAACAATACCCAAACTGATTATCCCAACAACAAATGTATCCATCAGTTATTTGAAGAGCAGGTGCAACGAACTCCTGATGCTATAGCAGTCGAGGACGGCTCCCAACAACTGACCTATAACCAGTTGAATAGACGTGCAAACCAAATAGCTCACTATTTGCAAACCCTTGGTGTCGGGCCAGAAGTTTTAGTGGGGATTTGTGTAGAGCGATCGCCCTTAATGGTAATAGGATTATTAGGAATTCTCAAAGCGGGTGGTGCTTACCTGCCTTTAGACCCCAACTATCCTTCCGATCGCTTGGCTTATATGTTGAGTGATTCTCAGGTTAAGGTGTTGCTAACTCAGAAAAAATTGGCGTCTTCATTGCCTGTGAGTGCAGCACGGGTAATCTACTTGGATAGCGACTGGCCCAATATCGACGCTCATAGTGAAGAAAATCCCCTCACTGAAGTTAAAGCTAGTAACTTGGCTTATGTGATTTATACTTCTGGGTCTACAGGTAAGCCAAAAGGAGTGATGATTGAGCATCGGTCTATTGTCAATTTTACCTCGGAAGCCACAGCGATATACAACATTACACAGTCAGACCGTGTTCTCCAGTTTGCTTCCATTGCCTTTGATGGGGCTGCAATAGAAATTTTTCCTTGCCTGAGTGCAGGTGCAACACTGGTTCTACGGACAGACGAGATGCTAGTGTCTGGCAGTAGATTTGTGCAACGATGCCGCGAGTGGGGAATAACAATGATGGATTGGCCGACATCCCACTGGCATCAGGTGATGGTGGAACTGGCAGCAGCAGAAGAGACACTCCCAGAATCTTTGCGGGTGGTGTCTGTTGGGGGAGAAGCCATCTTGCCGGAAACCTTAAAACTGTGGCAACGTTGCGTCAAGGGATTGACGAATCCTTCCCAATTGCTCAATGGCTACGGACCGACAGAAACAACAGCCGTGGCTACTTACTATGACTTGTCTGAGTTCATAGTCAAGAATCCTGCTGCTTCTTATGTGCCCATTGGAACCCCCATTGGGAATGTTACTACGTATGTTCTGAACCGTCACCTCCAACCTGTCCCAATTGGTGTTCCAGGGGAATTGCACATTGGTGGAGAGGGCTTGGCTCGCGGTTATCTAGGTCGCCCAGAAGCAACGGCAGAGAAATTCATCCCCAATCCCTTTAGCAATGAACCCTCTGCGCGTCTTTACAAAACTGGCGACTTAGCTCGGTACTTAAGCGACGGTAGTATCGAGTTTTTAGGGCGCATCGACAATCAGGTTAAGATTCGCGGCTTCCGCATCGAATTAGGAGAAATTGAAGCTATACTAAGCCAGCATCGTGAGGTAAACCAAGCTGTGGTTGTGGTACATGAAGACCAGCCGGGTAACAAACGCTTGGTTGCATATATCGTACTTAGAGGAGCATTAAATTCAAAAGAAGATTTGTCCCACAAAACTAAGACATATCTCAGGCAAAAACTACCAGAATACATGGTTCCGGCGACACTGATGGTGCTGAGCGATCTACCACTAACATTCAACGGAAAAGTAGACCGTCGCGCCCTTCCACCCCCCGCTCCCGTAGTGCGCTCTCTTGCTTTGGAGATGCCGAAAACCAAGGTAGAGAAACTCATTGCTGATGTTTGGCGGAAAATTCTTCTCTTAGAAAAAGTAGGGCTGGATGACAATTTTTTTGATCTAGGAGGAACTTCCTTACTATTAGTCCAAGTTCGGGAGGAACTGCGAACAACTTTTTACAAAGAACTATCAATAGTAGATATGTTTCAACACCCAACTGTCAGAGCGTTGGGACAATATTTAAGTAGCCGGGAATTCCCAGCACCAGATGCTCCTAAGTCAGAGGCAGAGCGAGCCGAACTTCGCGGCAACAGTCAAGGTTCGATGAACCAACGAAGGAATATCAGGCAACAGTATCGATCGCAGAAAAAACCGTGAATCAGGAGCAATGAAGATGATGAATTTTTTCAAAAATGAGATCGGAGAATCAGACATAGCTATTATTGCCATGTCGGGGCGTTTTCCAGGAGCAAAAAATATAGATGCCTTTTGGGAAAATTTGCGTTTCGGGGTCGAGTCCGTTTCTTGGTTCTCCGATGAAGAACTCCTGATGAATGGAGTTCATCCGGAACCGCTACAAAATCCCAATTATGTTAAGGCTAAGGCGGTGCTGGATGACATCGAATTGTTCGATGCTAATTTCTTTGGCTTTAATCCCAAAGATGCTGAGATACTTGACCCGCAACAGCGCCTTTTTTTGGAATGTGCTTGGGAAACTTTAGAACAAGCTGGTTATAACCCTCAAACCTACGCAGGGTCGATCGGGGTTTATGCAGGAGCGGGTTTAAGTGATTATCTGTTGAAAAACCTTTATTTAAATCCTGCTGTCTCCAAGACAGTCAGCGCATATCAATTAACGCTGGCTACGGAAAATGATTATCTGCCGACAAGGGTAGCCTACAAGCTAAACCTTACCGGACCAGCAGTAAATATTCAAACGGCTTGTTCAACTTCCTTAGTCGCCGTACATATGGCTTGTCAGAGTTTGCTAAATGGCGAGTGCGACATGGCTTTAGCGGGCGCTGTTACTGTCAGCGTTCCCCAAAAGGAGGGTTATTTATATCTTGAGGGTATGATTCTATCCCCTGATGGTCACTGTCGCGCCTTTGATGCGAAAGCACAAGGAACTATTGGTGGCGATGGTGTGGGTATTGTCATGCTCAAGCGTGCCACTGATGCTCGACGCGACGGAGATTATATCCACGCCATTATTAAAGGTTCCGCCATTAATAACGATGGCACGAATAAGATAGGGTTTACAGCTCCCAGTGTTGAAGGTCAAGCAGCAGTGATTGGGGAAGCACAGGCGATCGCGGGTATAGATGCCACATCAATTAGCTATATAGAAGCCCACGGTACAGCAACAGAACTCGGCGACCCGATTGAAATTGCTGCCCTCACCAAAGCGTTCCACAACAGTACCCAGAAAAAACACTTCTGCGCCATTGGCTCGGTGAAAACGAATATAGGCCACCTGGATACGGCAGCGGGTGTGGCGGGTCTAATTAAGACTGTTTTGGCTCTTAAGCACAAACAAATCCCTCCAAGTTTACACTACCAGACCCCCAATCCAAAAATTGATTTCGCCAACAGTCCCTTTTACGTCAACACTAAGCTATCGGAGTGGAAAACCAATGGCATACCCCGGCGGGCTGGAGTTAGTTCTTTTGGGATTGGAGGTACAAATGCCCATGTTGTGCTGGAAGAAGCCCCTGTCTTAGAAAAGAAGATAGCAGACAAGGAAGAACAAACGAGACCAGTACAGCTATTAATCCTATCTGCTAAAACGAGTAAAGCTCTAGAAGCAGCAACTCTCAACCTTACTGAACATCTTAAGCGACATCCCGAAATAGATTTGGCAGATGTGGCTTATACCTTAAGTGTCGGTCGTCAGGCTTTTGAGCATCGACGTATTCTAGTTTGTTCTGAGTTGGATGAGGCAATAACAACGCTTCCAGAACAAGTTTTGACAGGTTATACAAAATCCTCAATCCCTTCAGTCATCTTCATGTTTTCCGGTCAGGGTTCTCAATATGTCAACATGGCACGGGAAATCTACCAGAATGAAGCCGTCTTTCGCCAACAGGTCGATTATTGTGCGGAATTGCTCCTACCGGAATTAGGGCTGGATTTGCGCCACATTCTTTACCCAGATTCTGACCAAACAGACGAGGCGGCCCAACAATTGCAACAGACCGCGATCGCTCAACCAGCCCTGTTTACCATTGAGTACGCTCTAGCTAAATTATGGGAATCTTGGGGAATCCAGCCGCAAGGATTTATTGGTCACAGTATCGGTGAATACGTCGCCGCCTGTTTAGCGGGTGTTTTCTCCCTTGAAGATGCCCTGTGCTTGGTCGCGGCACGCGGACGGATGATGCAGCAACTTCCGCCGGGAGCAATGCTTTCAGTACCTCTCGCTCCAGAAGCGCTAGAGGGACTTCTCGGAGTAGAACTCTCAATAGCTGCCATTAATGAGCCTTCCCGCTGCGTGGTTTCCGGGCCTATGGAAGCAGTTGCCAATTTGCTTCATCAGCTTGGATCGCAGGGGATTGAGTGTATCCGCTTGCGAACCTCCCATGCGTTCCATTCTCGGATGATGGAACCCATCTTAGAGCCGTTTGCCTTCCTAGTGCAAAAAGTTACCTTACACTCTCCGCAAATTCCTTATATTTCCAATGTTACGGGGACGTGGATTACCGCCGAGCAGGCGAGAGACCCCCACTATTGGAGTCAGCACCTGCGATCGCCAGTACAATTTGCCCGTGGGATCGAGCGTTGCTTGAAAACAGCGGATAGCATCCTGCTGGAAGTGGGACCAGGACGAACCCTAAGTACCTTAACCAAGCACCATCCTAGTAAGGAAGCCAACCAGATAGTCCTGACATCGCTGCGCCATCCACAAGAAGTGCGATCGGATATGGCGTTCTTATTTACCACCTTGGGGCAGCTTTGGCTAGGTGGGGTGAAAGTGAATTGGTCTGGGTTCTATGCTAACGAGCAGCGTTATCGAGTCCCATTACCAACGTATCCCTTTGAGCGGCAACGGTACTGGGTTGAGTCACCACAAACAAATAATCGGGAACACTTGCAGCAAAACTTAACTGCGCCGCCAATTTGGAACTCTGTTGTAGAGGCAGGTCGCATCCAGGCTAGTTCCGAAATTTTGAAATTAACAAATTCCACTGAACAGGCAAAGAGAGAGTGTTTAGACAGCCTTTCTATTGCTTATATGCTCAAAGCATTGAGAGGTATTGGTGCTTTTAGCAATCCGGGAGAAAATTACTCGGTTGAAAAATTTTTCGCTCGATTTCAGATTCAGCCTCGCTACCATCAATTGGTATCTCAATGGCTATCTCTATTGGTAAAGCAAGGCTATCTCCAGCAAGATGGCGATCAGTTCATCAAGCTTGTGCGACTGACCGAAGATATTTCAACTCTTGTAGAGGAAGCTAAAGTCAAATGGGCATCTCAACCTGAAGAACTAAATCTTCTGATGCGCTGTGGCGACAATCTTGTTGCCGTACTTACCGGTCAAGAAGAGCCTTTAGGGTTCTTTTTTAGAGAAGGTTCTTTTAACGTCTATGAAAATACCATTGAAGAGTCGGTATCAATTCCTTATTACAATGGGATCTGGCAAGCTTGCTTACAACAGATAGTTAATTCATTACCACCGGATCGTCAGTTAAGAATTCTAGAAATTGGGGCGGGTTCTGGCATCACGACAAGGGCGTTACTCCCCATATTGTCACCGTCGCAAACCAGCTACACTTTTACAGATATTGGCTCTGCCTTTCTCGGGCGAGCTAAACAGAGATTTAGTGCCTATCCATTTGTTGAATATCGCCTACTCAATATTGAGCAGCCTCCCCAAGAGCAAGGGTACGATCTCCATAAATTTGATATGGTGATTGCAACGAATGTGTTGCACGTCACCCGTAACATGGGAGAAACCTTAAAACACGTCCGTTCTTTGTTGGCTCCTGGTGGCATTCTCCTGATTCAGGAAATCACAAAAGAGGAATTAGACTTTTACGTTACCTTTGGCTTGCTGATGCAATCGTTGTCGGATGGAGAACGCAATCAAGCTAATCCCTTTTTATCAACACAGCAGTGGCATGAAGCCTTAAACAAACAGGGATTTGCTGAGGTGGCAATTTTTCCAGAAACTCACGATCTGGTAGAGCATATTATAGTTGGAAGGGCAACTCCATCAGGTCTTTTCCCAAGAGCCTTCACGGAATTGGTTGAACCAAAAGCAGCGATGCCTGCGGCGGGCGAAGCCATCGCGCCGCTTGATGAAGTCTCATTGTCCAAAAAACCAGATATTGCTGACTGGTTCTATATTCCATCATGGAAACGCGGCCTGTTGCCTACCCAAACGCGACAAGTGAAATCGTCCTGGCTATTCTTTGTCGATGAGTGCGGTTTAGGAGATCAACTGGTTAAGAAACTGAAGCAAGCTGGCGAGGACGTAATTGTTGTTAGGGAGGGAGAGCAGTTTAGCAAATACGACATGAGTCTATATATTCTTAATCCCAGACAGCGCGATCACTACGATATATTACTCAAGGAGCTTAGCACATCGGATAAAATTCCAACTCATATTGTTCATTTGTGGAGTGTTACGGAAAACAGTTCTATAGAATCGAGACTTGAATGGGTTGAGTTAACCCAAGATTTAGGATTCTATAGTCTGATGTTTCTAGCGCAGGCACTTGGAAAACAGAATTTAACGGATGACTTGAGACTCACGGTTGTCTCCAACGGTATACAGGAAGTAATCGGCGAAGAGTTATTGTATCCAGAAAAAGCCACAACGCTTGGACTGATTCGGACAATTCCACAAGAATACCCGAATATAACCCCCCTTAGCATTGATGTTGTTCTTCCTCGAGCGGGAAGCGAAAGTGAGCAGAAACTTATAACCCATCTGCTGAACGAACTGCAAACAACATCCTCAGAGCGGATAATTGCTTATCGAGGTAATCATCGTTGGGTACAAACTTTTGAGCCAGTTCGATTAGATAAGTCGGAGCAAGAGCTACAAAGATTGAGGGAAGAAGGAGTTTATCTGATTACAGGTGGACTCGGAGGTATTGGACTGGTTCTGGCAGAATATTTAGCTCATACTGTACGAGCGAAACTGATTTTAACAGGTCGTTCTGCTTTTCCCGACCGTTCTGAGTGGGAAAAATGGTTAAACAGCCATGACGATCGCGATCAGGTGAGTCAAAAAATTCGGAAGTTACAGGAACTCGAGAAACTAGGAGCCGAAGTTTTGGTGGTTTCTGCTGACGTAGCGAATTTATCACAAATGCAAGGGGCTATCGACAAAGTCTTAGAATGTTTCGGCAAAATCAATGGCGTTATTCACTCTGTTGTTGCTGATTCGGGTAATGGAGTCATTCAGCGAAAAACACGAGAAATGGCGGAAAGCACTTTTGCTCCCAAAGTTAAGGGCACACTGGTTCTCGATAGTATTCTTAAAGATATTCAGTTGGATTGGTTTGTCCTGTGTTCATCAATTGTCTCTATCGTGGGAGATTTTGGACTAGTAGACTATTGTGCTGCAAATGCCTTTCTAGACTCTTTTGCTCACTACAAGAGCAACCGAGATAGCACATTCACCGTCTCTATCAACTGGGGTGCTTGGCAGGAAGAGGGTCAGGCAGTAGAAGTAGCGAAGCGCTTGGCTTCTGGTACAAAGTTTTCCACCACTCAGTTAACAGAAGAAACAGCTTCTTTTTCGGACTTGTCTTTTGGGACAACCACGCCAAAACCCTTATTTCATCCACACCTAAAGTATGGGTTATTGCCCGCAGAGGGCGTAGAGGTTTTCCACCGAATTTTGTGTAATTCAATACCTCATGTTATCGTGTCAACACAGGATTTAGAGATTGCAATAAAGCAAGCCAATTCAATACCTCATGTTATCGTGTCAACACAGGATTTAGAGATTGCAATAAAGCAAAACAAAGGGGAAACAAGACTTAATGAACGTCAGGATTTAGAGAAGTCTGTGCGCTTCCACTCAAGAAGTCCACGACCAGTATTGACGAATGCTTATGTGGCTTATAGAAACGAACTGGAGCGAACAATCGCTCAAATTTGGCAAGATTTTCTGGGGATTGAGCCGATAGGTATTTATGATGATTTCTTTGATTTAGGGGGAGACTCCCTCTTAGGGATTCAGCTAACTTCTAAGTTAAGCGAAACTTTACAAGAGAAAATTTCTCCCAATCGCCTCTTGAATACCCCCACTATTGCTGCACTGGCTGAATTCCTTGAGATGACGAATTCTTCATCTTCTCTTGCCAAGGAAAAGAATGGGCTTAAGCGCTCCTCTTTGTTGGTGGAACTTCATAAAGGTAGCAGCCAAAAACAACCCTTCTTTTTAATCCATCCTATTGGCGGTTCTGTTTACAACTATCGCTATTTAGCTCAAAACCTGGGAGCGGATCAGCCAGTTTATGGGATACAGGCACGAGGTCTGGATGGAGAAGGAGAACCCCTGACCCAAGTGGAGGAAATGGCTAAAAGCTATCTTGACCTGTTGCAAACCGTTCAGCCAGTCGGTCCTTACCAGATCGGGGGATGGTCTTTAGGTGGTCTCGTTGCTTTTGAGATTGCCCAACAGATACGTCAGCAAGGGCAAGAAGCATCTCAGCTAGTCATGATAAATAGTTTTGCCCCCATCGACGCTGGCAACTCCTCAAAGACTGATGAGGCAAGCTTGTTAGCCCTTTTCGCTCGTTATACAGGCGAGATTGTTGGTAAAGAGTTCTCAGTATCTGTGGCTGAACTTAAACAACTCAATCCAGAGGAGCAATTGCAGCATATTTTAGTCCGGGGTAAAAAACTTGGAGTCTTGCCACCAGGAATTAGGTCAGAGCAAATGCGCCATAGGTTTGAAGTTTTCAGAGCCAACTCTCAAGCGAGTAAGCGCTATACGCCCCAACCCTATCCGGGTCGAATTACTTTCTTCTGTGCTGACGAGTCAATGAAGCAGAACCAAGACCCAAGTCTTGGCTGGGCTGCTGTAGCAGCTGGAAGTATCATTACGCATAATATTCCTGGCAACCACTACTCCATCATTGGAAGTGAGATTCTCGCTCAAAAGTTGAGATACTATCTTAATTAACGTTGTCTCAATACCCCGAACAAAATAAATTGCCTGTTTAATTTCATCAATCGCCTCTTATGGAAAAAATACACATCTCAGAACCCACAGCGCACAATTTAATTTCTTTCGATCGACCAAATAACCAAGAGTGGAAAGAAGTTTTTAACCAAGTTAAATACCAGATTGAAACAGATGGATACTGTGTGATTCAGGCGGGAAGCACCGACCGCTCAGTTCTCCTAGAATTGGCTAAATATTTTGGTAACCCCCAACGTAGTTTAGGTAGTGATGAATGGGGAATTGCAGAAGTTAGTACTTTTAATAACGGCAATAAAAATATACTAACTTCTCAAAACCAATACTTAAGCAATACGGCGCAAGAGTTCCCGTGTCACACAGACGGAGCTTTTCTTTTGGGAATCGCTAAAACAAAAGATGGTCGTCTCTTGCAGATTAGCCCCCCGAAACTAGTTGTTCTACAGATGGTGAACACGGCAGAAGAAGGCGGTGCTAGCGTGTTAGTGGATAGCCAACGGGTGTTAGAGGATGCTCTGGATTGGGATTCCGATTTAGTTAAAGTCTTGTTGAAACCTTGCGTTGCCTACGCTCGTGGTGACCAACTGGCTTGTTCGTCGGTTTTTGAACGAATTTCTTCTGAAACTTGGAGAATTCGCTGGCGCTATGATTTTACTACTTTGGTAGAAGAGTCAGCTGGCGATGCCATCAAGCTTTTCCACAGTAAATACATATCCAACCCCAAGTACCAGAAGCGTTTCTATTTACAGCCAGGAGAAATTTTAATCGTAGATAATTTCAGAGTCATCCACGGTCGAGAAGCTTTCAAAGAACGTACAGAAAAATCCCGTTTGCTGAACGTAGTGTGGATTGCAGATACGGAAAAATTTTTCATTAACCCTGTCTGTCAACTAAAATATCAACAGGTCTACGACCTATATGAACCCTATACAAATGCAGAGGTAGAAAATAGAAAACCTGCTATTTCTGTTTGCGCAGGTATACAGCTTAGTCCAAATAGGCAAGCTATTGCCAAACAACTGTTGTGCGAATTGCTCTGAAAAAGTCAATCAATCTCACTCGGTTATTATTGCTGACAGGTTAAAACTATAGTGCATTTGTCAATAATCTATAGATTAGCAAATGCACCAAAACTATGATAGAGAGCATTTGGAAAAACTTAACAAGAGATTAGTCGTTATGAATGAACAAACATTAAAACAGCTAGTAGCGTCAGGAAAAGCTTCTATTATCTATGTTCATGGAACAGCGCGGAGTGGGTCTACAATTGCTCAAGTTATTTTTTCAAGCTTTGCCGATCGAGCAATTCATGAACCATTTGTGGTTGTTCGACACCCTCAGGGTGGCGACCTCAGACCCAATAATTTAGCATTAAATACTGAGCTTTATGAAAAAGCTTGTGGTGTGATAGTTAATCAGATTCTTGAGGTTCTCAAAGAGAAAGACCACGCCACAATTCTGGTTAAGGATATTTCCTTCTTTTTTGAACTACCTATTTGGGAGCGCTGGATTCAGATTCCTGAAAAGTTTCTGTTCACAATCCGGGAACCCCATTCACAATATTTTTCGGATTTATCCCTTTTTACTTACTATTATTTTCAGGACGATAGAGCATTGGACCGAAATAGGGAATTTGTATTACAGAACGCACTCACTATGGAATCTTTAAATTTACAGAACATCTGGCCAGGTTTGGATGAGACAGTTATTAGTAATAATAAAAAGGAATGGGAAGCATTAATTCCTCATGTGAAAACAGTACGCTCTTCTTTGGATGGAACTTTCAAGAAAATAGCAATTATGGATTTAAATATTATGAGAATGAATCCTTACTATGCTATTGAAAAAATTTTAAAAAAATTAGATCTGGGAGTGGATAATATTGAGTCGTGTATCTACAATTTAAATATACAGTCATATTCAAAGATATTTGATTTGGGAGACCCCAACAGAGAGGGAGTACGTAAAGCACGAAACAGTAAAACAATAAACCCGCTGGTTGAGGGAGAAGATATAAGTCCGTATGCCTTTCCACCCCAGTCCCAAAAGCATATTTGGCGAGTCATTCCGATTTATCTCGATCTGCTCTATGCCCCCGAACAGGTAGCTATGCCATCGTTAGAGCAGCTAGACGATTTGGTCGCACAAAGTGAGACATTAAAATTGGAAGATACACACCCTTTTGAAGCCTATGCGATCGCCAACTTCCATCTGCACCAAAAAACTGCTCAACCCGAAAAAATTGTTCCCTTAATCGAGCGAATTTTAAAGGGCAATACAAAAATTTCTTCAAATTGGGAAAAAGAAAAGATAAACTCAGAGCGATTCAAAGTTTCTTTTGAGATAGTCGATCGGTACTGGAATCAGCGGAATCAAGGTAAAAATTGTTAGTCAATGAAGGCAGGAGGCAGAAGGCAGGAGGCGGGTTGAGAGGAGGGAGCTTGAACTCCCACCAAAAACTTTCCCCCGCTATTGGGGGGGCTTGTACCGGGTTGGTTTTGGTCAAAATATTCAGTTACGAAATTGAGTCACGAAATAATGCCAGTTCTCTAAAAGTCTGCTACAATGTTCCTCTAGGAATTAAATGAGATAAACTCTAGGTACTGTTGCACGATTTTGGAGAAATGGTATAAAGAGCAAGCACAGGCGCATTCGGATTAGCTCGACAAAACTCACCCCGGAAAATTGTTCAAAAATTAAGATTACCTGAATGGAAAAAAATAAAATGATGGAGCCACAGAACCGTATTTTAAAAATTAAAGCTGCTGGAGGAAAATTCGCCCAACATATCGGCGAATGGAAAGATGCACGGGCTACATTTACTGAGGAGAAACTGGAAATATTTGGTCGTCCAGTGATGGAAAAATGGGAAGAACCTTACATGAAAGAACTTGCCAATATTGTGACTTCCAATGGATTGGACTTTGGACAAAAGAAAACTGATTCGCGAGTTTATGACGCGAATTAATAGAGGTTGATTAGGGATATTTAACAGACTTTAAGCAGTCCAACGCGAAGAAGACTTGATTTTTTTACCCTTTTTTATCACCGGATGCCGCTTTCTTTTTTCCCTCAAGTTACCTGGCATCCTGCCTGCGGAAAAACCACGAGGTTTGGGAGTTTTAGCAGGTGTACCAATCTGCCGGATAATTCGGTAGAAGTCCCTTTGTACCAAACTCGGTGTGATGGAATGGTGATATTTTTTGTGGTAATATTTCTCCCAAGGGCGAGGCAGATTATCAACTAATTCCCGTGCTGCCCATAGTTGTACGTAAGCAAGTTTTGTTAGTTGTACCCAGTTTTCTTCATGCTCCACATCTGGAGTTTGAAATGACCCCATTAATAATCGCTGCTTACCAAAACGAAGCATATGTTCCAGATCAAATCGTTGCCGGTAAGCATTAGTTAAATCCATAAGCGTTAATTCATGCCGTCGTTGCCCCATCACAATTAACCACATCGGACGCCAAAGTAACTTACCCGTCGTTGGCTCAGTTATTTGTACTCGCAATAGGGTAAAAGGATGTTGGTGCATGGGGTATTCTTTAGTCCCCCGCATTAACATCTGATGCCAACAAGTAATGGTTAAATCTAGATTTCGCCCACGACGAGTTGTCAAACTTGTTTCTACTATTTCATCAGCATCATGCCAAGTAGCTTCATCTTTTAAATCAAACCGCTCTCCATACCATCGGCGGTGTCCTCGCTGTACAGCTTCAACCGCTTCAGGTTGACGATAAAAAACGCGATTGCTACGCGCTCTTGTCACAATAATTGCATTAGGCTTACTCCCCAAAGCGTCAAGAAACTGACGTTGTGAATAATAACTATCCGCCGCCAGCACAGACAATTGGTTATGGTGGAAAATTGGACAATCAGAAAACAGGCTCTCTCATAAATGGTGTGATAAATATAAATTATCAATAACAATTCATTGAAGACAGAAACTCTGGCAAACCCTCTTTAATGGAGGGTTTGCCAGAGTTTCTGTGTAAAAATGAGGGTCAACAAGTGCAATAACTGGTAAATTAAATATTATAGCGCTCTAACCTTGGCAGGAACCCATGACTTCTGTACTAGATAATTTACTGGATTTACCAGAAACTACTGTAGAAGGATACCAAGAAGTAGAAGGTTATGTTTGCCTTTACCTGAAACTTTTAAATAAAGGAACTCACTGTCCTCACTGCAATTATTACACAGAAGAACTACATCAAACAACTCAGATATTAGTCAGAGATTTGCCCAGTTTTGGTAAACCAGTATACTTGCGAGTCCCCCGGCGTCGATTTTACTGTAGTAAATGTCAAAGATATAGTACAGAAAGACTAGAATTTTTGCCGGAGCGACGAAATTATACCAACAGATACGAACAGAATATTTATGAGAGAGTACTGAGTTCAAGTGTCGCCGAAGTTAGTCGTACAGATGGCTTAAGCTCTGCTGAAGTTGAAGGCATTTTCCGCCGAATTAGTAGCTCAAAAAAAAAGACTGGACTCAAGTAAAACGGCTGTCAATGGATGAAATCAGTCAACGCAAAGGCTACAGACATTTTATCACAATGGTTGCTAATGCTGAAACTGGAAATTTGTTAGAAGTTATTGACAGCCATCAACAAGAAGAAATTATAGAAGCCTTGAAGCAGCAGCCATTAGAGATAAGAGAGAAAGTAGAAGAAGTGAGCGTGGATATGTGGGCGGGCTTTCCGAAAGTTATTGCAGAAGTTTTTCCTAATGCTGTTGTGGTTATTGACAGATTTCATGTGATGAAGTTAGTCAATCAGCGATTAAATAAGTTGAGGCAAATAGTGGGAATTAAAGCTCAAGGTAGTCGATTTCTCTTGCTGAAGAACTCGTCAGATTTAACTGAGTTGGAAACCCAAAAACTGGAGCAGATTTTGGCTCAATCACCTTGCTTAAGGATAGCTTATGAAATGAAAGAAGAATTGAGAGAAATTTATCAAACCAGTCAGACGGTCAAAACTGGCCTAATTAGGATGAAAAAATGGTTAGCTACAGCTATTGTACTTTATGGTAAAGTGGCCCGCACAATTCGCTCTCATCTAGAAGGAATTTGTAATTATTTTATCAGTCGCACAACCAGCGGCGTGATGGAAGGTATTAACAATAAAGCTAAACTCATTATGCGTCAAGGTTATGGTTTTACAAACTTTGAAAGCTTTCGCGCCCGCCTTCTATGTAGCTTCTCCGATTAGAAATATTTATCACATATCTTAGGAGAGAGCCATCTGTTCTGTTGCCAACATTGCGTACACATCGTTGGCTCTGACTCCGGGAGAGCTTGCTAGTAATGCAGCTAAAGTAATACCAGGCGCTGGGCGCACTCGCTCAATCACTTGTGCTTGCACTGATGCTGGGACTGTGGTTGTGACTCCCAAGTAGTCTTCCAGAAACATCAGATTTTGAATCAAAATGGGATGCAGCTCTGCATCTGAATGCACTCGATATTCCAGGCCAACCGACTGTGCATAAGCTTCACCGGGTGGGCATCGCCATGTCCCTTCTTCTGTGCGTTGATACCGGGTGGGATATTTTTGGCTTAATTTCTGGAGTTGGTTTTCTGTTTTCCACTCTTCAATGGCGGCACCATCTGTTCGCAGTACGAAGAAGTCTGGGGTGTGGTAGTGAGCTATTTTGCGTCCAGACTGGCTTTGGTATTGAACTTTGAAGGGGGGTGGTTGGTCGTAGAACTCTAGTACATTGGGGTCGTGTTCCATCTGGTAAATGGCCCACAGTTCTACGGTGTGGCTCTCAAATTGGATGGTCACTCCCATTTTGCGGCTGGGGTAGGTGCCGCTGACGTTGCCTGCTCTTCCTTTCACGCGGCGTGAGGGGGGAGCAGCGCGAATGGCGGCTATTAAGTCACAGGTGGCTGCTGTTAGTTGCAGTGTTTGACACCAGTGTTGGAATTCGGATGGGTTCATCTCACACCTCTTGCTCGGGGTGCTTTCGCCAATGGTTGGCAAGCCACTTTCTCAGGGCGCTACTTGTGCCACAAATCTCCCTTGATGTGAACGATATCTTGGCTTATTTGTATCATATCTGATGACGAGAGTCCAATCTAACCAGGATTTAGCAAAGTTTTTCTGTCGATTTTTTTGACCAGAAAGCTGGAGAACGTTTAGCCTTATTATGATACACTATGCCAACTCTCGCCAGGTTTTGATTTGGACTTTGGACAAAAGAAAGATGCTTCGCGAGCATAATACGCGAACTAGAAGAGGTCGATTAGGGATACTTAGCAGACTTTAAGCAGTCTTTCGTCTAGAAGACTTCATTTTTTTACCCTTTTTTATCACCGGATGCCGCTTTCTTTTTTCTCTCAAGTTACCCGTAATCCTGCCAGTCGAAAAACCACGAGGTTTGGGAGTTTCGGCAGGTGTGCCAATTTGTCTAATAATTCGGTAGAAGTCCCGTTGTACTAAACTGGGTGTAATAGAATGATGATTTTTTTTGTAGTGATATTTCTCCCAAGGGCGAGGCAGATTGTCAACTAATTCCCGCGCTGCCCACAGTTGCATATAAGCCAGTAGAGTTAGTTGTACCCAGTTTTCTTCATGCTCCACATCTGGAGTTTGAAACGACCCCATTAATAATCGTTGCTTACCAAAACGAAGCATATGCTCCAGATCAAATCGTTGTTGGTAAGCATGGGCTAATTCCAGAGGCGTTAATTCATGTCGTCGTTGCCCCATAACAATTAACCACATCGGACGCCAAATTGGGTTACCCGTCATCTCATCAGTTACTTGTACTCGCAATAGAGTAAAAGGATGTTGGTGCATGGGATATTCTTTAGTCCCCCGCATTAACATCTGATGCCAACAAGTAATAGTTTTTTTGAGGTTTCGCCCACGACGAGTTGTAAAACTTGTTTCTACTATTTCATCAGGGGAATGCCTTATTGATTCATCTTTTAAATCGAAGCGCTCTCCATACCACCGGCAGTGTCCTCGCTTTACTGCTTCAACCACTTCAGGTTGACGATAGAAGACACGATTACTACGCACTCTTGTCACAATGATTGCATTGGGCTTACCACAAAGCGCGTCCAGAAACTGGCGTTGTGAATAATAACTATCTGCCGCCAGCACAGATAATTGGTTGTGGTGGAAAATTGGGCAATCAGAAAGCACAGTCTCTATTTGTTCTAAGCCAACTGCTATCGGGTTAGAATCGGCTGTGACTCGTTGTCCTGACAAAGGAACAGACCAAGGAATATGAGCAGTTTGGGTGCGTTCGGGTAAAAAAGACAACAGGGAATATAGATGCCCAATATTAATCGGTTTATTACCTTTAATGGTATTAGGTTGATGAATATATGCACGGTCTTCTAAAGTTTTAGCAAAAGGGCGGGGCATGGGAGTGGCATCCAGGCCAAATAAATGGAACTTCCGTTGGGTTGGTGCTGGAATTAATGGCGCGAACGCTTTGAGTAAAGACTGTTGAAAAAGTTTTTTTTCTTCAGTCGCTGATGCAGGGGAACTTGGCTGGAAGAATTGTACAATAGCTTTGTATAAAGCGCTATAACCCCGACGAAACGAGGGATGTTCGCATAATGCTACGGGAGAAATCGCCGTGGTATTTCCTGACAGCGCATCCAGTAAATCCATCAAACTGTCACGGCTATTAGGGAACAAGGCATATAAATCTTGGCGAAATTGTTGAAATTTGGCGAGCTGGTCTTCACAGGGTATGGTGGACATAAAAATTGGTAAATTTTCTCTATTCGCGTTTTACAATCGCGAAGGTATTTTACCATTTAACTAGGACATATCTCTTTTGAGCAAGCCAACTATGAGTCACCATAAGCCGAAGCTAGCTCCCGATTTAACTAAAAGAGCTGAGCGTTTAACTGCTACTATTGCTGAAGTCAAAGTAAAAATTCAACAAATTTTTGATGAAGGTGAAGTAGCTCCCAAGGGTTGCTATGTAGCTCGATATCAGGTACGACAACGACAAAAAGTTTATTGGTATTATAAACTCCAAGCTACTAATGAGATTTTTGAGCAAACCAAAGATCGCCAAAAAAAGAGTAAGTATAAACATTTAGGACGGGCTGGTAGTGAAGAGCATATCGCAGCGGTGGTTCAAGTTTTAAGACGTGCCCAAATTGATGAACTTGAGCAGGTGATTAATTCTTTAACTAACAGTTTAATTGATTTATATTACGACGGTGAAAGTGAAACTATCCCAGAGAAACGCGATTGATTCGCTCATAAGTAAGGAGGGAGCTATAGTTACGGCTGGCCTATTAAACAAAAACTTGCTTCGCGTCTAAAACTCGCGAATTTATTTCCTCTTTGTCCAAAGTCCAATTTACCTCTTTACCAGGAGAAATGGGAAAAGGGATGACACCAAAGGATACTACGGCAGATGGGAAGAATCTAGGATTTGCTGTGGATAAAGCGCGTTTTGTGGTCTCCCGGCAATTTTTGTCGGCTAACCCAGTCGCCAAACGTTGGTTTGAACAGATTCAGGTTCCTTTTGAGGATATTATCACTGAAGAAAAACTCGTCCATGAGGGTAAAAATGACTCAAAAGATATCCGTCGTCATGCCGAAGAGTGGGTAAAAAACCATCAAGCGCTGGTTGATGGTTGGCTAGAAGAAGCAAGAATTGCTCGAAAAGCTCCTAAATAATCAATACCTTAGCCAAAAAAGGAGTATGAAGAGAGAGGGCAGATGTAGTAGAGTTATGGTCTTCCAAAACAACAACTCAAAAGCTACATACAGCCCATGTACGACATACTAGACCAGCGCGGCAGAAATAACCCACCAGCCTAGCTTATGTCTGGAAGCCCTCAAACTTCCATTGAAAGGGTTTGGCTCACCACCTCAAAAAGGGGGAATACCTTATGAGGAAGTGGTTTGAGTCTCCCATCCTTGAAGCACCGCATCACTTCACGAAATAGAGAGACAGTAAAATCCGGACAAAGGCGAGATCGGTTATTTAATTATGGTAGGAGCTATCATGACGGGTTTATCCCAATAGGGACAACTTTTTGGCGGATTCACAGAACAGAGTTTTGCACTAATCTCGGTAAAGCCGAGTTTATTTAAAAATTGACTATGAGCAGGCGTTAGTTCAGTCATGGCAGTATACTCAGTATACACACCTCCTTTTTTTAAAAGACGATAGGCGTGTTTAACAAAGTCAGTGCGCCCATACTTGTAGTCATCTTCACTTAAAATAGCGGGGTCAAATAAAATCCCATCAAAACTTTCACTTGGGAGTGAATCAACGACCTCTTGCCACAATCCAAAAATAGGTGTTACTTTGTGTTTTGCTTGCCGCGCAAACTCTTCAAGTTTTCTAAAAACGTCAGAATTGGCTTCTATTATAAAATGCTCCACAATTTCATGTTGTTGTATGTATCCGGCTGAGATACCAAGGCCGAATCCAACCTCAAGAATTGTTCCTCCCTTGGATGTAGCGATCTCGGCAAGTTCCTTCATTAAATGTTCTTCCCACCTCTCCATAATTGAACGGTTTAGTATTTCCAACTTGTCCTCGCTAATTTTTGCTGGAGCGTCTTTCCAATCGCTGGGATGCTTGGTGAATAGTTTCTTCTTAAGTTGTTCCTCGAAACAATCCTCACTTATGATACCCAACTCTACCCGAGATGGTCTTTCATTTTTTTCATTTGGTGATTCTAATTCCATGTGTTTTATTCCTCCTATTTTTACTTTTTGTAACTTCGCCTTATCATCCTTCGATCTTCTTAGCGATCGTAGAGCTTTGACTAAACAACAGCCCTTTCCCATAATACTGAATGTTGGGGAGCATGTCAAGTTTGTTGATGGCTTTTTGAAAACGCTCGGGTTCAACACCTAAAGTGATGCGAAAATGACCCGGACAATCAAACGATTCTCCTGGTAATACCAATACTCCAGTTTCTTGCACTAATCGGCAAACAAAGTCTTGACTATTGAGAGTTTTAAAAAAGGGAAAAGCGACCATTCCCGCTTCAGGTTCGATCCAATCAATGAGGTCATGATTTCGCTCAATTAATTCGCGCAAGCAAGTGGCGTTTTTCACTATCAATCCTCCATATTTGGGCAGAATTTTTCGCCAATTCAACAATGAATGTTTAGCCATCATATAGTTAATCACGCCAATGGTAAAGTCTAAACTAAAAATTGGACTCACAAAGCCTCACGTAAATATTTCTTTGATTGTCATAAAAAGTTTTTCTCCCATGGAGCAATTTGGTATTGTCAACCATCAAAATATCATGCTTTTGCCATTTGATAAGATGAGTTAGTTGCTCGGCTATTTCCTGAACTTCTCTGATAGCAGTTTCTGGTATTTTTGTGCCATCTTCAAACCTAACAATACTAACCTTACTTCCGTAGGTAAATTCCTGCTCTATTACGGGCAAAAGATTATTAATAAACACCCTATGTTGACCGCATCTACTCTTAATAATTGCCGAGCAAACATATTCTGTAGTGATAAATTTATCTTTATTTACTGTCAACTGTATGTGATTTGACTCACAAACTTGTTTGACAATCATCAAGTCATCAGTACCATATATTTGTTGCCATTTTCCATCCGGATAATTACGTATGTATTTTATACGTTTTTCCTCAAATAACTTTTGCGTAGAAGAATTTAAGTTGTTATAAATCTGGAAACCGTCACAGACTGTGGTTTCTCCACCCTTCAAGGCTGGGTTTGCACAATAAAACCAAACTAGAGTTGGTTTTTGCTTTTTATAATACATTTCTCCATGTAAAGGAATTGCTGAATCATCTTCGCTGTCTCCAGCTTCTGTTACAGATAAAAGAGTTTCGTCACCATTAATCATTTTCCTACTATAGGCACCCCCCACATAAGACATAAAGTTAGTACTAAACAATTCTGTAAATTTCTTGAATTTATCTGTATTTATATCAAACCCTCTAAAAAGTACAAGACTATAAGCAGTAAACGAGTTAATAACTTCCGTTTTATCTAGTTCTAAAATATCTACTTTTTCATTAGGTAAAATAATTTTACCCAACTCATTATATAGGGGATTGATTTTTATATCCATGACCTAATTTTCCTCCGTAACTTTTGCGATAGCGAAGCGCTGCTGCTTTCAGCAGATCGCCTATGGCTTTAAGTAGATGCAGAAATGAACTAAATAAGTACAAAATGTAAATTAGGGTGAATCGCTTTTGTAGCAAGCTTTGACATCAGACAACACAATCTCTTTACCAAAAGGAATTTATTTACGCCGACTTACTCGAAGCTGATCGCATCTTCAATTTTCTGCCAATTTGACGCTCAAGGCTGCAAAAGCACAAGCCAAGCGATTGACTTGGTTCTTCTTCACAGGCTATCCGCACGGGTTCGACTTCTTCAGGGTCAAAGAAACCGGGGACTATAACATATCCGTCTTCGTGATATTGAGCAATTTGCTCTGACGACATAGGACGGGTTGTGCGTATCTGCTGGCTGTCACGGGTTGATAAGACCGTCTCCCGAAATTTCGTTGGATTAACCATTATTATCCCCCGTCAAGATTAACGCTATCATTTTTGGCCTTATAGTGGTCATTTTTTTGATTGAGTCTGTTGCTGTACTTTTAGAGTTTTGGACGCTGTGACAAAGTTGTTTTAATAATGTTGAGAGCTGTCTGAAGTTCAGTTCCTTCCAGTTCTAATCGTGGGGGACGTACCGTGGTATTTCCCCAACCAACAACCGACTGCATCAGCTTAGTCATCTGCACAAACTTAGGCACAGCATTGAGTCGCATTAAGGGCATAATCCACTTGTAAAGATGAAAAGCTTTGTCGTTGTCCCCTTGCATGGCGTAATTAAAAAGAGCTACGCATTCAGCAGGCAAAGCATTGGCAGTTCCCGCCACCCAACCTATTGCTCCTGCTGCTATGCCTTCCACCAAAACATCATCCATGCCAACAGCAATAGACAGTCGCTTTCCAACTAATGCACGGATAGCCGTGATTCGACGCACGTCCGTCGTTGCTTCCTTAACAGCACAAAGATTAGAATGTTCGCCAGCAAGTTCAGCAATCTGCTCTGGCAAAAAATCAGTCCCGTAGGCAACTGGGTCATTGTATAACATACAAGGAAGCTCTGTCGCCTCAATTACAGCCGCCACATGTCCTTTCATTTCACGCCAATCTGTGCTGTAAAGATAGGGAGGCAAAACCATTAAACCGCTACAATCTACAGACGCTGCTTTTTGGGCTAAAGCTACTGCTTGCGCTGTCGTCATCGCGCCAATTCCGGAAATGACAGGTACGCGCGAACCTACTGCTTCGATACAAGTGTGCAGAACCTGTATTTTTTCATCAAAACTTAATGAGGTGGCTTCGCCGAGTGTGCCATTAGCAACAATACCCGTGCATCCATTATCCACCAACCAGTTAATGTGTCTGGTTATATGGGAGCCGTCGATGGTTAAATTTTTCTTAAAGCCAGTAGTGATAGCTGGCATTACACCCTTCCATTGCATTGCCTTACCTGGTATCTCAGTTTGTTAGTAGCAATGAGTTTTCAAACTCTAAAAATCTTCCATTAGTTTTCTCGCGTTTACCCCCCGGATGGTGAAAGATGTTGCACTGCGGCTAGTTGAGCAGAGAAGTTTTTATCTAGCCTGTCTAGTATGTTCTTAATTAAAAACATACCCTCAGTAAAATTATCAGTATCTCGCGCTAGAGCGATTCTGATGTATTTCTCGCCTTGGTCAGGATTGTGCCAGAAAAAGTAGGTTCCTGGTAAAACGTAGACTCCCTCTTCATATAAAATTCTTTGCAGTTCAGTCGCCGTGAGATTAGGCTCCCTGATTTCACACCAGGCGACACTGACTTTACCCTGTGGCTTGAGCGGTTTTAACATAGTACCTCGAAATTTTTCTTCTAAAATCTTTCTGTTTGTATTTAAGAGATTTTTTATGGAAGCAAACTGGCAGTTTTGGGAATCTAACAAGTATTCTGTAAGGAAATTGAGAATGAAAGGAGATACATTAAGGATATATGCCGTATAAATGCTGTACATTTCTTCGTAAAGACTGTCGCTGACTTTCAGCATGGCAATTTTGGCATCCTGAATCGGCCAGGTTTTCCCGGTGTCTTCAATTGCCATATATTTAATGCCTGATTCCTTTAAGACTTTATAAATATCATAAAGTTCAATTTCCTCATCGTTCATCAAAAAATTGGCGAAGCAATAATCTACAATAAGTATCTTATCATAGTCTTTACAAAACTGAACTACCTTTTCAAAAGCCTTTTTGTTTTTCTGACCCAGCAGCGTGAATCCTGTTGGGTTATTAGGGTCTACCATAAATAGCGCATCACTCTTGACATGAGTTTTGAGATTTTCATAAATTTTATCGGCGTCGTGTAATAACCCCTCTTTTAAAGGAGATATGGGAATTGAAAGGTGTGACAATATTTCATAGAGATTATCAAAGCAAGGTTCAAGTAAACTCACGCTCAATCGTTTTTTCAAAAGATAGTTGGCTATGTGAATGGTGGCAATAGAAGCCGCATAATAAAGCATAACATTGTTGGGGTTTAAAGCAGATTCCAAGCCCCTCATTTTATAAAAGGTCTCTACAAACTTATTGTTTAATATTTCTTGCTTAGTTTTTTCGGCTTCAAGCCATAATTCAGGCAAGTTTCTCACAATCTCTAGTTGGGAAGGAGATTGTGATTGATGAGTATGGGCATCGGCAAAGTTATATTTTTGTTTAAGGGCTTCAACTTCGTGTTGAGTTAGGTCTTGAAACTTCATCATTTTTTTCTTTCTTAATCTATGAGTTAGAAGGCAATCCAATTATCTGGCTGGGTTGCTCGTTAAATTCTTCCATTTACCCAGATTAACCCAAAATTCTAATAAATCAAGTAGGAAAAGTAGGAAAATTCATCAGGACAATTATATGAAGCAACTCGACTTGAGCTACCAGTTGTGAAAACGGCTCTTGATTGATGTCAACGCATGTCCCTGTGTCATCACCACTAATGGGTTGCGACTACACAAGGAAGTAAAGTAGGAAAAGTAGGAGAAATACATCTACTTTGCCTGCGATCGCAAAATCGTCGAACTCTCATGCAATGTTTACTCATACACTTCAGGTTTTCATTAAAACGTAAAAGTAGTTCGCAATAATCCAATCCAAATACTGTCATTAGCAGCATTATGCTCCGGATTAGTAATCAACAAAACACCCGGAGTAATAAAAACCCTATTACTAATTGGATAACGATAAGATAGCTCAAAATGCATCGACGTATCCCTATCTAAACGAGAAGCAACATCATTACTTGTCACCTTCGGAGGCATACCCAAAACAAAATTTAACTGGCTACCTAACTTACCCAAATCTGGCACTACCGCCGTAACAGCCCAACTCCAGATATCAGCATTAGCTCCCATTGAACCATCTAAACCATTAACACTAGGCGAACTCTCAGCTCGCGCATTAAAATAGCTAACCCAACCGCCTAAAATCAAGCGATCGCTCAACTTGTAAGTAAACTGTAAGCCATAAGCATTAGAGGATGTCGCCGTACTTCCACCAAAAGGCAACTGAGCAAACCTGCTGCCCTTACTCCCCGTTACACTAATGCTTGAACCGGGTTCTGAAGCATAGTAACGACCATAGGTAAAAGCGATCGCTAACCTATTAGACGGAGTATAAGTTACCTGAGCTAAAGCCGTATACTGATCGCCAAAGAGTCCTTCCAGTGGATTGCCCCCACTCGTGGTTAAATAACTGACACCGGCAGCCAATTGATCGGTGAAATTATAGTAAACTACAGCCCCTGTACCAAAAGCAAATGAGTAGATAGGACTTTCAGCACCAAAATTAGAAATCGAAGAAACAGGATTGAGTGCCGGAAAAATGCGAGTGGGAAAGTCAGCAGCCGGTGCGATCGCAACTCTACCACGTTTGCCTGCGATCGGAAACTCATAAAACAACGAACCTAGCGTAATATCGCCACCCGTATTAACAGTACCAATCAGGCGAGTCATATCGGTTCCAGTAACACTGTTACCAAAATTGCTAACATTTCCAGCTCGAATATTAGTCCGCAAGCGGTCTTTCCCTGTAAAACTGGTATCAAAATTGAGATTTACCCGCGCTGATAAAGTAAGATTTTCATTCAAGTCTTCCCTTGGATTACTCCCAGAAGCAACAGCTTTTTCGTCTCCAAAAGCACTGATTAAATTAAAATCTACTGTCCCCCGGACAACTGTAGTCGTGCTAAATTGATGCTCGTTGGCATTGGTGACTCGTTGTTCTAAGTTATCTACTCTAGTAGTAAGAGTTTTTAGCTCTGTAGCAAAGTCGGCTTGAAGCCTTTGTACAACTGCTAAGTCTTCTTGATTAGGGAACGTATTGCTCAAGCTATAAATTATACGTCCAATCTTGAGTAAGCAAGTATTAAAAGCAGCAGCAAATTCATAACGGGTTATAGCACGATTGCCCTCAAAAGTCCCTTGACCAGAACCAGCAATGCAACGATATTTTTCTACCAAGCTTCGCAACGCTTCATAAGCCCAATCTCCAGGACTAACATCGCGCAAATCTTCGACACGAGTAACGTTCTCCATCAAATCTGGAGGTTGGCTATAGAGTTGGGGCGACTCTAATGGGTTAGTAGGAATTTCTTGGACTTGAGGTTGCTTGAGAGAGGCAGAAGGCAGAGGGCAGGAGGCAGAAGGAATACTGCCCTGGAGTCTCTGCTGCGACCTCATAGAGCAAGGGTTTAAGACCTCCACTGAACTCCCGTTCAGTGACTCCAAATCAGGAGGGGTCGAATCCCCTGACGTTCGTAGCCTCGCTACCGCTGACGCTCGTTCGCCCTTGGCGTCGCCCCTTGGGGGAAGACTCGCTCTAAGCGTTTGCGGAGCATGGTCGAAGAGCATAGCATCCCGAAGGGTATACGCTTCGCTATTGCTATCTGATTTGTTGCTTCTGTCCTCTGCCTCCTGGCGACTGAAAAGAGTTCTTGGTACAAGCTCACTGCGAACAAAGTTTACTGGCTTATCTTCAAGAGGGGTTTCAATCTCCTTCTGAAGATTACCTTCTGCCTCCTGCCCTGGAGCTTCTGCCCTCTTCAACATCGCACCAGAAGTGTCTGCCAATTCAATAACTTGCTCAGTAGCCTCATTCTTCTCTGTCAAGTTCGTAGTTGTTTGAACTTCAGGAACGGTCGTATTAGCCGAATTTTCTTGCGCCAAGACGGGAGATAATACGAACAAGTTGCAACCCAGTATTACCGAAGTCAGCGGCAATGGCACACCCAATTTACTCATAATTTCTGCTTCTTGTCACACACACAATAGTTGAACAAGGCAGAAGGCAGGAGGTAATGTAAGAGAAGGGGATTCTGATCCGACTGAATAATAGTCACTAAAACTTTATTGAGTAGGGGTCAAAAACCCTTGTTTCCTATGGTCACAACATAGCAGCATAGCTGCCTTCTTCAATATCTTTCTGCTTCTTCTACCTCTTACCTTCTGCCCCCTGCCTCCTAACTCCTGCCTCCTTCTTACGGACGAACTCTAAGTTCCTTATTAGCAGCTTCAATCACTTTCTGAGCTACATCTTCAGGAATTTTCGTGTACTCTAGATCTCGATTGAAGTTTTGACCTTTAGTCAAAATCCAAATCAATAATTTCTTATTAGCTTGGATGAGAGTTTCGTTAGGATACTCTTCAGCAAATAATAGCCAACTCAAACTCACCAAGGGGTAGCCATCTTCAGGGTCATCAATATCTTCGGTCGTGAAGTCGTCGTTAAATTTTATATTAGCTAGGGCTTTTTCCGTCTCTGCCAACGTGGGTTCCACGTAACGACCAGCCCGATTTTCAATCCTAGCGATAGACAGATTGTTCTGACGAGCAAAGTTGGTTTGGACATAGCCAATGGCACCATCAACTCTTCGGACTTCTGCCGCCACTGCACTGTCTTGAGGAAAAGCAGCGAAGACCTGAAATCCCCAATTCGGTTCCCGACTCGCTTCTATCTTTCCACCCGTAATTTTTCGTAAATATCTAGTCAGAGTCAAGGTAGTACCGCTACTATCCGATTGAACTACGACTTGAATCTTTTTGTTAGGAAAGCGGGAATCAACCTGGTTCCAATTAGCAATTTGACCTGTAAATATTTTTGCCAGTTGCTCGCGAGATAACTTAACATCAGCGGTCACATCTTCAAGGTTGTAAACAATGGCTATTGCCCCTCCCCCTGTGGGTACCATCAACAACCCATCTTTCATTTGATTTTTCTCAATTGGGGTAGGGATTAAAGTCGTACCTCCGAAGTCCACCGTTTTATTCATGAACAAACGAATGCCACCACCACTGCCAGTAGCTGTGTATTGGAACTTGACGCCTGTTTCCCGTTCGTATTCTGCGCTATAGCGTTGATAAAGAGGTTGAGAAAAAGAAGCACCAGCCCCTTTAAGTAATTGGGTAGAAGTAGCATTAGCAGTGAAAGTAATCGTTGTTACCGTTAGTGCGGAAGCGACAATTCTCTGCCAATTACTAATTGTCAATGTCTTCATAGTTCTGTGTCGCCGAATTGCATAGTTTGACTAAGGCCCTTTGGGGCGAAGCCCTACATCCCTTTCATTGTTGATTTACTAAATATTGATTTTTTTCCGATAAATGACGACTTTATTGCCATCCGCCGAAATTTCTAACCAAAAATCCTGAATGACAAACTGATAGAAAAATTCGCCGAGACGGGTACTCCGCCAAGTGCTGATCAGTTGGTCATTGGGTGCCCATCGTTTGAAAGCTTTGACAGCAACTTCAGGAACTCCACTGACCTCTATTTGTTCGTCAACTTGGCTAATAGTGCCACTAGGAGTAACTTGTACTTCAACTTCAAAGCCTTGTTGGTTTCGACCTCGGAGTATGTAGATTAACGAACCATCTGATTTGAGTTCAATTCGGGCTTGATTAAACTCAGCATTGGTTACTGTCTTGGCTGAAGACATTGCTGGAGGCGCTACTTCTTCTAGGGGTATTTTTCGGACTATGCCCCCTAGATTTTGGGCGATTAATGCAGGAGGCAGGGGGCAGGAGACAGAAGGCAGGAGGCAGGAAGCTTTATGAGCTGTTTGAGTAGGGGATTCAACCCCCACTGAGAAAGAAGCCACTAAACGAGAGTTCAGTGAGGTTTCTAAACCCTTGCTCCCTAAAAGTATCGCAGGAATTTCTACAATGCGTTTTCTTTCTGCCTTCGGAGATAAACTTCCACTGTTAGTGAAAGATTGAGCCTGAGCCTCACCCAAATAAACAGAAGAAGTGAGCAGAGCTATTCCTGTAATGGTTAAAATTTTCCGACAGGTAGTTGTGGAGAGAATCATCAGCTTTTTAGTTGGTTTTTTTTGAAGCATTATTGTCTAAAGTTTGAAGGAGGCAGGAGATAGACGGCAGGGGGTCGAAGGCACGAGGTGGTGTGGATGGTGAGTAGCTGCCGTAGCGAGCTTTTTTGCTCCTTCCTCCCTCTCTTCTCTTCTGACTTGAGAGTGTGGAGTCGGGAGTCGGGAATGGGAAATACCACTTTCATTCATGGCTGTGAAATTTGTTCATTGGAACCGTCTTCTACCTCCTGCCTCCTGCCCTGGATCTCCTGCCTTCAGATGGTAAAATTGTTCAATTCACTATTTTTTCTGACTAGCTTCCTTCAACAACTCTTTATTACCTTTCAGCTGCAAGAACTTAGTTTTTGACTCATCCAATACGGTGGGGTTGACTGCGAAGTAACCCAGACTAGGAACTTCTTCACTTACATAGGTCAAGTAATAGTTAACAAACCCTTCTACTTCCGATCGTTTCCGAATCGCTTTGGCATCGGCATAAATGTACAACGGACGAGTTATTGGATATCCTGGCAGGAAAGGGTCTACTGTATCAATCGCGATCGCTCTCAATTTGTCCCGGTTTTGTTGATAGGAGCCATACTCCAAAAAGCCAACCATGTAAGGATTGATTAAAGCTTCCGAGTGCAACTGCTCTGCAAAGTCATAAAATACCGTATTGGGAGCATTAGTCAGTTGGCTAACGTTCCCCTTGAGAATAGCTTGGGCAAACAAATCAACGGAACCTCCAGTACCAGCTCCAGATGGAACAATGCGTTTAATCAGCTCGTTTGGCCATTTGGGGTTGACATCTGACCACTTTTCGGCAGTGAATACTTTTACCAGTTCGTCGCGTGTCAGATTGTTGGGGACGAAATTATTCTGAGAACTAACTACAATGGTCACAGCATCGGTGGCAATGGGAAAGCCTATTGGCTCAACACCTGACTTAGCACAGGCGGCTGACTCCTGAGTGTTAATTGGGCGAACCGCATTGACAATATCTACCTTTTTCTCCTCGCAAAATTGCTTGAAGCCAACCTCGGTATCAATACCAGAGAGCGCAATTTTGTTGGGGTAGCCGTCTTGGATAAAGCGTTGAGCAATAGCCTGACTAATCGGCAAAACGACCTGAGAACCCGATATTGTCAGTGTTCCCTCCAGTTCTAGGGGTTTTACCTCTGGCAGCACAATGCCCTGTTTAGCTGAGTTTTGGGTTGAAGGGACTTTAACTAATTTATGCTCAACCTGCTGAATCCCTAAGTTTTCCTTTGAGGTCTTATCTGCACTGGCAGACCCGTCAATATTGGCTTTTGAGGGTTTTGATTGACCCGTGCAGGCTGTTAATAGTAAAGCTAATGCCAGAAGGTAGAAGGCAGGAGGCAGGAGGCAGTAAGTTTCATTTAGGCGGCGATTAGAACTCCTTTTCTCGGAGTGCCCCAAAATTGAAGATTTGGAGGGAGCTTCTGCCTTCAGATGGTAATTCTTTGCTCTAGTTAACCTCATCCTGATTGATGATGACATATCCTATTTTCCCACTTGCACTCGACGACCATTTTTGTTAGCCAGCGGATTCATATCCTCCTTAAGTCCTTTAGCAAGTCGAACCATCTTTTTCCGTTCCTCGATATATTGAAGAGTCTCTGAAGCAAATTTCTCGTTAGACTCGATCGCTTCGATAATTTCTTTGGCCCGAATCACTACAACCTCAACCTCTTCATTGGCAACGACTGTCACCGGACTGACTTCTCCTGGAAAAATAGCCATTTCACCAAATGCTTCGTTAAGTTCAAGCTGGCTGACGATTTGACGGTTACCTTGTTCATCTTTGAGGTAAGCCTGTCCCGCGCCCTTGCACAGAATATAAAGTCCCTCGTCTTCTTTTCCCTCCCGAACAATTAACTCACCCTTACCGTAGGCTTTAAATTTAGCCCTTTGGGCTAGTTTCTCAATTTGGTTATCATTGAGTGTTAGGAAATAGGGGAGCGATCGCAAATAAGTTACCAATTCCTCTTGGCGGTTCTCGACTACTTGAGGAACCCGGCTCGGTACCCCTTGTCTAGCATCGACGTCGTACTGCACTTTAATCGGATAGGGAACGGTAAAACCATAACGTTTGGTTAGATAGTAAAGTCGGAATTTGAGTTCCGGAGCAACGAGAAGAGCTTTTTCAGGCAGCACTTTATACCAAAGGTCGTAGGTGATACTGGAGTCTCCATAGGAACTAACCTCAGCAAAACCTTTAGATTCGATCGCATCTATACCCTCCACCAAGCTATTGAGTGCTGGAATTACTCGATCGGGAGAGTCGTAGTAAGAAAAGCTGGCAGAAATAGTTTTCCAAATTGCTCCCTGACCGTAATTGATAATCTTTGCCTTCGACAACACACCATTGGGAACGTTTAATTGCATGAAAGGAGTTCCTATCCTAACTGACCACCAATTTTGCTCGAGTACCCGTCCCTGCTTTCCATCTAACTCAATCCAATCACCTGTTTTGAACGGTTTGGCAAATAGCAGCAGCAATCCTGACACCAAGTTGCTGAGGGTATCTTGCAGTGCCAAGGCAATGACTGCTGAAGCTATCCCCACAGCGCTGCCCGCACCACTCAGATTGATACTCCAAACTCCAGTAATAATGTGATAGCCAATGGCTAAAATCACTACAGCCCTAGCGACCTGAAAAAACAGGTTAGGGACATGAATTTGCCATTTAATCGGTTGCTTTTTTGTAGTTAATAGGGCGTTGACTAAAGAAAGTCCCGCGACAATAACGGCAACCCAAGTTAACGTTTCTACAAAACGCGCCCAAGAATCTTTGCCAGCGACGCTTAAAAGCTGTCGCATGACTAAGATTACGGCTAAGGGAGGTAACACATACTCGCGCACCTGACGCAGCCCAACGGCTAAGGGGTGCTGCTGTCGTTCCAATCTTGAGGCGGCTTCACCCAGCAGGACACCAAATAAGGGAAATCCCAGCCCCAAAAGCAGTATCCATCCCAGAAGTTGTTTATCCATGACTGTTTTTTAATGAACAATAGTGAGTGGTGAGGCAGAAGGCAGGAGGCAGAA
>DNGJ01000298.1:93714-94187 GCA_003486305.1 Cyanobacteria bacterium UBA11371
GCAGGAGGCAGGAGGCAGGAGGTAGGAGGCAGGAGGTGTATAATCGTTTAGTTTCTTCTAACTTCCTACTTCAAACTTCTTTCGCCATGAGCTACAGAGAGCAATTTATCTGGCAGTGTGGAGTCAAGCTTGCCATTAACTGTTATCGACTTACTGAAAAATTCCCGAAATCTGAACTTTACGGATTAACTAGCCAGATTAGACGCTCCGCAGTTTCTGTGCCATCAAATATAGCTGAAGGCTATGGAAGACGAACGCAAAACGAATATATCCAATTTCTACACATTGCTTTAGGTTCGCTTCGAGAACTTGACACTCAGTTGATTATTTCCAAGGAAGTCGGATTAGCATCCCCTGAACTATTTACTCCTGTTTTGGAAGAAGTCGATAGGTTTCAAGGAATCTTAGTTTCAAGCATTCAAAAAATCAAATCATAAAATCCTCCTGCCACCTCCTGCCTTCTGCCTCCTGCC
>DNGJ01000298.1:94372-107130 GCA_003486305.1 Cyanobacteria bacterium UBA11371
CTGCCTTCTGCCTCCTGCCTTCTGCCCCCTGCCTCCTGCCACCTCCTGCCTCCTGCCTCCTGCCTCCTGCCTCCTTCAAACACCTATCTTTTCCAACTCAAGTTCTGCTGCGGCTTCTTTCATAATTTCGCTCAGGAACGTGTAAGCTTCTTCCCATGCTTCTCGTACTGGCGCAGTAAACTCTACACCCAGTATTTGTGCCAAAGCCCACAGCAATGCCTGACCTACGGTATCGTAGTATTCAGCCTTGACCCCATAGCCCGCATGACGGCGACCCAACTCTTGAACGACGGGGATAATCTTCTCGGGCTGACGCAAACCCTCCACGGCGAGGGCAAGCGTAGTCATTAGCTTACGTTCCTGGTTTTTCATCTCTCCCTGCTTAAAGAGAGGACGAAAGGAAGGTTGTAATTCAAACAGTCGTTGATAGAACAGTTCGGCAGCCTTATCGGCAATGGGCTTGACTTTTTCAAAGGATGACTGTACCAATTCCACCTGAGTTAGAACTAATTTCCTGGTAGTTATCAGCGTCCAAGTTTCTACTTCTCCTAGACCTTGAATGTTCGCGACTGGGTTTTGGATGAACGTGTAGCTATCTGCTAGGCGTTCGTACACATTCCGAGTTACTAAAATATAGTTCAACTCAGCTTTACTCTGAAGACTGCTTGCAATATAGGCTGTTTCTCCCCAAATGCCGTACCTAAATCTCTCTGTTCCAACTACTCCTGCTGTCACAGAACCTACATGAATGGCGATGCGTAATGCCAAGGCAGAATTATGCTTAACATTCAGACGCTGGATGATGTCTAACATGACCAGGGCAAAATCAACCGTTCGCTTGCTGTGGTCGAATCTGGCTTGGGTGAGTCCGCACACTGCCATATAGCTTGTACTCAGGGAGTTCTGTCGTTCCAACCCGTAGCGTTCTGCTGCCGAGTCAAATTCATCAAATAGCTCGGTGAGCAATTCTGCCATCTGTTGAGGTGAAAGCCGTTTGTTCAATACAGAAAGACCAGCTAGATGAGCATTGAGGATGGTGACTTGCTTGATGTTGTCAGCAATGGTCGCCTCTCCTTGTTTCCTGCGTTCGGCGATCGCCCAAGGTAGGATATTCTGCAAGAGACTATCGCTCTCCTGTTTCTTGGTTTCCAGCTCTTGTTCAGTTTGGCGTAATTTGTTCGCCACCTGTTTGAACTCTGTTGCCAATTCCCCAAACTCGTCTTGCGACTGGAGTTCAACATCTCCATCCAGTTCCCCAGCAGCTAGTTTCCGGGCGTTTTGAGTCAAATGACGCAGGGGAGAGGTAAAAATTTTCGCAGCAACTGCCGCTAAAAACGCTGTCCCTAGTAGGAAAAGCGCCGCCGCAATCAGCAAAACGACCTGTAACACGTAAAGCGGACGATAGGCTTCCCCCACCTCCATCTCTGCCAGAATCGCCCAATTCAACCCGTTCAACTTCAAAGGAGAGTAAGAACTCAATACCTCTCTTCCCCGATAGTTACGGTCTACCATCATGCCTTGTGTCCCGGCTAAGGCGGCTTGTGCGGCTGGTGAGTTGATTTTCTGTAAGCCAATGGTAGTGTTGAAGTTCTCCATTAGTTGGAGAGTTCTCTCGTCAGTCCCCGTGTAACGAACAACGTTTTGATATTTTTTGGGGTCTTCATCCCAAAAACGGGATGTGGAACGCATGAGGGAATCGGATCCGACTAAATAAGCTTCCCCCGTTTTCTGCAAACCGCTGGTTTCCCAATTATTATTCCGGCTAATAGCCTGGTCGATCTTTTTAATGGGGATTTGCACGGCCAGGATACCAACCAGATTAGAACCGCTATAAATGGGCGTTGCCACGAAAGCGGCTGGAGTATTATAAGAGGGGCGGTAAGGTTTGAAATCAGCAACTTGAACGCTACCTTGTGTCGGATTTGACTGAACTGCCTGCACCAAATCCGTTAATGCACTCTGGGCGTAAAAACCCTGTAGTCGATTCGTGGCAAAATCTGTCTGTTTAAAATAGGAATAGACAATATCCCCGGTTTTAGGATTAATCAAAAACACATCATAATAACCAAATTTTTCGATAATTCCTGCAAAGAATTTTTGATATTTGGCATGAGCTTTGGTATAATCGCTGCCATCCCCAGCATCGAGAAGCTTGTCTTTTTGACCAACTGGATTGGGATTAGAAGCAATGTAGTAATACTGGAGATAGCGAGTTGCTTGTCCGGTGGGAATATAGACACTAGGGTTCAGTGCTTCAGGGGATAGATTCTTTTGCAATCGAGGGAAAAATTGCTCGGTGTAGAAAGTATTCAATGCTTTATCCCATTCGGGGGGAATCACGTTGCGCTCCAGGTTGCGGAAACTTGCATTCAACTCCACCATCGCTTTAACGACGTTGCCGTCTGCTGCCAGCATCGCCACTTGGTTGTTCAAATTTTCAAAATACAACTCAAACTGCTCGGCTTTGGTTGTTCGTATCCCTGCAAGTTGCTCAGCGATTTTGCTTCTGAGGGCGGCTTGTGTTTGATACCAACCAATTCCACTCACTACCACTACAGAACCGAGGCTAACTCCAATGAGTAATGCTTGCAACTTGGATTGAATAGTCCAGTCGCTTAGTTTGAGATTAATTAGAGTGCCATTACGGAATTTATGCCAGCGATTTTGGAACATAATCTTATACCATTAAAGATAGTACTTAACACAGTCAAAAGCGAGTTTTTTTTAGGTAGTAGTGAAAACTTGATTGACCCTATTTTCGGTAGGCTTTCAAGAATGAATATGACTTCTCAATGTCATAGGTTAACACCCGATCGCTTTGCATAAAAGGAACAACTTGCCTGTACTGTTCAACGAAACTTTTGGTGACTCTTGATAATTTCAAATTAGGATTTTTCTGCAATCTTAAGTCAATAGCTTGTGCCGCGTGCATCATTTCGATTCCTAAGATGTAATAGAGAGTATCAATCTGTGTCCTAACACGTTGCACAGTTCTGGGAGCATTGGTTGATACATCTTCAATATTGCCAGCAATCGCAAAATCATCAAGGATTGGTGCTGCTAGTTCCTGATTTTCTATCGCTAGGGACACAAAAGTTTTCTGAATTGCCCCATAGGCATGAACGGTATTTTCGGTTCCTAAAAATCGGGACAAGTGGGTGAAATGTGGGTCGCCCAGCTTAATTGTTCGCTGGGCAGATGCGTTGGAAAGGTAGCTTAAAGCAATCGCTGCTTTTTGAAATGAAATCACCCAAGGTAAGGGCGAAAAGTTAGCTGTTGGTATGACTGCGCCTCGAATTCCTCCCTCATTAACATAGTGAGATGCTTCCTCAGCTCGAGTCGATGGTGGCAAAACATCGAGTACAACTGCCGGATTATCATCTGAGGAATTGAGTTGAATTTTGAGTTGTGCCTGTAGTTCTTTTAAAGAATGTTCGCCAGCGCCTAGTATATAAGCTCCTGTGCGATACGAGAGAGGGTCTTGAAGCGCTCTCTCTTCTGACTTTTCCCAGAGATAGCTGCCACTGAGCATTTCTCGGATGTCTCTCGATACCTGAAGAGCCTCTGGAAAAGGTCGAATTTTGTTAGCATCTTCTAAGAAAGGTTCAATATTACCGTCCACAGCTTCAAGACTTAAAGCAAAAACCAGTTTCCACATCTTTAAGGCGTGTTCAAGCTCGGCTACGGCTAATGCACCCAAAGCTGCTGAGTAAGCATTGGAACTAAGAATTGACAGCGAATCCTTACCAAAGGGGACTAAAGGCTCAAGTCCATTCATTTTTAACGCTTGGCTTGCAGGCATCTTTTTATCTTGGTAATACACTTCTCCCTCGCCAATCATCGCCAGACCAATATGAGTAATCAGGGTAATATCAGCTTGTCCCACAGAGCCTCTAGAGGGAATTACAGGAACAATGTCGTTGTTTAAAAAATCTCGGTACAATTCGGCAACTTTTGGCTGAACCCCTGTTGAACCGAACAAAATAGAGTTGAGGCGAACCGCCATAATTGCTTTTACCACATCTTTGCTCATTTGGGGACCTGCACCTGCACTATGAGCGTAAATTAAGCCTCGGTTGAATTCTTGAGAGCGTCGAATCACCTCTTCACTCAAGTTTCCACTTGCATCAACCAGAGTCTGGTCTTTATTTAAGCCTACTCCTTGAGTCAGACCATAAATGGCTTGACCCTTTTTAGCGGCAAGCAGTAGCAATTCATGCGCGGTTTGAAGTCGTTTTAAAGCTGCATCACTAATGCTTACTTTGGCACCTTTTCTCGCCACTTGTACAACATCAGAGGGGGTTAAATTATTGCCATTGAGGACTATTGTTTCTGATTGTTGGGTCGATCGAGCAACTTCCTGAGTAGTCTTTTTTAAAGCAGAAAATTCTTTGGGAATCTGTGTAGAAGCACTTACCTGTCCACTAATTAGACATAGTGCTGTAGATGCCAATAGACCAAGGTATCTACTGTCATTTATATATTTTCTGAAGGCTGTCATTCTTGAATTTATATTTCTTTCTTATTCTATAACTTATCAGATTAAATTGTTTAGGTCAAGCCGTGTCACAAGTCATTTGTAAACTTTTTTCGCTATGTCAAATTAGGAAAGGTAGGAAAATTAGGAAAGGTAGGAAAATTAGGAAAGGTAGGAAAATTAGGAAGGGTAGGAAAATCGAGTAAAATTACAAGATATAAGTAAAAATGTTTATAAATAAAAAAATAGTTAGCTTTGTTCTTTTTATGTTTTGTGTTTTTCGTATTCGTGAATTGTCGTAACGAATTATAATGAGGGTATAACCTGCATCCAGGTCAAGCTCAGTATTTAGATTTTTTATGGAGGGCATCAAACTGATGAATGGTAGACAGAGCGATCGCTCTATTTAACCAGGTTGAAGAAAATAGAATGCATATCTCTAATACAGTCTCACTGGGAGCATGTCAACTTTGTAGCCGACACCCACGCATGGTGTCGCTACACAAACAAAGCCTGCCTTCGGCAGGCTTTAAAAGCTTTAGCCCGCGAAGGCGGGCTTTGTTTGTATAGCCGCACCCTTTAGGGTGCTGGCGTAAATTTACAAACTTGACATGCTCCCGTCTCACTCTTGGGAATGAACGAAAATGGAGTATTGGCAGAGATGACAAAGGTATGAGTACAGCGCCTCAAAACCGAGCCTGTTCAAAAACAGTTGTTAAGCCGAGCAATGCCTCGTTAATGCATATGACTATTATTAATGCCAGTGACATTCTGAGGCACTATGCCGAGCAAGAACGAAATTTTCAAAATCTTGACCTTAGTCGAATTGACCTGAAGGGTGCTGACCTTAACCAAGCTAATTTAAGTCATAGCAATCTTAATAGGGCTGACTTGAGTTATACAAACTTAAGCGGCACAAGCCTGATTTGGGCGGATTTGAATCGAGCCAACTTAAGACAGGCTAACTTAACTGATACTTGCCTGCTCCACAGCAGCCTTTTTTGGGCGGATTTAAAAGAATCCGCATTAATTAACGCTAACTTGAGTAATGCTCTCCTCAATCATGCCAATCTCACTTCTGCCTGTTTACAGGAGGCTGATTTGACTGAAGCATCTTTAGAAAGCGCTTGTCTAGTTCAGGCCGTCCTTACTCGAGCTAAGTTATTCAAAGCCAGCTTGAGAGGGGCGGATTTTACGAAAGCCAACCTCGATGAAGCCAATTTGCGTCAGACCAATTGGGAAGGTGCCATCTTAAGCCAAGCCTCGTTGCAACGAGTTGACCTAGAAGAAAGCCAGCTTCATGAGACAATTCTAAGGAGAGTTGATTTAATGGAGGCGGATTTGGTTAAAGCTGATTTGAGATATGCCGATTTGACAGAAGCAATCCTGTGTCGAGTTTCCCTTGAGTTAGCCAACTTAGTTGGTGCTGACTTAAGCCGTGCGACTCTAAAACGAGCCTCTCTATTTCAAGCGGATTTAGAGGGAGCAGTATTACAGGATACAAATCTCGTTGAAACTGATTTAAGACACGTCAACTTTAAAGATACTCAGCTAATGGGTTCTGATTTCTCGGGTTCTCGCGTCAAAGGAGCCTGCTTTACAGATGCTCAAGGGTTAACTTTGCAACAGAAGCAGTGGCTCAGAGTTAATGGAGCCTTGAATATCCCAGCCTAGTGCAGTGGGACAGAAATAACTATTCAGGTCAAGAACCCCCACCTGATGATAGCGAGGCGGGGGCGTGAAACAGCCAGGTTTCACGGGTAACTCCTGACTAGACCATGAGGCGCAACCTGGCACATACTACCGACCATTTTCCTAAGTCGGGCTATGTAGAAACTCCCTGACTGAGAGTGCTTGCAGAAAGGACATCTTGGTTGCGCTGGTCAAAGGAACAAGTTGTTTTTGGATTATCTCCATGAACTCAAACACTCGAATCCCAGTATTAGCTCCAGACAATCAACCACTGATGCCAACCCTGTACCGCAGGGCGCAGAAGTGGGTAGAAACGGGTAAAGCAGAGTGGGTCAGCAATGACCTCAACATCAAACAGGTGCGTTTACTCAAAAAGCCTGCCAGTCGCAATACTCAGCCTATTGTGATTGGCGTTGACCCCGGCAAAAAGTTCTCAGGGATTGCAGTTCAATCGAGCTTATTTACCCTGTTCACAGCACATTTGATTTTACCTTTCCCCAACATCACCAAAAAGATGACGGGTCGGCGCATTCTCAGACGCGCTAGAAGAGGTAGACGGATCAATCGTAAGGTTGCATTCCATCTCAGAGCGCATCGCCAGAAACGGTTTGACAATCGCAGGCAGAAAAAGTTAGTGCCATCAATCCGCGCCAATCGTGAGTTTGAGTTACGAATCGTCAAAGAATTGATGCGGCTGTTTCCAGTCTCAACCATCGTTTACGAGTACATCGAAGCACGGGGAGATAAAGCCTTTTCCCCAGTCATGGTGGGTCAAAAAATTATGCTTGAGTGGTTGAGACAATTGGCTCCGGTGGTCACTCAGTTTGGGTGGCAAACTGCGAATTTGAGAACCCACCTGAAGCTGAAGAAACAGAAGGCGGATAAATCGGCTCAGACCCCACAAACTCATGCTGTTGATGGGATTGCCTTAGCTGCCAGTCAATTTGTGCGATACCAGGCATTTCACCGTTTAGGGGAGGATGGCTATCACTGGGTTGGTTCAGTGAGACTATCATCTTCTCCGTTCCGGGTGATTGCCCGTCCCAACTTATTCCGCAGGCAGTTGCATTTCGAGAATTTCAGTAAGGGTGGAATCAGAAAACGCAAGGGTGGAACCGTTACACCCTGGTCTTTCCGCTCAGGTGATTTTGTCCAAGCTGAGAAAGCTGGCAGAGTCTATCGCGGTTGGATTGGTGGATTGAGTGAGGTCAATAAAGTGGTGTCGGTTTACGACCACAATTGGCACCGAATTGGACAGTTTTCAGTTGGCAAAGTGACGCTAATCAAAAGGAGTACAAAACTGTGTGTGGCATAGATTTATTGGCAAGCTCCGTTCCTCCGTCTGCCGTCGCTATCCCTCCCCCACCTGCAAGCGAGGATGGGGGAATCCCACGAATTTTTGTTGAACAAGGTTAAAAAGCTTACTGTACAAGCTTTCTTGACTTCTGCCTTCTGCCTTCTGCCTTCTGCCTCCTGCCTCCTGCATTCTTGCACTAGCAAGTTTCTATTTAAATGAACGACATTGAAGAACTTGTTGAATTTGCACTCCAGCTAGTGGCTACACAAACAGGATTTTCACTTAACTATATTCAAAAGATAATCCTGCGAGAATCTCTAGTTGCGAACAAGAAAACTTACGCTAAACTGGCTGAAGAAAATAACTACTCTGAAAGCTATATTAAGTTCACAATTGCGCCTAAATTATGGCTGTTGCTTTCACAGGCGCTCGGTGAAAAAGTTAATAAAACGAATCTACTGGCGCTGCTAGAACAGCGGTTAGAACAATTTGCTTCTCAGGATAATCCTCAGACGAGCGAGACAACAGGAGCAATGCCGACAGCCAGTTTTCCTCGCGAACACCACGTTCTAGAATCTCCAGAAGGACAGGTGCCCCTTACTTCTAAGCTGTACATTGAGCGCCCGACTATCGAACAAACCTGTTTTCAAGAAATTCTTCAGCCCCGTGCGTTCATTCGCATCAAAGCACCTCGAAAGATGGGGAAGACTTCCCTAATCGCACGCATTCTGGATTATGCGAGTACTAAGAATTACCACACCGTGCGACTCAACTTATATCACGCCGGAACACGGGTGTTTGAAAAGAGCGATCGCTTTTTACGTTGGTTTTGTACCAATGTCACTGGGCAGTTGGGTTTGGAATCTAGATTAAATGGCTACTGGGACGAGGATATGGGAGCTTTGGTTAATAGCACAATTTATTTTCAGGGCTATCTCCTCAAGGAACTCTCTCACCCTATCGTTCTAGCACTAGATGGCATCGACCAATTATTTGAGTACCCAGAAATCGCTAGTGATTTTTTCGTGCTGTTGCGTTCCTGGTATGAGGAAACAAAAGACATTTCAGTCTGGCAGAAGTTGCGAGTGGTACTCGCTCATGCCGTTGAAGTTTACATTCCCTTACCCACGCATCGTTCTCCGTTTAATGTGGGATTGGCGATCGAACTGCCAACCTTTAGCTCAGAACAGGTGCATGATTTAGCCTCACGTCATAAACTTCAACTCACACAGCTTGAACTTGAGCAGTTAATGAAGCTAACTGATGGCTTTCCGTATTTAATCCGACTGGCATTATATCAAAGTGCCCACTTAAAGATTCCTGTGCAAACGTTACTGCAAGATGCTACAAGCAATACTGGAATCTATCAACAACATCTTCAGTCTCAGTTGTGGAGTCTTCAACAGCATCCTAAATTGGCTGAGGCTTTCCAACAGGTTTTAACGGCTCCAACTCAGTTAGAGATTGAGGTAGCGTTTAAGTTAAAAAGTTTAGGATTGGTGCATCTGAGCGAAAATCAAGCAACTGTTAGCTGCGAGCTATATCGAGAGTACTTCCGCAATTATTTTGCTTGATTGTTGAGCAATATTGCAATATGTCTCAGGACTTACGCACTACAAGCCTAGAAATCGGGTTTCTGCGTATATCTTGAGTTTCCAAGCGACGATTTTAATCCGCTTTTACTGTGATTGGTGAAGCGTAACTCGTTTCACTGTTGACGATGATTTTTTACAGCTTAATCGAGTCCAGAAAACGAAGTCGGGCGTAGGTAGCGAGCGAGGCGATCGCAAAGAGTGCCATCACACCAGACATGGCAAAGGCAGTGTGTCCATCAAAGAGAAAGCCAATCAGCGCACTTGTCATCGCACCAGCTAGCATTCGCAGAAATCCCACTGATGCAGCAGCAACCCCAGCAATCTCTGGCACTGGCTCAAGTGCATTATGGATAGCGTTGGGTGCAATCAGCCCATAACAAAAAGTATTCAGTATTAGCAGAGGCATCAGTGTCATCACCTGTGCCACACCACTACCCGACACTATTACAAGTGCAACCGCTGAGGTAGCAGCAAGCACTAACCCAAAGCTGAGCAAGCGTGCCGATGATATACCGCGAGTGTTCAACTGTCCGTTGAGGAAAGACCCTACCATGATACTGAAAGCAGTCAATGCGAAGAGCAAACCATAGGTTGTAGTGGAGAGACCTAAAAGGTTCTCCAGGACATATTATGCTAAAATATTAGTTAAAACCTCAAAAACCACACAAAAGTGAAACACCAACTAACTGAAATACTCGATTTGCCTGGAGTCATCGTTAAAGAACAGAAAATTTTTAATCAAACTATAATCTTAGAGGTAGAAAAACACGACAAAACAGCTCGTTGTCCTGTATGTAATTGCGTTAGTCGGCGCTTACATCAAAACCATTTCTCTTTAATTAAAGATCTACCTTGGGGAGAAAAAGAAGTATTTTTAAGAATTAATCGACGACAATTTAAATGCACTAACTGTCGAAAACCTTTTAGTGAGTCATTAGATTTTGTGGAAAAAAGGCAGAAATATACCAAAAGATACGCACTTACAATTATAGAAAAAGTAATTAAAAGTGATTTACGTAATGTAGCTATTCAGAATAATTTAACAGAATCAAAAGTGGAATCAATGATTAATTATGTCGCCCAACTTACCTTACCAATTAGTTTAAAATCCCTCAAAAGATTAGGTATAGATGAAATAAGCTTAGTTAAAGGAAAGGGCAAGTTTATTGTCGTTTTGGTCGATTTGGATAGTGGTAAACTAATCGGTATGGTCAAAGAAAAAAAATCAAAAGCTATTAAAAATATTTTAACATCTTGGGGACACCCAATTTTGCAACAAATTGAGGAAGTAAGTATGGACTTATGTCAACAGTATAAAAATTTATTTAAAAAGTTATGCCCACAAGCTGCGATTACGGTTGATAGGTTTCATGTTACTAAAATTTTACATGAAGAATTGAATCAAGGAAGAATTAATCAAAAAAAGACGGCTGAATCTCTAGAAATAAAACCTAGACAAAAATTATTTTCCAGCCTTAAAGGATGTAAATATATTTTACTTAAAAGAGAAGAATCTCTGAAACCAGAGCAAAAACAAAGACTTTCTTTGCTCAAAGAAGCCTCAGCATCAATCAAAATAATGCACGACCTGAAAGAAGAGTTTACATCTATTTTTGACCAAAGTAAGAATCTAGGTGAAGGCACTTTAAAGTTAGCTGATTGGCTGTTAAAAGCTACACCTTTTTTACCAAAAACAGTAAAAACGATCAAAAACTGGTTTGGAGAAATAGTCGGTTACTTTGAGCAGAAAACGACTAATGCTATGGTTGAAGGAATAAATAATCGCTTAAAAGTTTTAAAACGTTGTGCTTTCGGTTTTAAAAATTTCGATAATTTTGCCAAAAGAGCTTTACTACATTGGCATCTAACTGATAGTTTGGCATAACATGTCCTGGAGAACCGGTAGTAAAGATTGTAAAATTTACAGTTCTTATTTATAATCTTTTGTTAAATAGAAAATAATTTTACTTAGCTATAGACATTCAATATTTGCTCTTTACTCAGGTTTTTTTAGTTCTTCAGCCACACATGTAGTCAGTCTAAATGAGCCGTAGAAAAAAACCTAAAATTTGATAGAATAGAAAGGTGGTTTGATTAAAAATCTATCTAATAGAGGGACATGACATTAATTTTTAATACAAAAAGCTATTTTTGAGCTTTATTTATTTTAGTATTAAGGCAACTCAACCTTTAAAACAACAGGCTTTAATCATCAACTTTTTATGCCCCAAGATAGCTATCAACTAGGCGGCAGTTTAACTATTGATGCACCTAGTTACGTACAGCGGCAAGCCGACTCCCAACTGTATGAAGCCCTGAAGCGAGGAGAGTTCTGCTATGTCCTCAACTCCCGGCAAATGGGTAAATCCTCACTGTTGGTGCGAACCAAGCATCGCCTCCAGCAAGACGGCTATCGCTGCGCTGCCGTTGATTTGAGTGTGGTGGGGAGCGAACAAATTACTCCACTGCAATGGTACAAGGGATTCGTAGCTGACTTATGGCTACAGTTGGGGCTAATGGAAACCTTGAACCTGAAAACTTGGTGGCAAGAACGCAACGATCTCAGTTTACTGCAACGGCTGCGGTGGTTTATTGAGGAATTGCTGCTGGTGCAGTTTCCCCAACAACGGTTGTTTATCTTTGTTGATGAAATCGACAGTTTGCTGGGCTTGAAATTTTCAATAGATGACTTTTTTGCTTTAATTCGTTTCTGCTATAACCAACGGGCAATTAACCCAGAATATCAACGCATTACCTTTGCGATTTTTGGGGTAGCAACTCCCTCCGATTTAATTCGAGACAGAACGAAGACACCGTTTAATATTGGGCAAGCAATCGAACTAAAAGGATTTGAGTGGGAGGAAGTGACTCCCTTAATTCAAGGATTGGAAAAGACGGTAGAACAACCTGCATCGATTGTGAAGGCGATTTTAGACTGGACGGCGGGACAACCGTTTCTGACTCAAAAGTTGTGTCATTTAGTCGTGGAATTGAGTCAGGGGACAATAGAACATGGTGGCAAAATGAGTATTCCACCGGGTACGGAATCGTTCTGGATTGAGAATTTGGTCAAAACTCGCATCATTGAACGTTGGGAATCCCAGGATGAACCAGAACACCTGAGAACTATACGCGATCGCATTGAACGTAACGGTCAGCGGGCTGGTAGAATTCTAGGCATTTATCAAAAAGTTTTGCAAGGAATTGAAATAAAAAGTGATGATAGTCGAGAACAAATTGAATTGTTACTCAGTGGCTTAGTCGTTAGACACCAGGGAATACTAAGGGTAAAAAATTGCATATATCAACAAGTATTTAACCTTCAATGGGTTGAAAAAAGATTAGCGGCATTGCGTCCATACTCGCAAGCATTTGATGCTTGGGTAGCTTCTCAACAACAAGATGAATCGCGATTGTTGCGCGGACAAGCGCTCAAAGATGCTCAACTTTGGGCGCAGGGGAAAAGTTTGAGCGATTTAGATTATTTATTTTTTAATGCCTCTCAAGAAATAGATCGAAAAGAAGTAGAATTGCGCTTAGAGGCAGAACGTCTTAAAGAAGTAGAAGCCAGACTTGTGCAAGAACAAAAAGCCGCTAGAATTCAACAATTCTTGCTCAAGGCAAATATGGCTGCCTTACAACAATCCAGACTCAGCGAGATTAAAGCGATCGCCAGTGCTTCTGAAAGCCTCTACGC
>DNGJ01000328.1 GCA_003486305.1 Cyanobacteria bacterium UBA11371
CGCGACCATACATTAGCATCCTGCTACTTCAATCTTTCTGGTTTTCCCGTTCCTTCAAAAGGATTGCGCCTAATCTCTTCAATTAGAGATAACAGGCGTAGTGCAGTTTTTCTATTGGTTTCTACCCAGAATGTAAGGTCTTCAAGAAATCTAACATCAAAAACTAGATCGCGTTTTAAACTCTCCCCTTGATTTGATTCAGATTGAGGAATATCTTCTGATTCTCTATTTTAGGACATAGAATTTTTATACTTCCTCGACCAGTCCAAAATTTTTACGCAAATCGTCTATAGTTTGAGGTTTATTCGTCCGTTTTTTGGCACGTTGTAAAGCATCTAAAAGACGCATCGCATTCTCATGAGACTGGAACAGATAGATTGTCTCAATCATTCTATTTAGCTCTTCTGTAGGAATGACAGATACGCTTTCATAGCCTTCACGAGTCAAAACTACAGGTTCGCGGGTGGAGATGACTTCATCATAAATTTGGTCAAAGTTTTTACAGGCTTGATTATAGGTTGTTTGACTCAGCATTTTTGGTTCCTCAGTCTATTAGTTTAATCGTATCGCATCTTCGCTTAAAGTGCGCGATCGCTGTCTTTAAGGGCGGTTGGTTAAACAGTACTCGCAGAGGTATCTGGCTCGTCTTCTAACCAGTTGTCGGGATTGATTGGACACCCTTTGGCTTGTGTAGAAAGTTGGGCGTTAATAAAGGTAAAAATTCTTTCTAATTCAGAGATTCCAGCATATTCAGCATCTTCCTCTGGAGTCAGTAACCCGATTTTTTTTCTTTCTAAAAGTTCTTCAATGCGAGATTGTAACTCATCAGTAAATCGAAAAATATGAATATTTCCAAATTCTACCATTTTGATGCCTGAATTTATTAAAAAAGAGGGTTTAACCATTAATTGAGTCTTCATAGTTTTATTGTGGATTAAAGGAGTTTAGTTTAATACTAACATGCTCTCTCTTGTACTATCATCTTCTCTAGTCCTCTTGAGAGGACTTGAGCTATTAGCCAGGGAATTGATTCCCTGGCGGGGAAGTGCATTAAGAGCTAATTTATCGCAAGGTTACAAACTCTTCTGCGGTGGAAGGATGAATTCCCACTGTGGCATCGAAGTCTTTTTTAGTTGCACCCATTTTGAGTGCGATCGCTATCCCTTGAATAATCTCTGCTGCGTTATCACCCAACATATGCGCTCCTAACACGCGGTCGGTATTTTTGTCAACAACTAACTTGACCATCACTTTCTCATCAGCCCCCGTTAAACTATGAAACATCGGACGAAAACGGGCGCGATAAATTTGCACTTCATCTTCGCCGAATTTTTGTTTTGCTTCCCTTTCCGTCATCCCCACGGTAGCAGCTTCGGGTTGGGAAAACACAGCCGTCGCCACATCTTGATGACTGAAAATTCGCGAGGTATTGCCAAATTCAGTATCGGCAAATGCCCTGCCTTCCCCAATCGCAACCGGAGTTAAATTAATCCGATTCGTGCAATCTCCCACGGCGAAGATATTAGGTTGACTCGTGCGACTGTATTCATCAACTTTAATCGCGCAGTTAACGCTATATCCGTGCAACCGAGGCACATCTTCATCTTCGCAATTGATTGTCTCAACCGAGGCATTTTCTAAACCCAATCCGCCTAAAAGAGGGGCGCGACCGATGGCAACTAAAACCGCATCTACTGTTAATGTAGACTCGGTATCTTTACCAATTTCAGAATATTTCAGCATCAAACCTTCTGAGGTTTTCTCAATGCCTTTGAGGGTCGTATTGCAGACAATGTTAATTCCCCGGTGTTTCATGCCATCGAAAATGCCGATGCGGACATCTTCATCAAACCCCCTCAAAAATAAATCACCGCGAATCAATTGGGTTACCTGGGTTCCCAGTCCGTGCATAATTCCGGCAAATTCGACGGCGATATAACCAGCACCCAAAACTGCGAGACGTTTCGGTTGTTCTTTTAACAGAAACATTTCGCGGGAAGTGAGGGTATATTCCATCCCCGGTAAATTTGGTTTGACAGCTTCACCTCCGACGGCAATTAATATTTTATCGGCGGTGACTTTACGTCCATCAACTTCGACTGTATGAGGATCGACTAATGTCGCGCGATGGGGGAAAAGTTCGACGCCAGCTTTTTCTAGAAAACTGATATGTAGCTGACTTAAACGGTGGACTTCCTTATCGACAGAAGTTTGCAAATGTTCCCAGTTTAAATGACTTTGGACTTCGCTCCAACCATAGCCTACCGCATCGTGAAAAAGATGGGAGAATTTCGATGCATAAACCAATAATTTTTTGGGTACGCAACCTCGGATGACGCAGGTACCGCCGACGAGATCTTGTTCTGCGATCGCTACCTTAGCACCATAAGACGCCGCCCGTTTGGAAGCCGCTAGCCCCCCAGAACCGGCACCTATCACAAAAAGGTCATAATCGTATGTCATGGCTGCACTTGCTCCCTTATGAATTTGTTAGTGGCGTAGGGGCGGGTTTTACCAACCATTTATACAATAATCGACAATT
>DNGJ01000297.1:0-10417 GCA_003486305.1 Cyanobacteria bacterium UBA11371
GGTAAAACCCGCCCCTACAATGATCTCTTGTTTTTCAGGGTTTTTCTGTTTGGCAGAATCGCTGTATTGTTGATTCCACTCTTTTACCCATGCTTCAAAATCGCGCTGGCGTTTTACTGGTGTTTCTACAGAAGTAGCAGAAAGGACAATGGGCGATCGCGCGTTGTGTTTGAGGATGAAAGTGTGTAAGGCGTAATCGCTGAGATGCCAGTAAACTATTGCTGTGGTGGGATTGAGTAGCTGTTTCATTTCTTGCCATGTGGGTGATGTTTCATGCCACCCAGCTAGCAACCAAGATAAGCAAGCATTTTTTCCCTGTTCTGCTAATTCTAAGGCTTGCACAAAATCTCCTGATTGCACGGCGATATCAACTGTCAATTGTTGCAGCCAGGAATATTTCAGTTTCAGTTTTGTTTGGCTTGTCTCAGATTGGTTTGATGATTCAAGGAAGCGACGTAATGTATCAGTAGTCTTGCGCTGGAGTTCTTCTGCTTTTATAGTTTTTCCCCACTTTATATAGAGGCGAGCCAAATCTCGCAAAACCTCTAAATGCGCTTCGGGGAAATCTGCTAATGTCAGGGTTTTTAGTGCTTCGTTGAATTCGGTTACAGCTTGGGGGTAATAGCTGCGTCCTTGGAAGTAGTGCGCTTTACCTATGCCATGATGTAAACTTCCCCAACCTTCGGGATGTGTGTCTTGGCGACAATATTTTAAACCTTCCTCATAGCTTGCTAATTCGCCTTGATAACCGCGTTGGTTGAGATGAGGATTTTTGCTAGCGATTGGACTTTGGAAAGCAAGAAAGCGATCGCAACTAGCTGAATCACCGGCTGCACGGCCCCGATCCAACCAACCATAGTGGAAATCTGGTTGAAATTTCAAAGCTTGGTCATAGAAGGCGATCGCTTCTTCTAATCTTTCTAAATTACATAGCGCAACGCCCCGGTTATGCAAAGCATAGTGGAAATCTGGTTGAAATTTCAAAGCTTGCTTAAAAGATGCGATCGCTTCTTCATATCGAGCCAATTTATCACACAAAATAATACCCCGACTGTTCCAAGCTAGGTGGTCATCTGGTTGAAATTTTAAAGCTTGGTCATAGGAGGCGATCGCACCTAAAAAATCTCCAGCATCATATTGTTGTTTTACACCTCGCTCATACCAAGCCTTCGCCTCTCCTATCTCTTCCTCTGCGTCTGGTGCGTTCAATTCCCTCAACCTTCTCCCCACATCACCCGCCACCTTTGACAACTCCCCAACATCCAACTCACCCAACTGCACCATCCGCATTGCTAACTCAGAATTCGCTGCATCTGACGCCAACAACCTTTCGCCAAACCGCTGCAACCAAGCCACCAACTCCGCCGCAGTAATATTTTTTGATTCCAAAAAGCCCTGCACATTGTCTCGACTCCAGCTATCATTCACCCCTGCCAAGAGTTCGAGAAATAAAGATTCATACTCGGTATCTGTCAGTATTTGCCGCTGTTGTGGAGTTCCATTTCCCACATTTGACGGCTGAGGTGGAGTTCCCCACCACCGCCGTAACAAGCTTTTCAGCCACCGCCAAACCCGCTTGAGCATCTGCCTTTGGTATTAATTTTATTCCGATATAGCGATTCTAATAAATTGCTACAGGATGCGGCTGGAGAGTTACGGAAATGTGGGATTTTCGATGCGGGAAAGGTTGCATCGCCGTCACCGTCGCCGTCACCGTCGCCGTCACCCTGAAGGGTGCGGCTACACAAACGAAGTCCGCCTGCGCGGACTGAAAAATCAACGATTTAAAAGCCTGCGTAGGCAGGCTTTGTTTGTGTAGCCGCGATTTTAATCGTTCGGTGCTGTATGAGGGTGTATTCTGAGATCCTGGAAGGGTGAAGCATTTGGATAAAAAATCTTGGGTGTTCAAGATAAATTGTCGCCCTCCGCGTACTCCCTACATACATATATGCCTGAAAAGAAACCCGGTTTTTCTAAAAAACCGGGTTTCTATCTAAGGATTTAAGAAATCTAAATGCGCGCCTGCTTTAGTTCGCAAATCCTCTGGAGTTCCTTGCAATCTCAATCTACCTTTATCCAACAAGACAATCCAATCTGCCCGATTAATTACCCTCGGACGGTGGCTAATTAAAATTGTGGTTTTCCCGCGACGATGGCGCAAAAGTCGCTCTAAAACTTGCGCTTCGCTTACGGGGTCGAGTCCGGCGGTAGATTCGTCTAAAATCAATACGGGTGGATCGTTAACAATTGCCCTCGCGATTGCCAATCTTTGCCGCTGTCCTCCGGAAATATTAGCACCAAATTCGCCCAAAATTGTTTGATATTTATCTGGTAACTGACTGATAAATTCATCGGCTTCGGCAATTTGACAAGCGCGGACAATGCTTTCAAACGTCGCGTCTGGCGAACCTAAACGGAAGTTTTCAATAATCGACCGACTCCAAAAATGGGGTTCTTGGGGAACTAAAACCACCTGTTGGCGCAAGCTTTCTAGAGATAAGTCTTGCTGGTTATAAATCCCTATTCTAATATTACCAGATTGCGGCTGATATAGTCCAGCAATTAGTTTGGCTAAGGTACTTTTACCGCAGCCGGATTTACCGATAATCGCTACCACTTTACCACCGGGAATTGTGAGGGAAAAGTTTTTGACTAATTCCACTCTGCCCGCATAGTGAAAGTTAACGTCGCTGCAAGTAATATCGGCGTCATCTGGAATGTTAGCAAAGGGCTTTTTGCCATCGTCTTGAGTTTCTGGCGTGGCGTCGATTACTTCTCCTAAACGTTGACTGGCTGTTTGGACGCGGGTGAATTCATCTACCAATCCAATCGCGGTAGTAATTAAACCAGCAAAGTTTTGATTCATGCTGTTAAATGCCAGCAATTGTCCGATGCTGAGTTCTTTATTAATTACCAGCCAACTGCCTAACCAAAGTAATGCGATCGCTCCACTCCCCGAAACAAATCCCGAAAATATATTGTTGATAATCCCAATTTGAGTCGTGCGGAAGTTTAAGTTAGCCAATCGCCCAAATCTCCCCTGCACTTCTTCCCAAAATTGCGAAGAAGAATTGGTGGTTTTTAGAGTCAAAGCGCCTTTGAAGGTTTCGACTAAAACCCCTTGGTTTTCGGCTTCTAAAACTAAAGTGTTGCGAGTTTTTCGCTGTAAAGCTGGCAAGAATACAATCGTAGATAAAGTCATCAACGCAGCAAGGACTACAGCCGCAATCGTCAGTTTCCAACTGTAAAACAGCATAAAGAAGAACGAAACAACTGCAATAAATAGCTGACTGGGAAAACTGACAACAACTTGGGAAACAAGCTGGTTAATGTCTTCAATATCGTGGAGGCGACTGACGATTTCGCCACTGCGCCGCGATTCGTAGTAAGATAGGGGTAAGCGCAGAATTTGTCGCCCGAATTCCAAAACTAAACCTAACTCCAACCGCTGGGCAAAATGGGCGATAAAATTAGATTGCAAGAATTCCAAACCGCTGCTAAAAACATTCATGACGATGACAGCGATCGCTAACCCTGTCAGCAGTTGCATATCCCCCCGCACCAACACATCATCGGTGAGAATTTGCAGCAAAAACGGCGAAGCTAAAGATAGCAATCCCAAAACTAAATTCAGCAGCAATGCTTGCGTTAGCAAAGCGCGAAAAGGCCACACCCGTCGCGCAAAGCGAGTCACACCGCCAACTTTATCATCAGTTTGGCTAAAAAAGCGCACCGGATCGGGTTCCAACAACAGCATCACCCAATCAGTCCAAGCTTCCTCCATCTCCTCGCGGTCAACGTAGCGGATACCAATTGCGGGATCTGCGATCGCATATTCCTTACCTTTTTGTCCGTACAAAACCACCCAGTGCGACCCCATCCAATGGATAATAGCTGGTAGCGGCGCAGCCTCCAACTGGTCTAAAATATCCGGCGAAGTTCTCACAGTGCGGGCATTAAAACCCATCACCTCCGCCCCTCGCTTTAACCCCAACAAAGTGGTTCCCATTTGTCCGGTACCCACAGCTTCCCGAATGCGATTGAGTGCAAAGATGCGCCCGTAAGACTTAGCAACAGAAGCAAGACACGCCGCGCCGCAGTCTTCTTCACTGTGCTGCATTACAACTGAGTATTTCATTAGAAAATTAATCTAAATTCGACACACCAAGTAATTAATTCGCCCTTATCCCACCCCCATCAGCAAAAAAACACCCGTAGTTTTACGGGTGCGTGCATCCAATAATTGAGCAAAAATTGGTTTAGGTAGAAAATTACCCTCACCGATTACCGATTACCCTCAAGCAACCAGATACTTTTATGGGTTACCGTTTAGGGGTAAACTGGTGATATAAAATACGTAACCTTAGTTCGACATCACAACTGAGGTAAGAGATGGAGACGCGGCGATATCCTGGAAAATCTCTCCGCGTCACCAACTTTTTTTTAGCACCAAGTTAGATAAAGCCGCGTTTTAGGCAACTTTTCGTTGTGGCGCTTCGTTTCCAACAGAGCAATTAAATCGAACTGGGATCGCGCTATGACTCGCGTAACTCTTCGTACTACTACAGCTAACCTTAGTAGCAGCTGCTGTAGTAAACAGTGCGGTAGGAAGAGTAGTGGCGAGGACGGCGGTACCCGTAGTGGTAGTGGCGGCGCCGACGGCGGACACGGTAACGACGGTAGATGGGTTCGTACCCAACCAACACGTATCGATAAGAATAACCGTAATAGTGGGCACCGTTAACTGTTTCAGCTTCTTCAGCAGACAGATCGGTGAATAGTGCGGTTGTTTCCATTTCCTTTCCTTTCACAATGAACTCCTTTTGGGATGGATATCAGGTAAAACCCGCAGGAAGCTGTACTGATTTCTAGCTTGTTCCCGCGAATTCTAATACAGATTCCCCAAGCTAGAGATTGCATCCGGATAGCCCTGGAAAGTTGTTAACGTTTCTTAACAAAACCTGAAATCGTCATGATTAACGACAAATTTGACATAGATCCCCTAAATCCCCTCGATAGCGACGACTTCCTCCCGCCTATGGGGCGTTGGATGAGATTAAGCGGTATGTTTTTACTGGGGACATTTGGTGCAGCGATCGCGCTGTCTGCGTTCATCAAATACAATACCGTCGTCAAAGCATCTGGGATGGTGCGCCCCGTGCGCGAATTGCAAACGGTCGAAGCGACAACAGAAGGAAGGCTTAAAGCGATCGCCGTGAGGGAAAATCAGGAAGTGCAAGCCGGAAGCGCGATCGCGCAGATCGACGACACCCCGCTCAAGCGCAAGAAAAGCCAGGTGCAACAATATATAGATCGCTTGAGAATGCAACAAGAGCAACTCAAGAATCAAATCTATCGCAGCGCCAGCGGCAATAGACAAAATCCACCACGAGGGAGGGACATCAACGAACTCAACTTTCCCAACTTAGCGCCCCAGATCCGACAGTACAAGAAAATTCAGAATGATATCGACAGCGCACATAAAGAAGTAGAACAACTCGACGAAGCAATTGAAAACAGTACGATCCGGACGCCAGTTGCTGGCACAATCTTTAATTTAGACGTAGAAAACGTCGGTCAGTCGGTACGCAATGGAGCCAGAATTGCCCAAATTATTCCCAAAAACGTCCCGATGGTAGTTAAAGCCAACGTACCCGTTGATGCATTGGGTCAAGTGGAAGTCGGTCAAGCCGTGCAATTGCGAGTTTCGGCATATCCTTATCCGGATTATGGCACGCTCAAAGGGAAAGTCAGCGCGATCGCACCCGACGCCATGACCGCACAAAACCAGAATAATAATAATAGCGATGAAGGCAGCTTCCCCGCTACTGCGGCTTACTACGAAGTCACGATTGATCCGGAAAAAAGTTATTTAACTAGGAGCAATAAGCAATACAATATCCAACCCGGAATGGGAGTTACCGCAGATATTATTTCTAGAGAAGAGACTGTACTGACATTCTTGTTGAGAAAGGCAAGATTGATGACCGATTTATAGCAAAAAGATGGTTCGTAGTAAGGACTTTAGTCCTTCGCTCAGTTGCATGAACCGACAGGGACTTAAGTCCCTGTCTCATAGCAAAAGTCCTCTTAAGAGGACTATAAAAGTACTTAAGTGGACTTTGGTTCGTAGTCAGGAATTCAGTTTTTCGCTCAGTTGCAAAAAACTAAAGTCTTTACTACAAACGGTGCGATCGCGGCTACTTTCGGGTCAATTAACAACAGCTCACATCATAAAGCTATTACTCCTCTGGAGACTTGCCACGCCACAGGAGTACAGCAATTGGATTGATTTGATCGCGAAGTTGTCGCCATTCATCCATTAAGTAATCAGATTCAACTGTTTGGTGCTGTTCATCCTTGATAACAGCTAACACATGAACGCCAGATCGATAAGTAACGTGTCGAATTTCAGGTTTTTAGCCCATTTCTTGCAATCTTGCAAGCGCGTCGTCAACCTTGCCAGCAATTGTTAGGTCAACCGCTAGAATTACTTGTCCTGGTTTAACTCCGGGCTTAATGCAGTTCAAAGTTGTCATCAGTCCTTCTCCTTTATACTTTATATATTTAGCTAATGCGATCGCTCTCTCCATATAAGATCGCCAAAAAGCAATCGCGCCTGAAAAATAGAAAGCGCGATCGCTCCCAATTCTAACGCTTAATTTATCTCAAGGCTTCAGTTTGAACGCTGGTTTGATTTGGCTGGATTAATCTATTTTTCTCAAATTTAGGCAGAGTCACCAGTCCAAGTAAAACCAAACCCCCGATCAAAAGTACCTGGGAAACTAAATCGGGATATTTTTCTGGACTTTCTTCAGCAATTTTCTTAGTATCGCAAATTTTTTCACAAACAGTGCAGAAGTAGAGGTGTTGTTTGTCAGAGTCAGGATGCCTTTGGAAATTACAGGGCAACGAATGAAGATTCGTGTTATCTTGGTAAGGACAATCTTTAGACATAGTTCTATATCGATTCTGTTGTTTTAACTATGTCAGTACGCTCATGCATCCAGTGAGAATGTGTAAGAAGAATCACAAAATACTCGCTTATATACCCATCTGTGCAAAGTACATAAGAAAAAGAAACCCGGTTTTTCCAAAAAACCGGGTTTCTAGCGTTGCGGCGACATGCGATCGCTGAAATCGCAGATCTGGACAAACTTAATGACTAACGACTAACGATTTAATCGCGTTCGCGTATTCCCTAACCACAGGTTGTTGGGTAAAACCGGCGTCAGTTTTTTCTATGAGCGATCGCGCTTGCAAAGACTGTAGCACCTCCAGTAACTCTTGTTGCGAAACAGAATCAATATCTAGCCGCAGTTTCTCCAGCGTCATCGCCTCCCAATTAATCCCCAGACAGTACATCACCTGTTTTTCTAAATCTGACAGACGATTAAACTGCTGCTCTAAAATATCGCGAATCTCTCCAAAAACTAGCGTCCCCTGAGCTAAAAAATCAGCGATATTTCCCTCAAATAAATCCTGAATTGCCGTCGCCACGATTTTTAACAGCAGTGGATTCCCTGCATAGAAATACGAGAGCTTATCCCAGTCTTCTTCCCAGCCAAAAAGCCCTTTTGTCATCAAAATTTCTCTGGCTTCTAACTCCTGCAAACCGCCCAAATATTTGCAACGAACGGGTAAAGTTTTGCCTTCTTGACAAGCCAACCCCCTTGGTTTCTCCCGGCTAGTTAGTACCAAGCAACTCGGATGGCTTGCTTCTCCAACTATTGTAAGAAACTGACCGTAACCTTGATAACCTTCGCGATAGCGCCCCCCGCAATTACCACTTTGCAGAACAGACTCAACATTATCGAGAATCAGCAGACAAGGTGCAGAGCGTAAATAGTACATCAACTGGCAAATTCTACAGTCCAAAGTCTTTGGTAAATCCGTTTCCCGCTGTTTAGAAATAAATTGAACGATCTCTGCCAAAATTGTTTCCACGGGTGGTGCATTGCGGAGACTGCGCCAGATTAAGAACTCAAACCGAGTTTGAATTTGTTCTGCTAACTTGATAGCCAAAGCAGTTTTACCAATTCCCCCCATGCCCAATATTGCCACCAAACGACATTTATCCTGCAAAATCCATTGCTTGAGGGTAGCAAGTTCGTTAGTGCGTCCTAAGAAAAAAGAAACATCAATCGCTTCGCCCCAATCTTGGTGCTGATTGGTGTTACCGTTGGATGGCAGAAAACTTTGTGTATACTGACTGCTGAGACTGTTATGGGGAATTGGTGGAAGTCGCCGCCGCAGCACAGACCGGAAATTATTTTTAGTCACTTTTTCTCCCAAGGATTTAGAGAGCGATCGCCATAAATGAGAGCCAACATCCCGCAAATAATCCGCATCGTAACCAGCTAACGCAGCAATTTCTTCATACACCCTTTCTTCCCAAGCTCCCCGAAATACTAGCTCTTGAACGTGATTGAGAGATTCTGGCTTTAGTACCGTTTCCAAAAAAGCAAGTGCGTCTTCTATATTCATTTTTCCAAACTTGCTAAAAGTACTTAACAATCCGATTTTTTTAATCAGGCAACCGTTGCATCTACCACTGTTCGGTGACAGCATCCTCATCCCTTTGCTTGGCAAAGGTTATGCGCCATACCCGCATCACAACTACACTTCAGTATTTTTCCGGAACTTTCAGGACTGCTTTAACAAAACTTTATAAAACCGGGCGGAAAAATCCTGACAATTTCTCACATTTTCTTACGGTAAATACGCAATTTCCAAAATAACTTTATGAAGTAGGCCACTGAAGTCAGTAATTATCAGGGCGATCTGAGAAAAGTACGCCTCCAAATTGTTACTGAGACAACTCACAAGTGAAAGAGACAGTAGTTTCACTGAGAAATTACCGTTTTTTCAACACTTTGTCGCCTCAAAAATAGCTCCAAATTTACATCAGTTGTACTGAATTTTTGCAGGGAGAAACAATCATGGCAGATTTCTTTGGCGACGCCCTTGCCAACAATTTTACTGGGACTGGATTAGCAGACAACATGTTTGGCGATGCCGGGAATGACACTCTCACAGGTCTTGGCGGTGCCGACAACATATTTGGGGATTCTGGAAATGATTCGCTGATTGGCGGCGACGGTGGAGATTATTTATACGGTGGAGAAGGCAACGACACCCTCGATGGTGGAAGTGCCGCTGACAATCTCTTCGGTGGAAGTGGCGCTGACAGAATCCTGGGTGGAAGTGGTGCTGACAACATCAGCGGCGGTGCTGGTGCTGACACCGTTTTCGGTGGGAGTGAAAATGACATTATTAACGGCAATGCTGGCGCGGACAACCTCAACGGTGACTTGGGAAACGACACCATTAATGGTGGGAGTGAAAATGACATCATTAACGGCAATGCTGGCGCGGACAACATCAGCGGTGGCTTAGGTAATGACACCATTTTTGGTGGGAGTGAGAATGACTTCATTAATGGCAATGCTGGCGCTGACAGTATTAGCGGTGACTTGGGTAACGACACCGTTTTTGGTGGCTCTGAGAATGATGTTATTAACGGTGGTGATGGCGCTGACAGTATCAGCGGTGACTTGGGCAACGACAGCATCAATGGTGGTATTGGCAACGACAACATGAATGGTGGTGCTGGAGAAGACACCATTACAGGCGGTACTGGGAGTGACACCCTGGCAGGCGGTGCGGGTAACGATGCCTTGATTGACGGGGGTGGTAATGACCGATTCCTATTCAATACGGCTCTTTCTACTGCCGGTGTAGATACGATTAATAACCTCTCAGTTAACGTTGACAAAATCGTCCTCGACAAGACAATCTTCGCCGCCCTCGAAACAGTTCCAGTTGCGGGTGGTGCTGTTTTGCTAGCCACAGATTTTCAAAGCACCGCCATCATCCCACCAGCGTTGAGTTCGGCTGAGATTGTTTACAACCCTAATACGGGCAACTTGTACTACAACGCGAATGGAATCGATGCAGGTTTTGGGGTAGGAGGCGGTCAGTTTGCCACCCTTGTCGGTTCTCCGAATAATTTATCAAATACCGACTTCCTCGTTGTGGCGTAGCAATAATTGCGGAATCTCAAGACTGATAAATCCGGTTTGGAGCGTCCATATTTCCTAGAAACCGGGTTTATTTGTCTAAGCTTTACTACATCACGTCAAAAAAGTGAAATAGAGGCAGAAAATATGCCAAATTTAAACTTGCTAGGCAATAGACCATTTGCTCCGATTACAGTAGGTCTTGCCGATAACTTTACAAAAAACGATGGGGGATGGATTACTCAGAATGACTATCCCCGCCACTTAGCAGATGTTAATGGTGATGGTCGAGACGATATTGTTGGTTTTGGTTTTGACGCCGTTTATGTCTCCCTGGCTAACGCCAATGGCACCTTTGCTCCGATCTCAGTAGGTCTTGCGGATAACTTTACAAA
>DNGJ01000297.1:10731-43145 GCA_003486305.1 Cyanobacteria bacterium UBA11371
ATAACTTTACAAAAAACGATGGAGGATGGATTACTCAAAATGACTATCCCCGCCATCTAGCTGATGTCAATGGGGATGGTTTAGCGGATATTGTCGGTTTTGGTTTAGATAACGTTTATGTGTCCCTGGCTAACGGCAATGGCACCTTTGCTCCGATTGCAGTAGGTCTTGCCAATAACTTTACGAAAAACGATGGGGGATGGATTACTCAGAATGACTATCCGCGCCAGCTAGCTGATGTTAATAACGATGGTTTAGCAGATATTGTTGGTTTTGGTTTTGACAACACCTTTGTCTCATTTGCTAACGGCGACGGAACCTTTGCTAATGCCATAGTAGGTGTGGCAAATAACTTTGCAAAAAACGGTGGGGGATGGATTACTCAGGATGATTATCCGCGCCAGCTAGGTGATGTTAATGGAGATGGTCGGGCTGATATTGTCGGTTTTGGTTTAGATAACGTCTACGTCTCACTGGGAACAAACAATAAAAATGATTCAATTGTCGGTGGCAGTGGCAATGAAACCCTCGATGGTTTAAGTGGCAATGATACTCTCAGAGGTGGTGCTGGGAACGACAAATTATATGGTCGTTCTGGCAATGATTTGTTGGACGGGGGTATTGGTAACGACTATCTAGATGGTGGTACTGGCAACGATACCCTCGACGGTGGGGATGGCGATGATACGATTGCTGGGGGTGCAGGTAATGACCTACTGATTGATGGTGTTGGAGACGATCGCTTCCTCTTCAACACGCCCCTCGCCACTGCTGGTGTAGATACCCTCGATGACCTGTCGATTGGCTTCGAGAAAATTATTCTGGCTAAGTGGGTATTTTCGCAACTCGAAACTGCTGCTGGTAATACTTTGTTGGCTTCAGACTTTGAGAACGTCACTGCTAACGAAGCCACTAGCGCATTTGAGATTGTTTATAACCGCAATACTGGCAACTTGTTCTACAACTCGAATGGGGCTTTACCAGGCTTTGGGACAGGAGGCGGTCAGTTTGCCACCCTGGTCGGGTCGCCCGATACCGTATCAAATACTGACTTCCTTGTTGTGGCGTAGCAATATAGCGGTTTGCAACTTAATGGAATACACGCAAAGGGCGAAGCATTTGGATAGGAAATTAAAGGTGTAATCGAGAAATTATCGCCCAAATGCTAATGCCTCCGGCACGCTGCGCGAACGCCCCTACCCAGCTGTACCTCACGCCCGTCGCAAACCGCTGTAATTTGGGAAATCGATAGAGTTTAGTTGCGACAGGGCTGGCAAATTTCCAGCCCTGTTTGTGTTGTCGATATCGATCAAGAACTGATTATTCCCGACCATTGAACTTTTTTCTCTTTGTCTCTGCGATAGGAGAAGAAATGTTCGGGTTGTTGGTATGTGCAGTGAGGCGCGATCGCAACTTGTTCTCCACTAATTCCCATCCGTTCTAATTGCAACTCGTTCACCCGCCGCACATCCAATCGCACCTTGCCATCTTCCTCATCGGGTAATATGGGTGGATTCGCTAACCATTGCAACGTGTCTATAATTTCTTGCGGTGAATCCGATGGTATAATGCTGGCTCCGACTTGAGCGGCAACTTGCACATCGACTTGGTAGACTTCCCCCGCGATCGCAGGCCCCATTGCAATGCGAAGATTCTTTAGTTGACTGCCAGCAGATTGCAGACGAGCGATCGCTACGGGTACGATCTTCTGTGCAGTCCCCCGCCACCCCGCATGAATCGCCGCCACTTGTCCCGTTTCCACATCTCCAATTAACACCGGCGTACAATCTGCCGTACAAATCCATACCGCCCGATCCGCCTGCTCTGTGACAATACCATCCGCCGGGGGCAGAAAATCTTTATCCAGCTTCCCGATTTCTGTTTCCGCACCGACGAACTGTTCTATTTCCTTTGGCGTGACGACAGTATTGCCGTGTACTTGTTTTGCCCGATAAACCTTGACATCGGGACGCAAAGCTGGTATAAATTCTGCCGGATAGAGAGGCCAAAACTGTTGCGTAAAAAAGCCGTGAGGCCACTTTTGCAACAGACTACAGGTAAGATAGGGCAATCCTTCCCAAGTGCGCCAGTGCCAAGTATGCATAGATTGGGTCATCGATCGTGGGTACTAGGTAATTTTTACCTTTACCACAGAATATCCTGAACTTTTATCAGATGCCACACTCAATTTAAAATCTAAAATCTGCAATCTAAAATTTTACTTCACCAGTGGAATTCAATCGGCAAAAATTTATCGCAGCGATGGGTGCGTACCCGCAAGAAACGCCGCATAATTTCCATATCTTTGAAACCGTCGCTTCAACTAACCAGACACTTTGGCAGTTACTTGAGGGAAACGCACCCCCTAAAACCGTTGCGATCGCTACCCAACAAACTGCCGGAAGAGGACAGTGGGGAAGGCATTGGCAATCCGCACCGGGTGGATTATACTTATCCCTGGCGCTGTCTCCAAACCTACCAACTCAATTGGCGGCGGGGTTGACTTTATGCAGTGCTTGGGGAATTGCTACCGCTTTGCGCGACAAAGGCATTCCAGTCTGGCTCAAATGGCCTAACGACCTCGTACTTTCAGGGCGCAAATTAGGCGGCATTCTTACCGAAACAAGAGTACAGCAAGGGAAAATCGCCAAAGCTGTTGTGGGAGTAGGCATTAACTGGGCTAATTCAGTTCCGGAAACTGGGATCAATTTGCACTCTTTTTTAGGAAATAACCCAGTATCGCCGATTACCTCGCTGGAAATCTTAGCTGCCGTTACACTGATGGGAATCGTTTCGGGATACGAATATTGGCAGCGGGAAGGAATCGAGAATCTATTGCCAGCTTATGAAAATCTACTGACCAATATGGGTCAAAAAGTCACAGTCGATGGACAAGCAGGGGTGGTAGTGGGAGTAGGTGCGTCGGGCGAATTACGGGTGCAAATCTGTCAAAAAGGAGTTGCAACGGGTGTGGAAATTAGCGTAGAGCCAGGTACAATCAGTCTGGGTTATAGATAAAATTCCGGTAATTCTACGGTGTGATGGAGATGGAAAAACCAATCAACCGAGACAAGCAAATAAAATTGCAGTCCGAAGAAAATCAATTAGTAGCGATCGCAACCAATCCCTCGCGGGGTAAATTTTGGCAGCGAGTCCTGTTAGTGCAAGGTATTGGTTGGGTCGGCGCAATCGGCATTCTCGGTAGCAGCATCGCTTGGACACAAGAGCAAGCATCCAACCCAGGCGGTGGTTCTACGGTTGTAGAAGCGCTCCCCAAAGCGAGTCCCATCGAACCAAATTTAGAAGCTCCCAGACGCGCTCCAGCCAGGTCGGGACGCCGCTTAAGAGCTAGAATGCAGCGGCAAAGACAAAGAATATCATCCGCTGTTAATAACAATACCTATATCGACAGAACCGATTACAGTCTGGGTGCGACCAGACGCAGAAGCGGCCCGACTGATACCTATGACGCCCCCAGTTCGGTCGTGATGACCGAACGCACCACGAGGCGTCAAACAACAATTACCAGAAGACAGCGCGCGATCGAAGCTGGCGAATCAGTGGCGCGGGTGAGAACAAGGGTAAGGAATAATCCCTATAGAAGCGATTCGGTTGCAGAGGTGTCAAGCGATCGCTCGATCGAAATCCCCGTTTACCGTTATCGCGTCGGTCGCATCTCCCGCCGTTCCCAAATCGCCCGCCGCCACTCACCACCAACTCAATTCGGGCGCATCTCCCGCCGTTCCCAAATCGCCCGCCGCCACTCACAACCAACTCAATTTGAGCGCATCTCTCGTCGGTCACAAATTGCCCGCCGCAACTCACAACCAATTCAAGTTCAGCGCATCCCCCGTAGGGTAGAAATTGCCCGCAACTCCCAACCCAGTAATTTAGAAAGAAGCAGCAGACGCAGCCAAATGGCGCAAAGCCGACGACCGGCGCAAATCCCGATTGAATACGTTGCGAGTACTTCGGTGAGGGATATGCCGACCGCACGAGAAAGGCGCGATCGCATCGCCAATACCTCAAGCATCAATAATTTCCGCCGTCGTTCCCAAACAGCATGGCGTTCCAGGCGTCGAGGGGTAGAAGTAGCCGGAGTCGGGCAAATCCAGATCGGCTCGGTTACCCCCAATCCCAACTCTGTCCGCGTCCGTCATTGGAACGGGATCGCCAATCAGGCAGCCTTACCACAAGCTTTACCCCCGCAACGCATCGGTAACGACCAAAACAGCCAACCCATCCCTCCCTGGCCTGGTTTAGCCTACAATACCGCCACAAGCAAACCCCAAGAATATCCTCGCCGTCCCACTCTTCCCATCATCTTTCCCCTTTCCATACCCGCCCAGATTACCTCAGTCTTCGGGTGGCGAATTCATCCCATTAGCGGCGACCTGCGCTTCCACACCGGAACCGACATCGGCGCACCAATGGGAACCCCCGTCGTGGCAGCTTATCCGGGTCGGGTAGCCCTAGCAGACACATTAAGCGGCTACGGCTTAACCGTCATCCTCCAGCACAACGACGGCACTCAAGAAACTCGCTACGCCCACCTCTTGGAGGTATATGTCGAACCCGGAGATTTTATCGAACAGGGAACCACAATCGGGCGCGTGGGTAGCACCGGCAACTCCACTGGTCCCCACCTCCACTTTGAAATTCGCGAGCAAACCCCAGAAGGCTGGGTAGCAATAGATCCGGGCGCTCAAATCGAAACTAGCTTAGCTCGACTGCTCAATACCTTGCAGATCGCCCAATCGCCCCAATCAGAAAGCACCGAGTCAACCAAACTCGCCCAACCTAAAACCCAGCTAGATAACACCGAATTACCCGAAATTATCGTCCCCAATACCCCAGCGTATTTCGTTCCACCTTTAACAGGAGGCTAATTTGACACTCTCCGCCCTATAAGTGCGGAGATTCTTGGTTCAGCGACTCGCCGTTAGACAGCAGGATTGCTCCATCTGCCCAAGAGGGTAAATCTCCCCAAGCGTAGGTTCCCGTGTGACCCACGGTACTGAGTGCTAGTTTCAGGATGTTGATGGCAGCATTCACGTCCCTATCTTCTACGAATCCACAGTGATTGCACACATGGGTTCGAGTTGATAGGGACTTTTTCACTTTTTGTCCGCAGTTAGAACAGTTTTGGCTTGTGTTGTGAGGAGCAACGGCAATAGTTTGCTTCCCATATTTAAAGCCAAAATACTCCAACCACTGACGGAATATTGACCATCCTGCATCGCTGATAGATTTAGCTAGATGTCGATTCTTTACCAGTCCTTTCACATTTAAGTCTTCATAGGCTACCAAATCGTTAGATTGGATGACGGAGTATGCAACACGCTTGACATACTCTTTCCGCTGCCTACTTACTCTTAAATGCTTCCGAGCATATCGATTTCTAGCTTTGTGATAGTTTTTAGACTGCGGCTTAGCGCCCTTAACGAACTTCTTAGACTTCTTGCGGTTAGCTCGATTGAGTTGACGTTCCCAAGAACGGTAGAACTGAGGACAAGGTTCCGTATTGCCTTTGCTGTCAGCAACAAAATACTTCAACCCCACATCCAACCCCACAGCTTGACCCGTTGGTTCAGTTTCTATTCTAACTTTGACATCAATTGCAAACTGAGCGTAGTATCCATCAGCCCTGCGGACTAACCTCACTCGCTTAATCTGTTTAATGTCATAGAAGTTAAGGTCATAGGTTCCCTTCAGTTTAAGAGTTCCTATGTTTTTTCCATCCCGGAAAGTAATAGCTTTTCGGTTAGGTGAAAGCTTCCATCCGCTTGTTTTATACTCAACTGAGCGGCAGTGTTTCTTAAATTTCGGAAATCCTTTCTTGCCCTTAACTTTCTTCTTGCAATTGTCGTAGAACCGAGCAATCGCACTCCAAGTTCGTTCAGCCGCAGATTGTCGAGCCATTGAGTTGAGTTCTTCGGCAAAGGGAAACTCCGCTGCTAGTACGGCACAGTATTTATTGAGGTCGTACTGACGCAAACCCTTGTTTTCCATCCAGTAGCGCAAACATTTGTTTTGGATGAACTGGGAAGTGCGAATAGCCTCATCTATAGTGCGATACTGAGCTTCTTCCCCTTTAACTTTGAACTCGTAAACAATCATGGATTCGACCTACCTACCATGCATCTTATATTAACACCCAGCACATAAGATGTGTATGAAGTTTTGTGGCTTCGTTGTTAAATCTATTGGTCGCCTCCATACTTCCGGCGACCCGCCTTATATCCCCGCCCTATAAGGGCAGGGATATAAGGCGCTTTCCGATAATTGCAGATTGCAGATTTAAGATTTCAGATTGACAATTAAATCTGAAACCTTAAATCTTCAATCTTAAATATGCCTGAGCCACCTATCGATCGAGCGTATATTGCTGCGCTGTGGGAATACCCAAATCTTGCGATCGCTTTCTTCGGCGTGCAGTACCTGGTCAAAAATAATGGGTTACAAGCCCCGTCCTTCCAGGACGGCTTTTGTTTTGGTTTAAGTCTTTGTATATACTGCCTTACTACCTCAGCAGCAGTTAATTGTTTTCTTTCAGCATCAGGCAAGCAACCATTCTAGCTCCTCGTCTGTAAGCCTTACTTTAAATACTTTCTATGAACCTGGAACGCAACCTGTTGGCCCTGCTTTGTTTTGTTCCCTACAAACGGTAGAGAGCAAAGAAGGAAAATCTAAGGAACGTCAGCAACGTTTTGCTGATGCTGCAAAAGCATCTGAAACAAAGGATAAATAAATCAAATTGCTAGTTATAATCTAAGGCGTTGAAAAATAGCTAATAGCTAATAGCTAATTGCTCATGGGAATATTTTCCGGATTGACCATTAACCATTAGCTATTAGCCATTAGCAATTAGCAGCCCTAAAATTTAAATGTAGCCGTGTTCGGCTAGAAAGGCGGGTGTAATTGTCTCTAAACTGGAAACTTCGCCCCTCGAGCCAAAATGCAGGAATCTTTCCACATATTTGCCTAAAATATCTCCTTCCAAATTTACCCAAGTATCTGGTTCGAGATATTGCAGGTTTGTCTCGGCAAAAGTGTGGGGAATGACGGCAACTTTAAACCAAGTTCCCTGATTGTCGCAGTCGGAAACAGTTAAACTGACCCCATTGACGGCGATACTGCCTTTTGGGACAATATAACGGGCGACAATTTCCGGAGCGGTAAAAGTAATTTCCCAGGAATTGGCGGTTTTTTCGAGCGATCGCACTTCACCCACCCCATCCACGTGCCCCGTGACAAAATGTCCGCCCAACTTGCTGCCCACCCGCAGCGATGTTTCTAAATTTACCCAGGCATTCTGCATTTGCTGTCGTCCTAACGTAGTTCGGCGCAGGGTTTCCGGGGAAGCAGAAGCCACAAACCCCAACGAATGTATCTCTTCCACCGTCAGACAAACCCCATCCACCGCCACGCTGTCACCGATCGCCAGACCCTGTAAAATTTGATCGGCGGATTCGGATGAGCAAGAAATCCGTAGTTGATCGGACTCTTGGGGTTCAATCGTACCTAAAGCTTGAATTAATCCTGTAAACACTGCTTTATTCGTCAAAAATTGGTCTATTAGGCTGGAAATAGTCGCAAAAGCAACAATTTAGCCAGATCGATCGTCTATGTGTATAATCAAAATCCCCAACCCGACCTGTGAGATCGGCGTCAAGATCGAGGCATACTGGGGTAAAGACCATCTTATGGGTTTGACCGTAACCAGGTTCCCAAAGCCGTTATAGAGTGCATGTAATGAACTCTAGCGAACCCCCAACTACGTCGATCCCTACCTCTAACCCTTACAGTACCAGTTTACCGCTCAACTTAGAGGCGGTTTCCAAGCTCCCAAGGAGTTCTATGATTGAGATGAAAGTCGCCGGAATCGCACTCGATGCCATGACGCGCAGCCCGATAGTGCTTCTGAAAGATGCTTCAGATAGACGGGCGCTACCTATTTATATAGGCCAAGACCAGGCCAAATCTATAATTGCGGCTTTGGAAAAACAAACGCCTCCCCGCCCCCTGACTCACGATTTGTTCGTGAATATGTTAGAAGGTTGGGGGATGACCTTGGAGCGGATTATCATCCATGCGCTTCAGGATAATACATTCTATGCTTTGCTGATCGTGCGTCAAGGCGAAGTTAAGAAAGAGATCGATTCCCGCCCCAGCGATGCGATCGCGATCGCTCTCCGCACCAACAGCCCGATCTGGGTAATGGAAGAAGTGATCGCCGACGCCTCGATCCCCGTCGATCGAGAAGCAGATCAAGCCGAACAAGAAGCCTTCCGCGAATTTCTATCCAACCTTAGACCGGAAGATTTAATCCAACGGGGACGCTTCAGCGGCGAAAGCTAGTATACGTCAATTTTGGATTTTAGATGCCAGGATTTGATGGTTATTCTTCCGACCCCCAATCTAAAATCTAAAATCTAAAATCTACAATCGACCAATGCGATACCGGCGTTTTGGAAAAACAAATCTGCGGCTTTCAGCGTTTTCCCTGGGAACCATGCGCTACCTAGAATCCGAAGCTATTGCGGTGCAGACAGTTAAAGCAGCTATAGCCCAGGGGATTAATCACCTAGAAACAGCTAGGGGATACGGAAAAAGCGAAGAATATCTTGGGGCAGCGTTAAAAGCTGGTTTAACGCTGCCCCGTTCCCAACTTTACATCACCACAAAAATCCCGCCAACCGACAATCTTTTTACCATGCAGCGTTGGCTCGATGAATCCCTCTTAAGGTTGAATCTGGACTACATTGACTGTTTGGCAATTCACGGCTTGAATACCTGGGAACACCTAGACTGGGTAAAACGCCCAGATGGCTGTATGCAAGCCGTCCAGCAAGCTGTTGCCGATGGACGGGTGCGACACGTTGGCTTTTCCACCCACGGTTGCTTGGAATTGATTCAGGCAGCTATTAATACAGATTTATTTGAATTTGTCAATCTGCATTATTACTATTTTTTCCAGCGCCACGACAGGGCGGTTGAATTAGCCTGGAAAAAAGACATGGGCGTCTTGATTATTTCCCCCGCCGATAAAGGAGGACGCCTCTACACGCCACCTGCTAAGCTTAAAGACCTGTGCCATCCCTTGACGCCTTTACATCTGGGTTACCGATTTTTATTGAGCGACCCGCGCATTACCACCCTTAGTTTAGGCGCAGCCAACCCAAGCGAACTAACCGAACCTTTAAAAGTTGCTCAAGAGGATGAAACCCTAACGCCCCTGGAATTAGAAATCTTAGAACGCTTGGAGACTCATTTGGAAAACGCTCTAGGAACCGATAAATGCAGTCAATGTTATGCTTGTCTCCCTTGTCCGGAAAACATTAACATTCCGGAAATCTTGCGCTTGCGAAATTTAGCCGTTGCTTACGACATGACAGACTACGGTCAATACCGTTACCGCATGTTTGAAAATGCCGGACATTGGTTTCCAGGCGTCAAAGGAAACCGCTGCACCGAGTGTGGGGATTGTCTCCCCCGCTGTCCAGAACGTTTGGATATCCCCGCTTTATTGCAAAATACCCATCAGCGGCTTAATGGTGCAGCAGGTCGCCGCCTTTGGGAATAGGAATTTTAGCTTTTAGATTGCAGGTTTTAAATTCAAATTTTCAATTTTGCAGCTTTATGTTTAATCGAAAATCCCATTTAATATCAAGTTCACAAAACCGAAATAGAAGGATGTGGGAATGCGATCGCGCTCAATCCAACCCAAGCATTCATAGCGGTTTGCAGCCCCAAGAGGTACACCTTAGTTTGTGTAGCGGGTGCATTAATGCTGCCCGCACACGGCTGTTGCCTAAAGGCTCTACTTTAGTTGCTAGCAATCGACTGTATACAACATCCAAAATAGCTTTACTCGTTGTCAACCTCAGCGCAATTTTATTTTTACCAGCAGTAACAATGGCTGCACCAGATCGCTCTGCAACTCCTACAAATTGCCCGCGATTACAACAAGGAACAAATCCACCACCCACCCCTAGACTACCCTCTGGTTCTGTGCTGACAGCAAACACTATTTCCCAAACTGGACTGACAAGACCTAGCCTTTGGTGGGCTGACGAACAGTTTGGCAACAAACTAATCAACAACTGGTGTGCTTACCCGGCTGAGCGGCGGATAGATTTAATCGTAAATCGACAAATCTGGAGCTTGCTTACCTATTTAGAACGCTACGCATTTGTCAACCACTTTGGTACGGTAGCCAGAGATTTCCAGTACAATCTTCGCGTTTTTAATCAGCAGAACTCGCCTTTGGCAACTTATACTTGTAACTTCAGTACCACTCCAATAAACTGCAAACTTGAGATCGATACTCCCAATATAAGGAGTTCTCAGTCAAGGTAAGAAGGTTGGATTTGAGCGCAAGGTCAACACCAATCAACCAACTCAGAGGTAATTGATTCATGACCAGAGAAGAAGCACTCTTATTTATAGAAGCTAGTCTGGAAGCTAAAACAGGCAAACAACTGACTCCCTCAGAAAAAGAAATCCTCAAAGCCGCTTGGGAAAACGAAACCTACAGCAGCGTTGCCGACAGCTTATACTTGAGTATACCGCATATTAAAACTTTAGCTTCGCTGTTATGGCAACGTCTTTCAGAAGCATTTGGGGAAAAAGTAACCAAGAATAACTTTCGACATTTAGTGGAGCAACTTTGCGGCGTCCCCACAAATGCCCCTGAGAAAAAAGAAGAAAACCACACCGATCAAAATGAAAACTCCAAAGGGAATATCTTAATTGTTGATGACCTGATAGAAAACCTGCGTTTTTTAACAGATGTTTTGACCAAGCAGGGTTACAAAGTTCGCAGCGTCACCAACGGCAAGATGGCATTTAGAACAGTCCGCAATAACCCCCCCGATGCAATCTTGCTAGATATTAAAATGCCAGAGATGGATGGTTATCAAGTCTGCATCGCCCTAAAAGCAGATGCAGAAACCGCAGAAATACCCGTAATTTTCCTCAGCGCCCTCGACGAAGTTGTGGATAAAGTTAAAGCGTTTCAAGTCGGGGGAGTAGATTATATAACAAAACCCTTTCAGCCAAAAGAAGTTATTGCCCGCATTCAAACTCAAATCACTATCCAACAACAAAAACACCAGCTGCGACAGGAAATCGAACGACATCAACAAACCGCAGAAATTCTTTATCAATCTCGCGCCCTACTCGCCAGTTTATTGAACAGTTCCAGGGATGGAATTGCAGCCATGCAGGCGATTAGAGATACCATAAATGGAGAAATAAATGACTTCCGCTGTTTGGTAATTAATCCCGTCCTTGCCAAACTGTTTGGGAAAAAACGAGAAGACATCATGGGTAAGTTGGTTGTACAAAAACAGCTTAATCAACTGGTTCCAGGATTATTTGATTCATTGGTGCAAGTTGTTGAGACAGGAGAAGCCCTGGAGCAAGAATTTTATTGGGACTATGATGAGATTCAGAAATGGTATCACTTGATTGCCGTTAAATTTGGCGATGGCTGTTCAATTACAGTCAGCGATATCACAGAACTCAAACAACTTAAATTGAAGTTAAAGCTAGTAAAATCAGATTCTTTATGAACTAAACATGAACTATTTTTTGTCCAAGAATGGTTCGGTTAAATCCAAAATCATTTCAAACTGAAACTTATTAACCCAATTCCTGAGAGTCATTAACTCAAGGGCATGAGATGAAGGAATTTCCTCGATTAGTTGGGAAACTAATTCCGAATCGGCGTCAAGAGCGGCTTTATGCAATTTAACAATCCATTTTTTTGACATACCTGCTAGTACAACTGTTAAATTTAACAATTTATTAGTCACATTTTCGGGGCGCGAAGGTGACTCTTTTTCCTGATAGATATAACTCACTCCCAGATATTTAGCCATGATCTCAAAGATAGCTTGTTGTTGGAATGGTTTTCGCACAAAATCATCGCAGCCAGCCGATAAAACGATTGCCCTTTGTTCTTCCAACACGCTAGCCGTGAGCGCAATCACAGCAGTGGCTTGACCTTTGGTTGTACTTTTAATGCGTTTAGTTGCTTCATAACCATCCATAACGGGCATGAGCATATCCATCCAGATCAAATGGGGTGACCAGGATTGCCAAATTTCTATCGCTTCAGTACCGTTACTGGCTTCTTGCACTTCAAAGCCAAGGGGGGATATTAGTTGAACTAACAATTGGCGATTTATATCGCTATCATCCACGACCAGTATGCGATATTTTGGTTGGTTAGGAGCCAGGGAAATAACGCGACGACTTTCGGGTTGGTTTTCAACTATTTCCAAAGCAATACCCACGGGAATGTCAAATAAAAACGTTGTGCCTTGTTTTGGTGTTGCGTCGTCGTTCAATTCTCTGGGAAGGGTTCCCGGAGTAAAGATTTTACCGCCACTGATGACGCTTATTTCACCTCCCATCAAGCGAACGAATTCACGGCTAATAGTTAATCCTAATCCGGTTCCTTCCTGCACTTTTTGCCCGGAAGCAGTTTGTATGAAGGGTTTGAATAAGTTATCGAGTTCAACAGCAGCAATGCCAACGCCTGTATCTTTTATTTCAAATTCGATTGTTGTCAGTTGTTTTTGGCGAATAGTGACTATTACGCTGCCAAAAGTAGTAAATTTAATTCCATTACCAATTAAGTTAATCAATACTTGCCTCAATTTAACTTCATCGGCGCGAATATATTTGGGGACATCGGCAGCCAAGTTAAATTCTAAGTTTAAACCTTTATCTTTTGCTTTCAAAGAAAACAGATTTTCCAGATCCGCAAGTAAGTGGTGGAGGTTGAAGTTATTTTCCGATAGGGTCATGCGCCCTGCTTCAATCTTCGAGAGGTCAAGCACCTGGTTAATCAGAGTCAGCAGATGTTCGCCACTGCGATGAATGATGCTAAGGTTTTCAAGTTGTTTTTTTGAGAGAGTTGGGTCATAATTCATCAGTTGAGAAAAGCCCAGAATGGCGTTGAGGGGTGTCCGCAATTCATGGCTCATGTTGGCGATGAAAATACTTTTGGCACGGTTAGCGGCTTCGGCTGCTTCTTTTGCTTGTTGCAGTTCGGTTTCGGCAAGTTTGCGATCGCTTATATCCTCTACTGAGCAAAGAATTTGCGTCGGTTTGCTACTGGCGTCTCTAGCAAATACTACTTCTCGCGCCAAAAGCCAACGCCACTCGCCATTTTTGTGTCGGAAGCGATATTCAGTAGACAGAACTTCATTGTCGCCCAGATTGATAAAGCGACTCAATATGTCGTAGCATAAGTGTTGGTCGTCTGGATGAAAGCAATCGATCAACCACTGTCTCGAAGCTTGGGAAATTTCCTCCGGCGAGTAGCCTAAAATTGTAGTATACTGCTGGTTAAAATAAACTGTTGTTCCCCGAGCGAGGTCAAAGAGGAACAAAATCTGCGGCACTGTATCGGCAAGCTTTTGCAGAAAATATTTGCTATTGCGTAATGCATCTTCAGCTTGTCGGCGCTCGCGGATTTCCCTTTTCAGTCGGATATTGCGCGAGATTAATTTTTCATTTCTTTGCCGCAGTTGTACTTGCATAGATTTCAGCGTCAGTTGATGTTTGACCCGCGCTAAGACTTCTTCTACTTGAAAGGGTTTGGTAATATAGTCAGCCCCTCCAACTTCAAAGGCTTTAGCTTTATCAAAACCGTCGGAAAGCGCACTTAAAAAAATCACCGGAATATCCCTGGTTTGCGGGTCATCTTTGAGCTTTTGACACACTTCATACCCGTCTAAGTTGGGCATAATTATATCCAACAAAATTAAGTCTGGTATACTTTTTTTAACAGTTTCTAGGGCTAAATATCCATCGGGAACGGGGCGCACGGCATAGCCATTTTTTCGTAAAACATTACCTAACAAACGTAAGTTTTCCGGGATATCGTCAACGACTAATATTTTTGCTATGGTTTCGGTGTTTTGATGTCGAGCCATCTTTGTTATCGGTCGGGTTTTCAAAAGTCCAGTGAGGTAATGCTATCCAAAATTTAGACGACTTACACATCGATCCCCCCAAGGGAAGCGCGGTTTAACAGCGGGCTAAGAGGGGTTCTTGGTAAGGGGGGCTAGGGGGGATCGGCATTTGAGGTATTGGGGGCGTAAGTCCTGATTTAATTGAAATCAGCGCGATCGCAAGCTTTTTTCCCCAAAAATCTACCCACGACGGCTAGCCCTCGAACTAGGCATATTTGCCAAAACTGTTTAACTTTTTTCTGCCCAAAGCGACTGGTACTGTTTCGCCGTTTCTGGAGACAAGGGACGAAGAAATTCACTGCGAAGGATAACCTCTGGTGGTGGCAAAATTACCCGATTGTTTTTTAACGAGTCTGGTATTTCACCAGGTTTCATGCTAACTAATACGGGTGAGACTGCTTGGGTAAATCGAGAAAGTTGAAGTGCAACGTTTGGTTGCCAACAGAAATCAATCCATTGTGGCACTAAAGGTGGAGTATCTTGACTTTTATCGTTTTTGGGGCGTACCCACAAATCTGCCCAAAGTGCTGTGCCGGATTTGGGCACTACTAGCTCAATTTGACGATAGCGGCGCGCTAGAGGCAACAAATCGGTAGACCAACCAACAGCTAGCCAGGTGTCTCCTAGAATTAGGGGTTGTTGGTAGGCATTGGAACTATAAAATTTGACTTGTTGGTCTAGAGTGCGGAGGGCTGCTTTGAGTTGTGGAACTTTGTCAAGATTTGGGGTGTTGTAGGATAATCCTAGTTGCTTTAGAGTGAGGCCGATGACTTCTCGGGGTTGGTTGAGTAAGGAAATGCGTGAGCGTAACTCCTCTCGCCACAAATCCGACCAGTCCGTAGGCGGCTTCAAGCCAGCAGACTCAAATTTATCCCGCCGATAGGCAATAACCGTACTGCCCCATCGGTAAGGCGCGCCCCAGACTTTTCCTTTTGGATCGACCTGTCCAGTATCATTGCGCCGCACGATTTCTCGCCACTCTGGCGGTAATTGCTGCCACGCTTTAAGCTGTTTTGGGTCTAGGGGTTGAATTAGCCCCTGTCTAATTGCCGGGGCTAACCAATAATCCCCCAACGTCACCAAATCGGCGCTGGGAGTGGTTTTTTGGTTTCCAAAAGGCAACAGCCGCTCTTGCCAATTATTGTCGGTTGGTTTTTTCTGCCAAGATCGCAGCCGTGTAAATAAATCCAATAGCTGAGCTTCCGCCACAAAATCCAATCTGGCTGACCGATCCAACCCGTTGCGAAATTCATCTAAAATTTGAGCGGGGATAGAATCTTTCAGCAGCCGTACTTTCAACGCTGTTCCAGACTCGCGCCCGCACCCGCTTAAGAACCCAGACAACGTCAGGGTTCCTGCACCTGCTAAAAAATACCGTCTCTTCATCTGACTTTTGGCTCGTGGCTGCTCGTATCCCACTCTTTTAGCTTAATCGGTAACGGGTAATAGGTCATGGAATATAGACCTACTACCCTTTTGACCCATAACCGAAAAAATTATTAACTCACCTTCCTGCTAGTTATTTTTTCCTATTCACCTGCGGCATTAACGTAAAGTTTTATCACAATTATGAAAAGCAGATGATAGTGCGATTTTTATCAAAGGTTAAATAATCCTATTGTTAGATAACTTTTAACTTATTGTTATTTAGGATGAAGTAAGCAATCAGCACTAATTGGGGCTTGGCATGGATTCACTACAAAATCAAATCATCGCTTTGAATCACAAAGTCGATGCACTCTACCAAATTATTGAGCAGCTAAGTCATAAATTATCCGAAGTTTTGTCTGAGGTAAGGCTGACGGCGGGTTCTAGCACTGACGGCTCGCCGTTGAAAATCAGCGAAAGACGCTACTCTGCTTTAGGTAATAGCCGTCTGGATACGGCTTTTGCACACAAAGATGTCCTGGTTGATACCAACTACCTAGATGCGGGTTCTACTACCCGGGAAAAAGAGTTATCGCCAGAAATCCAAATCCAACGGCTAACCGCGCAACTAACAGCAGCATACAACCGCATTGCCGCTTTAGAAGAACAATTACTGGCTCAAAGAGTTCATTAACCCGGTAGTCTAGCTGATATAGGCTTGGTTTGTCGAAAATGTATGCAAGGTGTGCGTCATTCCCGAACAGACAAGGAGTTTTGCTTGTCTGTTTTTGATTAAGATTTTCCATCTAAACGTTCGGCGATAGATTCAACAGCTTGAAGTAGTTGAGTTTGGTTCCACGCTTTATATAGAGAAGCCGCAATGCAGGAAGCACCCGCTCCCACACCTTCCTTGACGTATCCTTGTTCGTAAGCTTGTAGCTTTGGGTAACGCGAGGTGGCAAAACTCAGCTGGGTAGCTATCAAAGGTACTGAGCCAATTTCTCGAGCCAATCCTACCGTATCGCCCGTGGGGTCTTCGACTACCCAGCGGGTTGTTCCGACGACAATTTGTTCGCTTTGCCAATTGAGGGAATATTTTAGGGCTAAGTCGCGGATGAGCGCATAGACTGCGAGCATTTGCGTCCCGCCAGCGAGCATCACACCCGTCGTGCGACTTGCGGCGATCGCTATCCCAGCCACCACTATCTGCATCGGATCTCCCACCGCTGCGATTAACTCTAGCGGGGGTAGAGGGGATCTTGGGCAGGTGGGCAGAGGTGAATTTGACTCTGTATTCTCCCCATCTCCCCATCTTCCCTGCTCTTTTTGAGGGGCCCGAAGAGTTAAATTGTCTGTTTTAGTTGTATGGCTATCGGTAAAACCCGCCCCTACAGCCCTCACCTGCTCAAGAGCGCCTCCGCTCACGGAGTCACCTGCTCCCCATCTCTCCCTTGCGGCTTGCAGTCCTGTTTGCACGAGCGCCCACTTTTGGGCATGATTGCATTGCGGATGGCTGCTATTGACCTTTCCAGAGGCGGGGATACCCAAGCCAGTTAAAACTGCAAGTGCCGTTGTCGTTCCTCCCACGACGCATTCGCCTAAAACCAGATAGCCCGATGAGTGGTTTTGGGCTAACTTTTCGCCCCATGTCAATCCCTGGTCGAATAAATGTTTTACCGTTGCTAGTTTGAGAGCATTTCCAGAGGTGAGACAGTTAGCTTTTGTACCGCCTAAATCAATTGTAGGTACCGAGGGAGGTTGGGGTAGTCCAGCGTTAAATAGATAAAGTGGTAGCGACAGCTTTTCCACCACCGCGCGGGTAATGAGTACGGGGGAAGCGCCCGCAGATAGGGGTGGTAAGGGATATTGGGGGTTGACTTGGTAACCTTTGGATAAAAACTCGGCATCTGCGATCGCAGTATAGCGCCTGCTATCTGGCGTTGCACCCGCCGCCGATATTCCTGGAATTAACCCAGTTTCAGTAAAGCCTAAAACGCAAGCGATCGCAGGAGTACAACCTTGGTATCGCTGCAACCATCGATGTCCTGCTGGTATTTCAGTATAAACGCGAATCGGTAATAAATCATCGGGCATAAAATTAATTTTTGATTTTTGATTTTTGATTTTTGATTTGATAAAACCAGATTTAATTAATGCCAGATTGAAGTAATTAAATTACAAATTTAATTTCAATTCTGCTTTTCTGAAATCTGAAATCTGAATCGGTAATGAATCATCGCGCATAAAATTAATTTTTGATTTTTGATTTGATAAAATCAGATTTAATTAATGCCAGATTGAACAATAAAAATTACAAATTTAATTTCAATTCTGCTTTTCTGAAATCTGAAATCTGAAATCAAAAATTTCCTTACTCGCCTTCATAATCGAGCATGACTTGTACCCAAGTGGGGGGGCGGGGGATGGGGTTTCCCAAACGGTCGAGGAGAAACCAAGCGGCGATGTGGACGACGAAGAGGTAAACGATATTGTTGAGCAGGACGATAGCGAGAGCGATCGCTTGAATCAACAAGACGCTGGGGGTAGCCAATAACCCCAACTTTAAAAATATCCACTCTGCTAGCTGGGTGACTTGAGTGATTAAATAAACCCAGAGGTCTTCCCCCAACAAAATTGAAACTAACCAAAACCGAAAAAAGAAACCGATCGTTCCCAGGAGCGAACCCAAGCTGATAGAAACAGCCCAGTTAGTGCGGCGTCGCCAACAAGCCCCCAGCAGGACGCCCAACAATCCAAACGGCATAAAATACTGAATGCTGCGGGGCGGTCCCATTAGTACCGAAAGCAACAACCCAGAAACCAAAGCCGACATCCAAGCGGCGCGATAGCCCCACCGCAGATAAACCAAGGCTATTGGTACTGGGAAAAAGATTCGCAGCACCGGACCGAGGGGAAAGTAATAATTGACCAGCCAAATCAAGCTGGCGGTACTGGCTAAAAAAGCAGTTTCCACCAAAACCAAAGCATTTGTGGCTCGCACCTGGGGATCGGATACGGGGCGACTCGAAGTAGCATCGGTTACTGTGGACTCTGGCGCATCTTCAAACGGATCGTTCATGCTCACCTAAAAGGGGCTGGTTTAATTAAATTGTCTATTTTTGCCAAAGGTTATGGGTGAAACCCGCCCCAAAAATGTTCACCTGCTCACCAAAAGGGGCGGGAAGAGTTAAGTTGTTGGTAGGAGTTCTGAGGTTATGGGTGAAACCCGCCCCAAAAATGAATGTTCACCTGCTCAGGTGCTCTTTAGATAATCAGACGTTCCAGGGCGTTCATATCGGGGATACGTAGGGTTTCCTGATCTCGCTGAATCAATCCTTTCTTTTCGAGCTTCGTCAGTACGCGCGTCACCGTTTCCCGCGCTAGTCCAGAGAGACTGCTTAATTCCCGGTGGGGTAAATTGGGAATTTCGGTTCCTTCTGACGTGCGCTTACCCTGCCCGTCAGCCAAGAATAGAATTGTATCTGCTACCCGCGACATACTATCGGATTCCCGCAAGCGCAGGCGACGGTTAACTTGACGCAGGCGTCGCGCCATTAGCTGGGATAAGCGGACTCCCGCCATTGGTTCGCCATAAATCAACTGTACGAAATCCTGAGCGGGCAAGTTAGCGATCGTCGTGGCAGTCAGGGTGATCACGTCGGTGGAACGAGGCACCTCGTCTAGTGCCGCCATTTCACCAAATACTTCCCCTTTTCCCAGGATATTCAGCGTTACTTCTTTACCATCCAGGTTATAGGTACGAATTTTTACCCAGCCATCCAAAATGAAGTAAACCGAACTCCCCCAGTCGTTTTCGAGCAAAATTACCTGATTGGCTGGATGGCTGCGCGTGACAACGTGAGCCGTAGCTTTTTCGACAGAGGGTTCTGGTAAACCTGTAAAAAAAGGCGTGGTCCGAATTAGCGCATTCACATTCGTCTGGGGTTCTGTAGGACGGATTCTATCTTCCATGAGGCCATCGTGTCACGTGGAGTCTCGAATAACTGCGATCTATATCAACAGTGGCCTACTGAATTGGCACTGACTGATAGCGTCTTTACCTTTAATGTCAAAAGAAGGCTGGCACTGTACCGACTCTTCAGTGTCCAGATGAATTTTGACCAATTAACAAAGGCGCGGTAGCGCACCTTATGGTAAAATAATGCCATAAGGTTGTTTGGATGTTGGTATTGTTTGTACTCGAAGCCAAGCTCAGAGGTTCTACAAAACAGTTTGCAATTATCGACGAGATGATTCGCACTGCTGGTTTTGTCAGAAATAGTTGTATTCGACACTGGATGGATAATCGCGATGTCGGTCAATACGACTTGTCTGCCCTGTGTGCTGTTTTGGCTCGCGAGTACGAATGGGCGAAAAAGCTTAATTCTCAGGCTCGTCAAGCATCTGCTGAACGAGCTTGGCAGTCGATTAAGCGTTTCTACGACAACTGTAAAAATCCAAGCGTAAAGAAAAAAGGTTATCCCAAGTTCAAAAAATCGCGTTCTGTTGAGTACAAAACTACTGGCTACAAACTTTCGGAAGATAGACAGTCTATCACTTTTATTGATGGTTTTAAGGCTGGTAGTTTTCGCATGATTGGAGCATTCAATCTGAAATACTACCAACTCGAACAAATTAAGCGGGTTCGAGTAGTACGTAGAGCAGATGGCTACTATGCTCAATTTTGCATCGATCACGACCGACTTGAAGAAGTCAAACCAACCGAGCAAATAATTGCTCTTGATGTTGGGTTGATGCACTTCTACACCGACAATCGAGGCAATAAGGTTGATAACCCTCGTCATCTGAAAAAGTCGGAGAAAGCTCTTAAACGTCTTGGGCGTAGAGTCAGCCGTAAGGTAAAAGGCTCTAAAAAGCGCAGAAAAGCGATTAATAAGTTGGGTAGAAAACACCTGAAAGTCTCTCGTCAGCGTAAAGACTTTGCCGTGAAATTGGCAAGGTGCGTGGTCAAATCTAACGATTTGGTGGTGTTTGAGGCATTGAAGGTGCGTAATATGGTCAAGCATCGTCATCTTGCCAAAAGTATTAGCGATGCTGCATGGCGACAATTCTTTGAGTGGTTGGAATACTACGGAATTGTATTTGGCAAAATTGTCATTGCCGTTCCACCTCAGTACACCAGTACTGAGTGTAGCTTGTGTCATCGGATTGTGAAAAAGTCTTTGTCCGAGAGAACCCATGCTTGTGAGTGTGGCTGTATTCTCGACAGGGATGAAAACGCCAGTCGTAATCTTTTGGCAAAAGGATTGGAACTTTTGAGTAGGGGGGGACACTCCCGAATTAACGCCCAAGGACATTTGAACCTCTGTCAAATAAGTGAAAGCAAAGCTTGATAAGTTTGGTGGTTGAGTTGGGAACCCCGCACCGTACCTGTCAAGGTCGGTGTCGGGAGGATGTCAGAACAGTATAGAACGACTGCGGCAAGCGATCGCGTGCCTTAAGCATCCGCTTTTTGCGAACCAGTTCCCATATAGTAGCGTCTACATTGGCGATCTTCGGAAAGCGAATCCCTTCCAACCTACTGAGGATGACACCCGATCGCGATCTTGAACGGAGGCTTTGGATCGCGCAAGCTTTTGCGGCAAAACCCTATAGCTAGCTGCACCGGGCTTGACAGTCGGGATCGTTAGAACCACTCAGCTGGCAAGCAGCCGTAATTTTCACTACGCTGTCAACCCTTGCTGTTTTTAGCATACACTTTGTGTAGAACCGTGCTCTTGATAATTCTTAACCCGCGACAACACCCAGGACAAGGAGCAATTGGGTGTTTTCCGTGGTACAGACTACTCATCCCCCGATGCTCTCGCTGCGGGGAGTGTCAATTATAACCAGGGAGTCAATCGTGACGTTCCAGACGGATCAAATTCAGGCAATGATTGCGGAGATTGACGCCGTACTCAATCAATCCGGCTCCTTTGGCTTGGGTTGGTTAAATTCTAGAGAAAGCGCTCAACAGCGTCGGGTTCTAGAGCTAGTTCGTAGCAACCTCGTTTCGATGCAGCAACAATTGGTAAGGTCAGCAGCTTTTGAGCCAAAGCCATCCTCCCAAGAAACTTCAAAGCCACAATTGCAGCAAGCGCAGTCCGAGATCGCCGCTTTACGTCAGCAACGGCAAGCTTTGATCCAAGAAATCCAGCAACTAGAGCAGCAACGACAAAACTACTTATCCACTCAGCAACAATCGACACAAGAGCAGCAGCAAGCGATCGCTCAATTCTTTCAAGCGCTGATGGGTAATTTACAGGAAACTCTCACGCCACAGATCCTGCAAACTCTCTCCCATCTAGAAACTCAGTTAATAACCGACCAATCTCCCCCCAATCCCTCCGCGAATGTAGAAGTAACAGATGTAACTTTGCATCCTCGGTGGCAAGACTCCGCCGATCAACTGCGGAAGCGGCAAGCAAAGCTGGATCGACTGTTGAATTCCCTCGATGCCAAACTGAATTTAATGTTTGAATCGCTACAGTTAAATCTTCAGAAATATCGGTCGTCTTTTTCTGAGGGACTGGAGAAAATGCATAGCCTCAGCGCCGAAAGCGAAGCGATGTTGAGGGATATGCTGGCTGGGATCGAACAGGAATTAGCACCAGAAATTGCCACAACAGAAACAGTCACCCCCTCCGCATCAGCACCTGGATTATCCCAGCAAAATCCTTCTCGGTTCAAGCAGTACGCTCCTGACGACATACCCCTACCCTATGCCGGTTTTGAGTGGCGTCCATCCCAACAATCTGGTTCTGATGTCAACCGTACAGAGAGCAAAAATTCAAATATAGAAAGCGACAGAAAACAAGAATCGCTTTATGGAGGAATGGCGGCGCTGGTAGCACAAACAGAGAGCGCCCTAACCCAACCGGCAGAAACGTCGTTAGGCAGTATCCGCGAGGCAGAAAGCGTCGATACGATTGGCTCCCTGACCGACTTAATCGAGAATTCTGCGCCCGGTCAACCTGATACGCCACAGGACGATGTGCTGGGGTCAAAATCGGTCGGGGATGAAAGCGACAAGGAAGACAATGAGGAACAGGAGGAGTCTTCCTTGCTACCGATGACACAGCAGGTGACCGTTGATACGACGCTACAGAATGTTTCCAGTTTGGAAGAGTCGGAGGAATCTGTAGAAAACTTGATCGGGCAGATAGAATCCGATCTAAATATAGAAGCGACTGTTTCAACCTCAGGAGAAGAAGATGCCAATGGTGGCTTAGTTTCTAATTTAGCTCCAGAGGCGTCCACTGGGGATATAGCCCAAGAAGATGAAGAAGTCGCTTCCGCAATCCCTGATGAGATTTTGGCTGAATTTGATGAACTGTTTGGCAGTTCGACCCAAGACTCAGCACCGGATATTAATGGGGATTTAACTCAACCGGAAGTTGACAACTTAAACCCTCCCGAAATCGAAAAAAAATATCTAGCAGCAACGGAAAAGCCAAGGAAAGCAGCAGTAACAAATAGGGATTCTTTTTTATCCACATTGGATGCGGCTCCATCAACACCCCCTCGCTTCTGGTACTTGGGAATTGATTTTGGTACAACCGGGCTGTCGGCGGCATTATTGAATGCCAAAACCCGCCAGGTTTATCCCATTACCTGGTCAATCCGCGGAGAAATGGATGAAGGGGAGCCTTTATTTCGCTTACCCGCTATTGTTTGCCTAAAACAAGAAAATAGCGAAAGTGCGACTTTTTTGATTGCCAAAGAAACCTGCGATCCAGAGTCGGGAATATTGCTCAAGAACTTTAAGCAATATCTGAAAATTGGCTTGCCTTATTACTCAGACGAGACTGGCAGATGGGAACCAGGGATACAGCAGCAGAATCTTGACCTACACTCGATTAGGCAAGCACTGCAAGCTTTGTTTTCGACTCTAAAACCAGGCGACCAAAACGAGGAAAATGCCCAAGTTTCAATTGCAGCATTAGGTTTGGAGCCAGAAAATTTGAATGCAGCGCTGAGCGAGTTAGCAGGAGCGATCGCATCAACCCCCGCAGATTGGCCCGAAGCATATCGCTTTAACGTCCGAGAAGCTATTTTAGGGGCTTCTTTAGTCGCAAGTGCCGAACAAATTTGCTTTGTAGAGGAAGCGATCGCTTCGGCACTCGCCCAGATCGTACAAGCTAACCTGACTTGGCAAGGCGATACTTTAATTATCCACTCAGGCGCTACCACAACCGAACTGGGACTGGTAGAAATACCGGAAAATATTACCTCGCTATCTTACTCGGACTTCGCTGGTCGCAGTTTTCCCTATGCAGGCAACTTTATCGACCAAGATATTATCTGCCAGCTACTGTTAAAAGATGAAGCAGGCAGGATTGCAGAGCGATTAATCGATCCGGAAAATTCTGCTTTAGAATTGCCATTACCCGGAGAACCAGATCTGGCGACGCGCTATCGCTTGCAGCAAATTTTAGAAAGTTCCCCCACCGGACAAATACTTTTAGAAGCAGCAAAGCATCTAAAACTGAACCTGCAACATCAAGATAGTTCTACGTTAGAAATCGATCGATACCGTTGGGTATTGCAGCGTCAGACATTGGAAAATCTGGTTTATTCGCCTTTTATTCAATGCCTCAATCGCGAACTAAACGTTTTGCTCGTGCGCCACGGCGTGGCGGTAGAATCGATTCGTCAAGTAATTTGTACGGGTGGAACCGCTCGCATCGACGCGATGCGAGAGTGGCTGCGTCAAAAACTCCCCAATGCTACTTTAATTCAAGACATTAACCAAAACGCCAGCGTTGCTTTGGGATTGGTGACTTTGCCTTTATACCCCCAAGTTTTGGATGCACCCCGACATCAGTACGGAGACTATTTTCTACTGTTAGAACTTTTACGCAGCTTGCGCGAGCAACCGCTCTCGGTAGGGAAAATTACTCAGTTACTCGAGCGGCGGGGAATTAATACGGGTGCAATTCAGCAACGCATCCTCGCTTATTTAGAAGGTTATCTTCCCCCTGGAATTGTGCCTTCTTACGCGGATGCGTTGATGCTAACCGAGGCGTCGCGACAGAATGTAGCGAACGCATCTGCACCGTTGTTCCAGAAACAAGACAATCAAACCTATTGCCTCAATACCGAAACAAGCGATCGCCTGCGCCGCTATTTTAATGCCGTCTTGGAGCCAACCCATCAAACCTTCGAGGAACCATTAGGCATTTACTGGTTGACCCCAGCCATCAACAGGGGATAATTATACTTAGTTACGTTCAATACTGAGTAATTAAATAAGCGCCCCTGGTGTAAAAACCTTGCGTGCAAAGGCTTTAAAAGGTTGCAGCCAAAAACTTGCATCAGGGTAATATCACTGTTGTTGGTATAAAATATCTAGAAAAACCCGTAAAAACTAGGAGAAATTAGGGAAAGCTTCGTAGCAGGATAAATGCGTTAACTGCAACTGTATATCGGTAAATATGCAAACAGGATCATCGAAACTTTACATTTCATCTTCCGAGTTCAAAGATTTGGTGAATCTGTAGTTCCACCAATTCCGTGGGCGAGCAACTCTGGTTATATTGGCAACTGAAGAACGATTAACCCCAGAAGCTGACCGCGAGTGCGATGATTACATCTGACGTGCCTGCTACGAGTCGAATTCAAACCAAGGGTGTTCGCCAACGCCGCAGGGTAAGTTCGGCGAGAAAGTACATACATCCCTCTGTTAAAAGCACAACCAAGCGCCTGATTGATGTTGCGGGATCTGTGGTAGGATTGGGGATTGCAGCCATTGTGGCGGTTCCGGTTGCGATCGCTACCCAACTCGATAACCCAGGGCCAATTTTATACAGTCAAATTCGCGTCGGTCTGAACGGTCGCACTTTCCGGATTTGGAAATTCCGCTCGATGGTAGTTGGTGCTGATAAACTCAAACACCTGGTTAGCAATCAAGCGAAAGGTAATATTTTTAAGAACGAAAACGACCCTCGCATTACCAGAATTGGTCGGTTTCTGCGCCGCACCAGTTTAGACGAATTACCCCAATTTTGGAACGTGTTGAAGGGAGATATGAGCTTGGTGGGAACTCGTCCGCCTACAGTAGATGAAGTGATGAAATACGAACCCCACCACTGGGAACGATTGAGAGTTAAACCGGGTATAACTGGCGAGTGGCAAGCAAATGGTCGCTCTAGCGTTAAAGATTTTGAAGATATCGTCAAAATGGATCTGGACTACCAGCGTAAGTGGTCAATTGCCTATGACATCCACCTAATTCTGAAAACTATCCGCGTTGTCTTAAATAAGAGTGGTGCTTGCTAGTTACGGCAGTTTGGGTTAAGACTACGGGGTAAATCAATTCGATCGTCAGTGGTGCATCTACTTGTTATTCTGTGCTTGTGTTGAACGCATAAATCATTTAAGAAACTCAGTTTTTGTATGTTTTTAAACCCCCCTTTTTTAGGGGGGTTATGTTTTAGGGTTCACCCCTGGATATTTGTGGTAGGGGCACGGCAATATCAATTTATTGCGCGGGAGACAAGCTAAAACATGTTCCCTACAGCTGGACATTGTTTTTACGGCACTTTACTTTTGTTGGGGCACGGCAATATCAAGTTATCGGGCGGGAGACAAGCTAAAACATGTTCCCTACAGATGGACATTATTTTACCAGCACTTTTGTTGGGGCAGGGCAATATCAAGTTATCGGGGGGAGACAACTTTGCCTGTAATATGAGCTAAGCTGAGATTTGATGGCTGATGGCTCAAAATTCATGACCATTCCCAACTGGATTACCTTTTCCCGCTTGCTGGGGTTGCCTTTTATCCTGTACGGATTGCACAACCCAACGGTTGAAATGCGCTGGATTTGCGTGGCAATTTTTATCGTAGCTGCCGGTACGGATTGGTTGGATGGCTATTTGGCGCGGAAATTAAACCAAATCAGCGATTTAGGTAAGTTTCTCGACCCTTTGGTGGATAAATTGCTGGTTTTAGCGCCGTTGCTGGCGTTGATTGAACTAGGGCAAGTGCCAGCTTGGGGAGTGTTTCTGATTTTAGGGCGGGAGTTAGCGATCGCAGGCTGGCGCGTTAACCAAACTACGATCTCCGGGGCGAATATCTGGGGTAAGCTCAAAACCGTGAGTCAGATTGTGGCGATCGCGCTTTTAATCGCTCCTCTCCCTCAAGTTTGGCAAACACCCTCTCTGATTGCTTTCTGGATTTCTGTTGCCCTCACCTTAATTTCTGGTGGAATTTATTTGTGGCCTCAAAATCTATCTAACAAAAATGCATAACCAAAATTAGAATTTAACAGACGTTTGTTTCCGGATTCAGAAACCCGGTTTCTATGAGAAACCGGGTTTCTATGTCGCAAGTTATATCTATAAAGGTAATACAATTTCAGTCAAAAGAAGGAAGGAATAAATTGAATATCTATCTAAAGTGGATGCAGAAGTTAATCTAGATCATACAGGAAACGAGAATGGCACTGTACAAATTAGAGGATTTCAATCCAAACTATCGGCAAGATGCTTTTGACGGCGAAGATGTCAAAGGGCTTCCCGTATATGCCGGAAAAACAGATGAAAAAATTGGCACAATTCATAACGTGTTAGTTGATGAAACCGGGCGTTTTCGATATTTTGTAATTGATACTGGTTTCTGGATTTTTGGTAAAAAAGTCTTACTCCCTGTTGGTCGTTGTAGCGTTGATGTTGAATATCAGCGGATTAATGCCATAGGTATTACGAGCAAAGAACAAGCAGAAAGACTACCAGAATACGATGACAGCATGACGGTAGATTATGATTATGAGGAGCGAGTGCGGGGCGTTTATCGCACTCCAACTGTGGAAGCGACATTACCCGTAGAAGCGTCACCGCGTGTAGAAACAGCACCCGTTGTCAGCGCACCTGTTGCGGCTGCTTATGACCGCAATACTTATACTTACGAGCATGAGCCTGAATTGTACCAGATGAGCGATCGCGACCATCAAAAGTTTAGGCTCTACGAAGAAAAACTGATCGTAGATAAAAGCCGTCGCAAAACTGGCGAAGTCACAATTGGTAAGCGCGTTGAAACTGAAACTGTACGCACTGCAATTCCTGTAGAAAAAGAGCGCGTTATCATTGAGCGTACCACTCCAAAAGCCGTAGATAGTCCCGTATTTCCAGACAATACTGCTTTTAAAGAAGGCAATGTGGCGCAAATGGCAATCTACGAAGAAACGGCTGATATCAAAAAACAAGCCTTCGTGCGCGAGGAAGTTGATGTCAGAAAAGAAGTGACGCGCGATACCGTCGAAGCAACAGAAACACTCCGTCACGAAGAGTTAGATGTAGATACTCGCGCATAATTCATCTGTTTATTGACGAGCAGGAGCCTCGTGGCTTTCGTTGTTTATTGACGAGGCAGGAGCCTCGTGACTTTCGTTCCCAGGCTGGAGCCTGGGAACGAGATCTGCGAGGCTCCTGCCTCGCTTTTTCTGGTGATGCTAGTGCAGTTCTAAACTGCTTTAAGAATCTCGTCATCGACTGAGAAATCTACTTCAGATTTATCGCGTCCAGAGGCAAGAAAATCATTTTGAAACGAATCTTTTAAACCAGAAATTAAGTCATATTCTGGTTTCCAATTCAGTTCGGCGATCGCTTTATTAATTGAGGCGAAAAAGTGCTGCACTCGCATGGGAAATGCTTTGCGCTTGCCAAAGTCAAATTTTTTCGGGTCGTAATGGACAATTTGCAGCGATTCTGGTGATTTTCCGGCAGCAGTGGCACAAGCGCGTGCGAGTCCGTCAAAGGTAACGAATCGCTCTCCTGATATGTTATAAATTTGACCTATTGCTTGAGTATTTCCCAGTACAGCCGCCATTGCATTGGCTAAATCTTTGCAATGTCCGAATTGGGTGAAGTGTAATCCGTTACCAGGGATGGGGATGGGGCGATCGCGCACAATTCGCTCAAAGAACCAAGCCTCTAAATCGTTATAATTTTGGGGGCCATAAATATAAGTCGGACGAATCGAAGTCCAAGGTAAACCCAATTCTGCCAGAAAAGTTTCAGTTTCGTGCTTGCCTTTGTGACGGCTTTTTGGATCGACTGGATCGCCTTCGATGTGGGGCATTTGGTCGGATTTTAAATAAACCCCAGCGGAACTCATATAAACAAAGTGTTGCACGCGATCTTTAAAGATTTCTGCTAGGGGTTGGGTGTCGCTTAATTCCCGTCCGTTGTTATCAAAAATCGCGTCGAAATTTTCCCCGGATAGCTTTTCTTTCAATTGGGCGGCGTCGGTGCGATCGCCGTGAATTTGTTGTATCCCTTCTACGGGTGCAGGCTTCTTGCCGCGATTAAATAATACAACTTCGTGGCCTTGTTCCACCAGAATTTTTGTCAAATAAACCCCGATAAAGCGGGTTCCCCCCATGATTAAAATCCGCATTGTGCCTCTTCCTGTTTCTGCGATTACCTGTAGGAATTTTACAGTAAGACGGGGCGGGTTTATTTATTCTTTGCGCTGTTATCAAAGATCTCTCGTAAAACCCGCCCCTACACAATCAAAAACATTGGTTGGGTTGAGGTAGGAAACCCTACCTACAATTAGCAATTAGCAATTAGCAATTAGCAATGACTACAGTCGCAATAACGTGACGGCGATTTTGCCGGAAAAGCAGACATCTACGTCGGTGTTGGGAGTGCGATCGCGTGCTGCATACTCGCCCACGTAGTAAAATTCATCACCTTCAATTCGATAATTTACCGGCAAAGGTTGCGTCGAAGGTTGACAAAACACGATCTCCGGATCGGGTTCTCCTGGTAACAAATGGGGTAAATTTACATTCCAGAAACATCCCGGTTCGATGGGACGATTGAACAGTTCATCCAATACTTTAGCCGTCCACCTTGCCGCCGTATCCCAATCTACATTTAACTTGCCTTTGCGATAGTGGGAAACCGCGATACCGGGAATACCGTGCATCGCCGCTTCTCGCACCGCCGCCACAGTGCCGGAAATATAAACATCAACTCCCATATTGCCTCCCGCGTTGATGCCCGAAAGTACCCATTTGACATTTTGACAAAGATGTGTTAATGCGAGGCGGGTACAATCTGCCGGAGTGCCTGCGATCGCATATTCTTTTTCCTCGCGGCGGTGGACGCGAATAGGGCGAGTTGTCGTAACTTGATGCCCGCATCCCGATAAATGGTCAACAGGGGCGACAATTACGCCAAAGCCGTTTACCGCTTTTTGTAGCGCCCTGATGCCTGGGGCGTCGATTCCGTCATCGTTGGTTAGGATCAAGGTCATAAATTGTCCCGCGTTTGCTGGTATGGACGCAACCGATAAAGCTGATTCTCAAGCATATCTGCCAATAGAGAATTTACTGCAACTGAGCGACGAGCAGTTGAAACGAGATTATTTGAATTATCTGAAATGGACAGAACCTATTTTGCAGGTGTTGCAGCAGGTGGATGACGAGGCGCAGGTATTGCGATTGGTGAAATTAGCTTTAGAGGTAGATTGGCAGTTAGGGGCAAAGTTAGCAGGTGCAGTTAAACCAGAGTTTCAAGCGGCTTGTGTGGCGTTAGTGGGTGACTTAGAAATTCCTCAAGATTTGAAGCTTCATTTGTTGGGAATAACACGCTCTGATTGTGCGATTCCTATTCTAGTATCAGCTTTGAACGATACAAAAGAAAATGAGCAAAAAATAAATGCGATAGGGAATATTGGTAGCGAAATGGCTGTGGAAGCTCTTATTAATACTTTGAATCATCAATCGTATGACGTTCGTTACTACGCAGCAGAGGAATTAGGGAAAATAGGCAGTAAAAGGGCAGTTGAGCAGCTGATTTATGCTTTGAAGGATCAACACTATTATGTTCGTTCAAGAGCAGCAGAGGCGTTAGGAAAAATTTGCACTGAAAAGGCAGTTGCAGCCCTTAGCCGTGCGTTGAACGATCAAGACTGGAACGTTCGCAAATGTGTAGAACAAGTGTTAATAAGTATTCGCGATGACACTTTTGTTGCAGCCGGAATCCGAGAGAAGGCAGAACAGGCATTATCGAGTATTAGCAGTGAGAGGATTTTTGAAATAATCTCTGCTTTGAACGATCCAGATCCCGATCGGCGTAGCTACGCAGCCTATATGTTAGGAGATATTGGCGGTGAAGCAGCAGTTGAAGCTCTGATCCGTGCGTTGAATGATGAAGACTCTGGGGTTCGTAGCGATGCAGCAGAAGCTTTAGGTTGTGTTGGTACAGAAATAGCTGTTGAACCACTCATCTGTGCTTTGAATGACGAAATGGATTATGTGCGTATGAGTGCGGCAACAGCGTTAGGAATCATTGGTGGTGAAAAAGCAGTGGAACCTCTTATCCATGTGTTAAATGATGAAGATGCTGATGTTCGTGCCTGTGCAGCAGATGCGTTAGGAGATATTGGCAATGACAAGGCTGTAGAACCCCTCATCCTTGCCTTGAAGGATAGACATTGTTTAGTGCGTAGGAGTGCAGTAATGGCATTAGGGTGGATTGGTAAAGAGACAGCAGTTGAAACTCTTATCCATGCTTTGAACGATCAAGACTCTGGTGTTCGTAGAAATGCAGCAAGGGCGCTAGCAGACATTGGCAGCAATCAAGTAGTTGAGCCACTCATTAGTACTTTGAATGATGAAAACGCTGATGTTCGTTTAGCTGCGGCATTGGCACTCAAAAAATGTGGCAGTTCTGAATTACTACCCGATCTGATTGAAATCTTACGCGAGCTATTACAAACCATTCAATACAACCGTCTATTCATATTAGAGCCGCTCGCTTCTATCCAAAAATGCTGCGGGTACTACAATCAAGCGATCGCAACTTCAACCCGCTGCTAAAAAGCGAAGTCTCTCATACCTAGTCACCAGGAACACCCGTAACATCAATCCCGCAACACTGACAAATCGCCTTCAGCGAAACCTGATAAACACGCGCCAACGCCACAGCATTTTCCAAGTTTGGCAAAGCGCTTTGCCATTTTCCCAATCGCTCAGCCTGCGTTCAGAAACTCCAATGAGTTGCCTTAACTGATATTGCGTTAGCTGATTTTGCTCCCTGAGTAGCCTCAACGGAGATTTATCCCGATCTTCTTCTATCATACAAATTGGTAAAATTCTCTCTTTTTTCTTTCTGGAGCGTCCTCTGCGCCTCTGTGGTTCGTTAAAAAATAAAATCTCATATAGTTACCGCCAGATCGCTCCTAATTTATTTTTTTATAAAAGCAATTTTACGCAAGTAACCGCAGTTTAAATACGCTAAAATTCCAGGTTTGATGGACTTGGCAGTCGCATTATTTAATGCCAAACTCAAAATAAGCGTATAAGACTTCGCTCTAAAATAACTAACTATGGAAACCGATAAGCGAATGAAATTCCAGCCCCAATTTTCGCAAAAATCCGGGAGTAACACGGCTAAGCTACTACAAATATTAATGGGCGAAAATCCGCTAATTCGCCCCACTGCGGCGCGTGCTTTGGCAAAAATCGACTCTTATACCGCCACTACCGGACTGCTGCAAGCACTGGCGCATCAAGACAACTCGGTGCGTGCTTGGGCAGCTTGGACATTAGGACAAATTGGCACCGAAGCAGTAATTATCAAGCTAGAAAAAGCCCTCAAGCATAATGTTTCCCCAGTGAGGATTTGGGCAACTTGGGCATTAGGGGAAATTGGTACTGAAGGAGCGATTGAAGCTCTAATAGAAGCATTAAATCACAAAGATGCAAGCGTGCGGTGGAGAGCAGCAGCCGCATTAGGAAAAAACGGCGCTAAAGTTGCAGTTGATAAACTGGCACAAGCACTCAACGATGAAGAATTTTATGTGCGTTGGCGGGTAGCTTCGGCGTTAGGGCAAATTAAAAGCGAAGCGGCGGTATCTCGATTAGTGAAAAGCCTCAAAGATGAAAGCCCTTCAGTATGTTCTCAAGCAGCTTATGCGTTAGGAGAAATTAGATCCGAAGAAGCAGTTAGCGGATTGTTGCGAAGTCTTTCTCACTCAGACTCAGTTGTGCGGGGAAATGCGCTGTGGGCACTGGGACAAATTGGCAGCGAAACC
>DNGJ01000536.1 GCA_003486305.1 Cyanobacteria bacterium UBA11371
GGCCCCCTACACCCTTTTCATAATTATGCATTTTCAGATTTTAAGTGGAAGCGATCGCTTTGCCAACCTCGTGCAATGGTTCAGTATGATTGGTAGTCTGATCGGCGTATCTTTAATTGCCAAAGAACTTGGAGCTAATTTACTTGGTCAAATTTTTTCCACAGTTTTCTGCGTCACTATTCCAATGGGAATTCTACAAGCATCCAGCACTAAAAACGATTACGTCGTTGCTTTTTGGTTAGTTTGCTTAGTTTATTTCATTTTAAACGCAGTCAAATGCAGACAACATCAACTTTTGGATTTTAAAATCGGCGCGAGTTTGGGTTTAGCACTTTTCACTAAAGGCACCGCCTATATTTATTCCTTGCCATTCTTAATCTGGTTAATTTTATCTCTCCTCAAACGATTGCGTTGGCAAATATTCAAACCTGTTTTGACCATACTCACCCTAGCTTTCTCGATCAACTTAGGACATTATACGAGAAATTTAATTTTATTTGCTTCGCCGATTTATTCACCTCCCGAATATGAAATAGATGTAATTTCGCTACCAACTTTAATTTCTAATATCATTAGAAATATGGCTTTGCATATGGCTATCCCTCTTGACCTAGTTAATAACAATGTTATTGAACAAGCCATCATAAAATTCCATAACTTATTAGGAGTCAATGTTAACGACCCTCGGATAACTACGCCAGGAGTTGAATTTGGCATACAAGGATCTCCAACTTTTGAAGATACCGCAGGTAATCCAATTCATTTTTACTTAATTTTGTCATCAATTATTCTGGCAATAACCACTAAAAAAATTAGACAACAATCCTATATTGTAGAATATCTTATAACCCTTATAGCAGCGTTTATACTGTTTTGCTTACTTCTGAAATGGCAAATTTGGCAAAGTCGCCTTCACATTACTCTCTTTGTACTGTTTTCGGCTCTTGTGGGAATAGTTTTCTCCAAGCTATCAATTCAAAGAATAGGCGTGTACGCCGGTATTTTTTTGATGGTTTTATCACTTTTTTGGGTTTTTTATAATGATTCTAGGCCAATAATTGGCAAATATAATATCTTTAACCAAAGCCGCATAGATCAATATTTTAATATTCGCAGCGATATTAGAGAAGATTACAAAGAAGCCGTTAAATTTATTAAAAACCAAGGATGCTCACAAATTGGGTTGTCTTTGCGTATAGATGCTTGGGAATATCCATTTTGGGTTCTTTTACAAAAAGATAGTAATCCAGCACCTTGGATTGAAAATATTAATGTTCAAAATGTCTCCTCTGTAAAATCAAAGCATTATCCTTATAATAACTTTACCTCGTGTGCGATTATTTCTATGCAATTTGGAGGCGAAGAAAAAATTGTGACTGGAAATAATCTTTATATGACCAAATGGTCGGGATTGAATCAGAGAGATCCAGTTAACGTATTGATGCCTAACGATTAGCCAGCAAATATAATAACTCACCATCCAAGTTGGCGTAGCCGTCATCTATCCTACGGTTTCTGGATGCTCATGGCATTTCTGCCTTAAGAAAGAGGCGACCCGCAGCAAGATTACTTCTTGTGACCGATACTACAGTCGAGTTAGAAAGCCGAAAATACTGGTGTCGGCCTAATCTACCTAAAAATCAGATGTCACCTACAGCTAATAAGACAAGCCAAACACCTACTAAAACAAGCAAAACACCTAGTAAGACAAGTACGATCGAATTTGCCTTATTCGCTCCCTATAACAAAGGAGCGGCCTTACTCGGTTCTTTCTCCAATTGGAAAGAAATCCCGATGAAAAAAGGCAAGGATGGTTATTTCCGGACATCTGTTGACTTAGAAGATGGAGTTTACGATTATAAATTCAAAGTTCAATCTTTATCTTGGTTTTTTGAACCAGACCAATGGGTAGAAGTGATTGACCCCTATGCCACAGACGTTGATGAAAGCAAAGGAGTTGGTACAGTTAGGATCAAAGACGGCGAAAAAATTGTCGATACCTACGTTTGGAAGCACGACGATAAACCACTACCCCCAGACCATGAATTAGTCATTTATGAATTGCACGTAGCCGACTTTACCGGCGGCGAAAATGACCCTGACCCTCGTGGCACATACAAGCACGTTATTGAAAAATTAGACTACCTCTGCGAACTCGGTATCAACGCAATTGAACTGTTACCAGTCAAAGAATATCCTGGTGATTATAGCTGGGGATATAACCCCCGCTATTTTTTTGCCACGGAAACCAGCTATGGCACAACGGCAGAATTAAAAGAATTAATTGACGAGTGCCACGCGCGGGGAATTCGCGTCATCATGGATGGGATTTTTAACCACTCAGAAGCATCTTGTCCCCTCACCCAAATTGACCACGATTATTGGTATCACCACGCGCCCCGCGACCCCGATAATAACTGGGGGCCAGAATTTAACTACGAACATTTCGACGAGAATTTGCAAACCTATCCAGCGCGGAAATTTATCGGCGATACCGTGCGTTTCTGGATTGAAGAATATCACATCGACGGCATTCGGTACGACGCCGCGCGGCAAATTGCTAACTACGACTTCATGCATTGGATTGTCCAAGAAGCAAAAAAAACAGCGGGGATGAAGCCGTTTTATAATATTGCCGAACACATTCCAGAAACCACCAGCATCACCAACGTTGATGGGCCAATGGATGGTTGCTGGCACGATAGTTTCCGCCACACAGTTACCGTACACATCTGCGGAGATACTTTCGATTTAGAACAGCTTAAAGATGTAATTGATTGCAAGCGCCAAGGTTTTATGGGCGCTACCAATGTGGTGAATTACCTGACAAATCACGACCACGATCGCTTGATGGTAGAACTTGGTAAGCGCAATATCTTTGATGACGAAGCTTTTAAGCGCGCCAAGTTGGGAGCGGTTATTTTAATGACAGCCGTTGGCGTACCCATGATGTGGATGGGACAAGCGATGGGCGAGTACAAACCAAAAACTCCCGATCCCTCCAAAATCGATTGGACGCTGCTAGAAAATGACCTCAATCGCGGTTTGTTTGAATATTACAAAGGCTTGATTCACCTGCGGAAAAACAATCACGCACTTTACACTGAAAATATTGACTTCTTCCACGAAAATGCCGATGCAAAAGTTATTGCATATACTCGGTGGAATGATGAAGGTTCCCGCGTCGTGGTCGTCGCTAATTTTTCAGGTAATTATCTGGCTGGGTATACAGTTCCTAACTTCCCAACGGATGGAACTTGGCACGAATGGACGCACGACTTTGATGTAGAAGCTGGCAACGGTCAAATCATGATTGACCTGCCAGAATACGAAGCCAAAGTATTAGTTTGGCATTAACAGCATTTTCAATGCCAGAAACCGGGTTTCTTCCCAGACCGCTGATTTCCCATCGATAATTGTTCCTAGAAACCCGGTTTCTTTCGATATCTCTGATTTCCAATCGGCTTTTGTTCCTAGAAACCGGGTTTCTTCCCAGATCTCTAATGCCAAATTGACTATTGTTTATAAAAACCCGGTTTTTTCAAAAAACCGGGTTTTTGGTTAGCTGTAAAGGCGATTGTAAGCGCGGGTTTTACCAACAATCTTTGCTCGTAACAAACAATATTTAACGCAAGTTGCTAGTTACATCAAGCGGTAATGGCTTATGGATACTTTTCAAGAAAGCCAAAGCCTGTTAACTAAATTAGCAATTAGCAATTAGCAATTAGCCATTACCGCTGTTGCAAGTTATAACCAGCAACTTGAGTTAATATCACAAAACAGTCGGAATTTCCTTCAAATAAACTCGCGTAAACGGTTCGCCTTCTCCCAGACTATACTGTTCGATCAAACCCTTACGTCGAATCGAAATATTGTTTCCCTCGCGCACAACAACAGTTGAATCGCTGATAATATCCCGCGCCAGCATCATTTCCGTCTCGGTGGGATTATCCAAAACAACCATATTGCTACCTTGGTAAAACATGCCATCTCGATCTAAAATATCTTCCCCGTATGCCGCAATCAGCAAATCGAGTTTGGGATTCCGCAACAAACTTTGCACGTTGCTGTTGTAATCTTTGTTAAGATTTTTTTCAGAACGGTTGACAAAAACCCCATCTCGACAAATAGCACCAATCGTCCAGTCGGGGTGTTGTAACAAGATATGGTCAATAGTTTGCTGGAGTTCTTGAACCGAAATGCGGTTAAAGGTGATAATCGGTATCCTCGCATCTTCCCCAGATGCAAAGAAAGTTTCCAGAATATGGGAAGGCACATCAACGCTTTCACCTATGGCAGGATTGAGGTGCATAAAAATACCGGGTGCGGCATTAATTTCCAGAATGCCAAAATTACCCGATTTCCAAGATTGGGATAAACTTGGGGAAATTACATCAATTCCCAAACAAACAAGTTTAAAGTGCTGGGCAATATCTTGCGCGAGGACAATGTTATCGGGGTGAACGGTGCTAGTAGCATCGATACTGACGCCACCGGATGATAAATTGGCGACTTTGCGAAGATAAACGGTGCGACCTTGCTCAATAACGCTATCCAAAGATAAGTTTTGTTCTTCCAAGAACATTTCCATTGCTTCGTCGCACTGAATTTTGCTCAGCGGCGAAGTTGGAGTATCCAAACGCGCGGGTTTATGATTTTCCCGTTCGATTAATTCGCCAATAGTAGCATGACCATTTCCTACAACCCAGGCGGGACGGCGTTCGGTAGCAGCAACAAATCGACCGTTAACGCATAGCAAGCGAAAATCTGCACCTTTAATGCTTTTTTCCACAATTATTTGCATCGGTTGGTCGTCTGGTATACCTTTAATTGCCCTAGCAAAAGCGGCTTTTAATTCCTCGGCATTTTGTACGTCAGCCGTTACCCCAATTCCTTTATGACCGGAAACAGGTTTAACTGCAACTGGGTAGCCAATTCTATCTGCTGTATTTAAAGCTTCCCCAAGCGAGACGACAACATCGCCCTGGGGTACGGGGAAGCCAAGGTTGCCTAAAAACGCTTTGCAATCATCTTTACGGGTGGTAAAATCTGAGTCTAAATGGCTATCGCAATCAAAGGTAGTTGCGACGCCCCGCACCAGTTTTTTTCCATAACCGTATTGCATTAAACCTTCGTCCCACAAATAAAAAGCAGGAATGCCTTTATCGTGGGCGGTACGTAATAAAGCATAGACGGTTGGCCCGCCGTATACTGATTGGCGGAAGATATTTTGCAGCTTTTTAATTTGAGCGTCAAAGGTAAATTCTTCACCTTGGGCGATCGCTTCAAACCAGTCCCAAACAAGATACACCACTGACCGACTGGTGCGCGCGTGGAGCGTTTCAAATGCAATCCGCGTATAATCTCCATAGGGTTTTACACTCCAAGAATCGAGGTGCAAACCCATGTCAAGCTTATTGACTTCTGAGACGGTACGCGCGAACAGATGCGGATAAGATTCGTAGGTTTGATCGCCCAGGTGCGGGTAGACTTCGCTTACCCTTTGAACGTACTCTTCCAGGGGTAGCGGCGGCAGATATCCGGTCAAAGCAAAATCAAATACTAACGCCGCCTTGTTTAAATAAGGATTCGACCCGATGTAATGCCTGATGTTAAAAATATCAAAAGCGTCGCTGTTTCTGGCGTTGACGCGGATTGTATCGGTAATTGTTTCTCCAACCATTGCATAGCACCCGATATAGGCTATTTTAGGGGGATCGAACTCTACCCCCTTGTCCAAGCTAGAGCGTAACTCCCGAAAGCGATCGCTTACCTCTATCCCAGGGTATTGTTCCAAAGCACCACTTTCACCACTGAGTACTTATCTCCCAAGAAAGGTGCGAACCGCTACCCGCACTGTCTATAAGTTAAAAAGGAATTCTGGAGGCAGCAGAATATGGCTGTAACAACAACTGCGCTCAGAGATCAAGTTCACAAACTCGCTGAGGAAGCTTTTCACCGCAACCTGATTTCTGGCTATGGCGATGGCGAGTACGGCGATGAATATCAAATTGTTTACCAAGGGAAACCCAGACATCTGCCCCTTACCCACGCACGTCTGTTCCTCAGCAACTTAATTAAGCAGTCCGATTAGCAAAATTCTTTGTTTCACCCTCTCCTCTCTCCCTCCCCCTCACATGGGGAGTTTTTTTTAGTCAACCCGCAGACGAATCAAATTTCTGTATCAGAATCTACCGTTTGGTGGTTTCAGAGCATTGGATTGTTATGTTTTCTTAAAATAAGACCTCAAAAATGGAGCTTGTATGACTGACGATAAGCGCGGACAATTACTAATCATCGGCGGTGCAGAAGAAAAAGAAGGCGAATGCAGAATCCTGCGCGAATTCGTGCGACGCGCCGGAGGTACAAAAGCTCGCGTTGCAATTATGACAGCTGCCACCAGCTTGCCCAGAGAAGTAGGAGACGACTACACCAGAATCTTTGAGCGTCTGGGTGCCGAAGAGGTTAAAGTAATTGACACCGAATATCGAGAAGATGCAGATAAACCAGAATACTTAGAATTCATTGAACAAGCAACTGGCGTATTTTTTACTGGAGGAGATCAAGCTCGCATCATCAGTTTAATTAAAGACACCAAACTCGATGCAGCAATTCACAGGCGGTACGCTGAAGGAATTGTAGTCGCAGGCACAAGCGCCGGTGCTGCTATGATGCCAGATGTCATGATTATCGAAGGAGATTCTGAGACAAATCCTCGCGCTGATACTGTGGCTATGGGGCCTGGTATGGGCTTCCTGCCGGGAATTGTAGTCGATCAGCATTTCTCCCAGCGCGGACGTCTGGGACGCTTAATTTCAGCCTTAGCACAGCAGCCAGCCGTGTTAGGAATTGGTATTGACGAAAATACCGCCGTAGCAGTCAACGGAAACAAATTTGAAGTAATTGGGGCTGGCTCTGTTACCGTTGTCGATGAGTCGGAAATCACCCATACCAACGCCGATGAAGTACTAAAAGACGAGGCGATGGCAATTTGTGGCGCGAGGCTTCATATTCTTCCCCACGGCTATGGATTTGACCTAGAAAAGCGCAAAGCTATCCTTGATAGAGTTCCTGCCGCAGTTGCCTAAATCTCAAAGGTGCTAATAGCTAATGGCTGCAAAAACCATTAGCTATTAACTCAAGTTGCTAGTTAACTCATACATAGCAGCTAATTGCTAATAGCTAATGGCAGTAAAATTTATCTGAATAATTAGCAATTAGCAATTACCAATTACCAATTACCAATTACCAAATTAGCCATTATGCTTTGTCGAGATTTGTTTTTTTGTTTGCGAGAAACAGCTTATCACTTTGCACCTAAAAAGCCTTCTGAATGCTTCTTAAATCCCGCTTGTGGCTGTCCTCGCCCAGGGCAAGAAACCCAGTGTGAAGATTGTCCCCACCTTGAAGCTTGTTT
>DNGJ01000198.1 GCA_003486305.1 Cyanobacteria bacterium UBA11371
CCCCTACAACACAATTAACTATAGAAGTCCGATGCTAACGGAGACTATATAAATCTGCAATCTGCAATCTCAAAGAAAGCAATCTTCAAGTTCCTAGATTTTGCTTTAAGGGAATTTCGATTGTGAACTCGGTTCGCTCTCCTAGCCAAGAATTACACTGCAACTGTCCTCGATGTTTTTCAGTCACAATTTGATAGCTAATCGAAAGTCCTAAACCAGTACCAGAACCTACAGGTTTAGTAGTGAAGAAGGGGTCAAACAATCGCTTTTGGATCTGTTCTGGAATGCCGGGGCCATTATCTGCTATTTTGATCAAGACTCGGTTTGTATGGGATAATTTGGTATCGATCCAGATAGTCGCCGGTTCTGCATTATCGTTTAGATTGGTCTTTTCTTCCAATGCATCAATGGCGTTGGAAAGAATGTTCATAAATACTTGATTTAGCTGTCCGGGGAAGCATTCTACTAAAGGTAAATCGGTGTAATTTTTGATTATTTGAATACCTGGAGAATTGGGTTTAGCTTTGATGCGATTTTGCAAAATCAGCAGGGTGCTATCAATTCCTTCATGAATGTTAACGTCTTTCATTTCAGCTTCATCCATGCGAGAGAAATTTCTTAAAGAAAGGACAATTTTTTGAATGCGTTCTGCTCCCACTTTCATCGATGCTAGAAGTTTTGGTAAGTCTTCAATAACGAAATCAATTTCGGCTGCTTCTGCTTCGTCTTGAATTTCAGGATGGGGTGAGGGGTAGTGTTTTTGATAAAGTTGCAACAGCTTGAGTAAATCTTGGGTGTAGTTATGGGCGTGTTCGATATTACCGGAGATAAAGTTAACCGGATTGTTAATTTCGTGAGCGACGCCTGCTACCAGTTGTCCCAAACTTGACATTTTTTCGCTTTGGATTAGTTGAGATTTGTTGCGTTTGAGTTCTTCTAAAGCTTGTTCGAGTTCTGCGGCTTTTTCTGCGATTTCGGCTTGCGATCGCTTCAATTCTGCCTCGGCTTGTTTGCGCTCGATTGCAAATACAATATAATCGGCAAAAGTTTCTGCTAGGTGAACTTCTTCTTCATCAAAATTCCTGATTTTATCGTAATAAACCCCAAAGCGTCCGAGCAATTTTCCCCGACTTACTAACGGAATCCACGCACAGGAACCAATCCCTTCTTGCAACAGATCGTATTGCATTTCTCCCAATTCCTTGCTTTCTGCTACGCTAGGAATTAACACCGGCTGGGGTTCTGAATTTGAGGGCAACCAAGGCGAGTATTTGGCTAGGGATAGCATAAATTGTCCTGAAATTCCTTTCCCTACTTGGAACATCGTGCCACCGTCTTCTTCAAATATCGAGATGGCTGCTCCATTTGCATTCAAAACTCCTTTTATACCCGTTAAAGATTGTTCGTAAATTTCTTCAATCCTGTTGGCTCTGCTAACTCTTTCTACCAGATCTGCCCAATGGTACACAGATTGCAGTTGCTCGAACTGTTGCAGCAGTTCTTTTTCGGCTAATTTTAGTTCTGTAATGTCTTGAATCGCTGCTTCTACTAATTGTTGTTGTTGACAATATCTGGCGTGCCAGGAAAACCACCGATAATATCCATCTTTGCACCAAAGGCGATTTTCAAAGCAAATAATATCTTGCTCGGTAGAGATATGATGCTGTAATGCCTTAATTTTTTCAGAGGTTGAAAGTTGCTCTTCTGGATGGACAAATTCTAAGTAAAGAGTAGCGCGCAATTGCGAACTTGTCCAACCTAAGATTTTTTCCCAAGCTGGATTGAGGTATTGAAAGTAGTCATTTAACCCGATTGTGCAAAACAAATCTGATGAGAGCGCCAGCAGGCGATTTTCTTGTAAAGATGCTATGCCAACGCACTGAGTCCTATTATGTAACTTCAACTCGGTTTGCACCCAAACTGCGAGATCCTGAAGTGCTTGCACGTCATTTTCACTCAGTTGACGGGGACTGTAGTCCATGATGCTAAGTGTTCCCAGTTTATTGCCAAAAGTGTCTGTTACACAACATCCGGCTAAAAATCGAATTTCGCTTTTCTCTGTTTCCAATCGGTTAATAGCAAAGCGAGGATCTAAATCGATATCGTGAACGATCGCCACATCGTCGCTGCTGGGGCAGTTTAAGCACAGGTGCAGCTTTTGCGCCTCGGAAATCGATAAACCGTGACTAAATTTTACCGATTCAGAATTACTCTCAACCAGAGCGATCGCCACAATTGGCACTTTAAGGGAAAGAACCGCGATTCTGGCAATGCGCTCAAATCCGATAGCGGTGTTGGCCTCGAGCGTTGTAGAATAATTTTCGGCGGCAGGGTAACTAACCTTTTGAACCTGCATTGATGGGATGTTCCTCAGCGACTAGACAAAACTGGCACAGGGCGATGGTATTAGTTTTGCTCCTCGCCAATTCACCCTGACATTAGACTGCTGGCAATAAATTTACATTAAATCTTAAATATAATATTAAATCAGGACGGCTTTGTTAAAAACAATCTATAAAACCGATAAATAGACTCGATCGACCGCTCGAGTCTATACAGCCCTAAATGTTAGCGATCGCAGGACTTACTCACTAGGAGCTGAGAAACCGGGGTGCTTGCTGCCATCTTTAGTTTCCCAACGACGATTAATCAATAGAAGCTCGGTTTCTTTGCGTCAGTCGTGCGATCGCTTAAAACTCTTCAACCGGATTTTGTCTCGCTCTCTACTGCGTCACTATTGATTGGAGCGGTTATTCGCTTCACTTCCTCCAACAAATACTCAAAGAAAGTCTGCGCCACAACCGAAAGCTGTTTTCCTGCGGGGTAAATCGCATACCAATGACGCCGAATTGGAAACCCCTCCACATCGAGGATAGTCAGTTTATCGCTTATACCTTCCAACCCTAACGTGTGGCGAGATAAGACTGAAATCCCCAACCCACCAATGATTGCTTGCTTAATCGCCTCATTGCTGCCCAATTCCAGCCTGACTCTCACAGAAATTCCCTGCTCATCAAACAATTTTTGCACCGAACTGCGCGTCCCGGAACCGGGTTCGCGCATAATAAACGGTTCATCAACAAGACGTTTGAGGGGAATATTTTTCTCTTGCGCCAGGGGATGATCGATCGGAGCCAACACTACCAGGGGATTTTCCAAAAAAGCATGGTAGCTGATATCGAGATGCTCTGGTAGTTGGCTGAGAATATACAAATCGTCTAAATTCTCCGACAACCGAGCGACTAACCCCTCGTGGTTGGTCACCTGGAATTCAACGTCGATGCCGGGATAGCGCTGGCAAAACGGCCCCAATAA
>DNGJ01000467.1:0-4086 GCA_003486305.1 Cyanobacteria bacterium UBA11371
GTTCGTTGCGCTTGAGAGCGTCTCGCTTTCGATCGGCTTGCTCTCGACCGCTTAACTAATCTAACAAGTCTATTAGGCTCTGTCAACCCCTTGGGAATTTTTTTTGGGGAAATTACTCAAACCTTGCTTGGATGGGGCTTTTGCGCCAAAATGGGTTAAGCGTCACGCTCGGTATAGGAAAAAAACTTGTGAATTTTCAGTCGGTGATTGCTACGCTCAATCAGTTTTGGAGCGATCGCGGGTGTCTGATCGCCCAGCCCTACGATATTGAGAAGGGGGCAGGCACCAAAAATCCTCATACCTTTTTAAGAGCGATTGGCCCTGAACCTTGGTCGGTCGCCTATGTAGAGCCTTGTCGTCGTCCTGGGGATGGTCGCTACGGTGAAAACCCCAATCGCTTTCAGCACTATTATCAATACCAGGTTCTGATTAAACCTTCCCCGGATAACATCCAAGAGATTTATCTCGATTCGCTGCGGGCGCTGGGTATCCGTCCAGAAGACCACGATATTCGGTTTGTGGAGGATAACTGGGAAGATGCTGCCGTGGGAGCTTGGGGAACTGGCTGGGAAGTCTGGCTCGATGGGATGGAAATTACCCAATTTACCTACTTCCAGCAATGCGGGGGTATTGATTGTCGTCCGGTTTCGATAGAAATTACCTATGGACTGGAGCGGCTAGCTATGTATCTTCAGGAAACTGATGCGATCGCTAAAATTCGCTGGACTGATAACATCACCTACGGGGCTGTTCACCTCCAGGGCGAAATAGAGCAGTGTACCTACAACTTTGAGGCATCCAATCCAGATTTACTCTTTACCCTGTTTGGTCTTTACGAGCAAGAAGCCGAGCAACTGCTCAAACGCGGATTGGTTCTACCCACCTTGGACTATGTTCTGAAATGTTCCCATACTTTTAACTTGCTCGATGCCAGAGGCGTTATTTCCGTAACGGAGCGGACTCGCTACATTGCTAGAATTCGCAACTTGGCAAGACAAGTAGCCCAGCTTTACTTGCAGCAACGGGAAGCGCTAGGTTTCCCACTGACCAAATTGCACAAGTCCGAGCGATCGCCTGTTGAGTTGGTATCGTAGTAAGATTTTGATTCGGTAACTCAGACCAAAGCTGTTACACCATATGGTTAATCTTTTAAACCTTCTAGAACCAATTGCCGATAAATTCCGCAGTATGGGCATTCCCGATCCGGTGGTACATTGGGGGCATCCATTGATGATGGCAATTGTGGTCTTTGTTATGGGCAGCTTTGTCGGCTTAGCTGGATGGCGGGGACGCACAATTGCAGATGAAGCAACTGCGGCGAAAAGTCGGATGGAACACCGTAAGTTAGCCCCTTTGATGTTTCTGTTTATGGCAACTGGCTATACCGGCGGCGTTTTATCTTTGGTGATGCAGCATCAACCGATCTTGGAAAGTCCCCATTTTTGGACTGGCTCGATTGTACTGCTGTTGCTGGCTATTAACGGCTTAATTTCTGTAACGGGATTTGGGGGCAATAAACCAAATTTACGTACAGTTCATGCCTACTTGGGAAGTGTAGCCCTTGTTGTTGTCTTTATCCATGCCGTGCTGGGTTTGAAACTAGGTCTGGCAATCTGATGGCTGCTGTTGGTGGTATAATTCTGTGTTTGGCTTACATTGTGGGACTACTGTCTGCGGCAGTAATGTCTTCAGTTGCCGAAGGCAGATTTTCTTTTATTCTGGCTTTAGGTTTAGGCGGGTTAGGACTAGCAGCAGCTTTCATCATCCCCCGATTTTGGCGAACAGGTGCGCCACGCAGATTATGGCTAACGGCTGCAACGGTTTTGTTTTTAGCTCCCCTGTATTTTCAACTAACTGTGCCCCAACCAGGGAAAAACGATATCAGCCAGTTCGTCGCCGCACAGACAAGCGGGAATGTTCAAGAGCAGATAGTCACGGTGCGGGGTAAGATTGCGAGTACGCCTCGCCTAACGCGCAGTAAACGCGCTCAGTTTTGGTTAAATGCTAATCAACTTAGCGAAGTAGCGGGGATAGACAAACCAGCAAGAGTTGGTCAAAGCGTTACGGGCAAGTTGTATGTGACCGTTCCTTTATTGCAAGCAACTGGTTTAAATAGCGGTGAAGAAATTGACGTAACTGGAAGTTTATACAAACCTAAACCGCCTGCTAATCCCGGTAGCTTTGATTTTCAAGCTTATTTGGCTAAAGAAGGTGCTTTTGCAGGTTTGACAGGTCGAAGCGTGAGTATTCCCGATGAACGGGCAGGTTCCCGCTGGGGATGGTGGCGCATTCGACAGCGAATTCTTCGCTCTCAAGCTAGTAAGTTAGGTATTCCTGAAGGGCCTTTTGTTAGTGCAATGGTGCTAGGAAGTCAGGCGGTCAACTTATACTTACCAGCGGCGCTTCGAGACGAGTTTGCCAAAGTTGGATTGGCTCACGCATTAGCTGCTTCTGGCTTCCAAGTTTCTCTAATTTTAGCGATTGTTGGATCTTTGACTGGGAGGTTATCAGCAAGGGCAAAATTTGGCTATGGTGTGGCAGCACTTTTGATTTTTTTGGGGTTGACTGGGCCACAAGCACCCGTGCTGCGAGCAGTAATAATGGGTATTGCAGCATTGACTGCTATGGTGCAAGAGCGAAAAAGTAAGCCGTTTGGTTCTCTTTTATTGGCTGCTACTATTTTATTGCTGATTAATCCGCTTTGGATTCAAGATTTAAGCTTTCAATTGAGTTTTCTGGCAACGTTGGGATTGTTGACAACTGTGCCAGCTTTGATGAAACGTTTAGATTGGTTACCACCTGTATTAGCTGGGGCGATCGCTCTCCCGATTGCGGCTTCAATCTGGACGCTACCGCTACAACTCTATGTTTTTAACGTGGTTTCGCCCTACAGCATTCTGGTAAACGTTATTGCTACGCCTTTAATTACTATCATTAGCATTGGTGGCTTTATCAGCGCCTTGGCTGGGTTGATTTGGCCTTTGGCAGGCAGCGCGATCGCTTGGCCTCTATATTACCCCGCACATTGGCTTATTAAACTGGCAGAATTCTGCGGTCAGTTACCTGGAAATTCAGTTGCAGTGGGTGCGATCGCTCTCTGGCAGTTAATCGCACTCTATGGTTTAATCGCCATAGTCTGGCTTTGGCATTGGTGGCAACGGCGTTGGTGGTTAGCCGGATTAATCGCTATCAGTTTGGTTGTCTTTCCTGTTTGGTACTCCAAGACGACTTTGTTCCAAGTAACCGTGTTAGCTACTCCAGGAGAACCCGTCCTAATTATCCAAGACCAAGGAAAAATTACCCTGGTTAATAGCGGGGATACCAATACAGCCCGTTTTACAGTTTTACCTTTCCTGCAACAACAAGGCGTTAATCAAATAGATGCGGCAATTCGTTGCTGTACTCCACGCTTGGCTAAGGGAACTGATACCCAGGTTACGAACAATGGTTGGTCTGCTATTTTAAAACGCTTGCCTATTGCTAACTTTTACAACGAACCGGCGATCGGGGACTCTACCAGTCAACCCAATCTTGAATCTGCCGTGCAAAGTCGTAAGGGAACTTATCAAACTTTAGCAGCCGGTCGCAGCGTCGAGACTGGCTCGACCGATGTTAAGCTAATCGATGCCGACCTTCCGGCGTTGCAGTTGCAGATTCAAGGCCAAAATTGGTTATTGCTGGGAAATCTGCAACCAGATCAGCAAAACCAGTTGGCAACTAAAACGCGACTGTCCAATTTACAAGTTTTAGCATGGTCTGGGGAACGCTTGACCGACGATTTGCTCAAGGTGCTAAAACCTAGTGTAGCGATCGCTTCCTCGAGTTCTGTAGATCCCGATACGGTGACGGCATTGCGGAGAAACAAAACCCAGCTTTTCTGGACAAATCGCGATGGTGCGATTCAGTGGTCACCCAAAGGTGGTTTTGAGACAACTTTGGAGTTAACCGAAAACGAAGCTTCTCTGCTGTGATACCCTCGTCCCTTCGGATCGAACTCCTATGATTAATGATGTTGTAGGGGCGGGTTTTACAAGTTTCCTTTGATCAAAAGCGAATTGTGTTAATAAACCCGCCATGAGCGCGATG
>DNGJ01000467.1:4238-8956 GCA_003486305.1 Cyanobacteria bacterium UBA11371
ATAAACCCGCCATGAGCGCGATGCCAAAGCCGAGCGGACATGATATGATATGCTAGTAAAGCACTCTGAAAACGAGTAAAATATAAGCATCCATGTTTGGAGAGGTGGCAGAGTGGTTGAATGCGGCAGACTCGAAATCTGCTTTGGCGGCAACGTCAACGTGGGTTCAAATCCCACCCTCTCCGTTCTAAAATTCAGATTGAATCAGACTTTCACCGTTTGGGTGCAACACCCGCTACACTTTGATTGCGATCGCTCTATAGCGGATTGCAGCCCCATGAGGTACACCTTGGTTTGTGTAGAGGCAGCCTTAAGGCTGCCTCTACACAAACCAAGCCGTTTGGCTGTACCAAAACGAGGAATTTATCCGCTGTAAATATGAAACAAGAAACCAGGTTTGTGACTCCAAGTGCCTTACTAAAAATCGTTTACGCAGTATGAGAGCGATTGAAACTTTCTGGCAGCTTTAACTTAAATTCAACCGGCTTGACGTTGGTGAGTTCGCGGACGGTAATTGAAACCCCATCTCCAAATTTAACGGCTTGAAAGTTATACCATTTCTGAAAGTCATCCTTGCCCCAACAAAATTCTTGCTCGAATAATTCTCCTGTTTCAACTACCTGCACTAATGAATCAAACAATTCTGGAATCAGTTGATTCAGTTGTTTCTTGATCGACGATTGACCCATGAGGTCTTCTCGTTTTTTTCCTAACAGTTTGGCAATCACGGTATTAACCACAAGACAGCGAAATTCATTGATTTCTCCGGTTATTATATCTCTTACCGCCTGCATGGCTGCGATTCCATCTGGGGAACTGTTCAACAAATTGGCAAGCAGGGCGCGAGATTGGTAGAGAATTTCTGCGGTTTGTTGATGTCGCTCGATTTCCTGTCGCAGTTGGTGTTTTTGTTGTTGAATGGTTAGTTGAGTTTGAATCCGCGAGATAACTTCTTCGGATTGAAAGGGTTTTGTGATATAGTCTACTCCCCCGATTTGAAAAGCTTTTACTTTGTCGTTAGTTTGGTTGAGCGAGCTGAGGAAAATGACTGGAATTTCCTCTGTTTCTTCATCAGCTTTCAGGGCTGAGCAGACTTGATACCCATCCATCTCTGGCATTTTAATGTCTAGCAAAATGACATCTGGTCGGTTATTGCGGACTGTTCTTAATGCCATTTTGCCATTGGTGACGCTGCGAACTTTGTAGCCCCGCTTGGTCAAAATGTCTGTTAAAAGTTGCAGGTTTTCTGCCAAATCATCTACAATTAATATATTGCCTTTAGGGGCTTCACTTTTATCAATGTCACTTGATTCTATTTTCTCGAAGGCCATAGGGCTTGTGGCGTTTCGATTTTCTAGTAAACGGCGCAAGTTATTTTTAGTTACTTTTTCCTCAAAGGCGTCTGAGAGGCGCTGCCATAATAGGGAAGCTAAATCTTTAATATGCCCGGTACTCAGGTATAAGCTTTCGGCAACGTTGGTGTATGTGTCGTTTTCCCAAGCAGCTTTGAGGATTTCTTTTTCTGGCGGAGTCAGCTGTTTCGCTGTTTTGGCTTCGAGGGTGGCTTCTATAAGTTGCAGGGCTTCTTCAAAGGTCATAGGTGGCTAGATCCTCTTTTAAGGTTTTTGCGTTTTACACCCTGAGTATTATTTTAATTTTAAATTATTAAATCCCCGGCTGTGAACCCCCCAGTTGGTGAAGTTTTCTCCCTGATTCAAGAGTCCATTTTGTCTCAATAGACTAGAAGCACGCGATCAATTTTAGATTATGTTGACTTTGGGAAATACCGTAAAAATACACACTTGTTAGCTAATATTTCAGTATGAATTCAGTGTTAATACGGTTGTAATTAAGCGCGTGATGCGGACAACAGTTAACTCTTTGTCAAGCTTTGGCTTATTGATAAAAGCAAGGGTGAATAATTTTTGATTTTTATATAAATTAAATATTTAGCTGAATCATGAGGTCGAATTCAGTATTAATACGGTGGGATTTTAGCGCGTGATATATTTGCCTAAATTATCTATTCATAGCAGCGAAAATCCGACTTTTCCGACTTTACAGAGCCGACTTTTCCGACTTACAGGGGCGGGGGGGAAAAGCCACGATAGAGACATGGAAAGGATGCAGCATCGAAACAAAGAGCAACTGTAATAATCCAATCCCAAGCCGATTGGGTAGAATACCACTTTTTCTGTCATGTCAAATTCTCAATTAGTTAGCGCGACGGGCATTCGGATTTGCCCTGAAGAGACAAAGAAAACTTTCTGGGATCTATGGGAGCAAAATCGAGATTATCTTTACCGTTGCTGTCTCAAGTGGATGGGCGGTAATTCTACTGATGCGGAAGAGGCGCTCAGTCGAGCATTGCTCAAAGCTTTGGATAAATTGCCAGATTATGCCGAAAAAATCGTTAATCTCAGAGCTTGGCTCACCCGCTTAACCCATAATGTCTGTGTGGATATACACCGAGAGCGTCGCCGGAAAGGCAGACAAATTGAGAGTTTTGAAGAAATAACCGCTAGAGGAAACGAAGCTGTTATTTATAGTTTTGACTCTCCTGAATTAGTACTTCTACATCATGAGTTGGGAAATTACATTGGTCGCGCCATAGATACTCTTTCTTGGAGACTACGCATTCCTTTTATTCTGCGTTACTACCACCAGATTTCGTATCAAGATATTGCCCAACAACTTGCGATCTCGCTAGATAACGTTTACAAGCGCATCCAACAGGCGCGAGAAATTCTGCAAAAGCATTTGAGCAGGTATTTGTCAGGGGTAGATGATGCTGGGTTAGATTCCTGCGAGCAATCCGACTCTACTGCGGCGATCGCTATCGAGAGCATTGCGGAGACGATTAACTATCAAGTAACAGCATCATGCGTAAAAACACTGAACTGCGGGTGGTATCCATCGCTCAGTCCTCTGGGGTGGAGCTAAACGCTAACCTAATTTTAGACGAAAAGACAACCCGAATTGACCAGAAGCTGAAAACATTAAGTGAGTACGTGCAGCAGTATCCTTCTGGATGGAAGAAACGGTTAGAATTGGCGCATCTGCTGTACGCAATCGGTCGCATTGAGCAGGCGGTTGAGGAATATCGCCAAGTGATGGAACGGCAGCCCCAATTAATTGATGTACGGTTGAAATTGGGGAAACTCTTGCAGCTAATGGGACAAGAGGCTGAGGCAGTAGCAGTTTATCAAAGTGCGTTGCCTTTGCTACGCGATCGCGCGACTCGACAGCATATCGGTGGATTGATTGCAATTTGTCAAGGTGACACTGAACGAGCGATCGCAGCTTTTGAGTCGGCGGCATCGAATGAACCTCATAACTCGTCTCACTGGCTGGCTTTGGGGCAGGTGCAGATGGGGAGAGAGGATGGTGTTGCCGCTTTGCGAGCCTTTGATGCGGTTTTGTCACTCAACCCGGATGATATTGTAGCGTCGATCAACAGCTACGATGCGCTGATGGCGGTGGGTAATTTTCGGCAAGCGCAGCAGCGCTTGAGCAAAGTGCTGGAGTTGGCTGCCGATGATTTCCGGGCGCTCAAACGACAGGCAAATAATCGTTGCCGGATGAGATTGGTATCGGGTGAGTCGGGGAAGCAGACTAAACAGATAATTAGTTCGGCTCTGCGACTGGCTCCTGATGCGGCGGATGCCCATGAGTTGCTGGCATATTATCACCTTTTGCGAGGGGAATGGGCGAAAGGGGTTGGGGTGTTGGCACAGTTTAGTGAGGAACACCCGAATAATTCTAGCGGCTGGTATTTCTATGGGCGGTGCTTGTTCCACACGGGGGAATATCAGAAGGCAGCTGACGCGATGCTGAAGGCTTATCGTCTGTATCCCAACGATTGTCAAATTTATCGGGCGTTGTGCGAGATTTTGCCTTTGACCACTCCAGGTGCCCCTCTCCTGCAAGCAGAGGGGGGAAATACTACTCTTACATCAATAGTCGAAGAGATGCTTGAGCGTTTTCCCCAACGCTGGAGTGTTTGGGCGACGGCGGGGCGGGTGCTGGTGGAAAGCTTTGAGGAAATTGAGCGGGGGTGTAGTGCCTGTGCGAAGGCGACGCAACTAATGCCCCAGTTACCCGATGCTTGGTTTAGTCACGGGCGGGTGTTGGCACTGGCGGGGAAACACCGGGAAGCGGTGGAGGCGTTGGCGCAAGGATGGCAGTTATTACCGGAAAACAGCGGTTATCTGCAATCTGTGTCTGCGGCGGTGTGGCTGGCGGAGAGTTACCGAGTGCTGGGGGATGATGCTGCGAGTCGGCGGTGGTGGGAAGAAGCTTGTCAGTTAGCTCAGGAATTGATGGAGTTTGACCCTGCTACTGCTAATTACTGGCAAGCCAGAGCATTAGAGGGGTTGGGGGATGTGACGAGTGCTGTAGAAGCTTATCGAAGTGCTTTGAGTCAGCAGTTGCTCTACCCTCTTCGCGCGGAGGTTGAGTCGGCTGTGAAACGGTTGAAAGGTAAGAAACGAAAGGGTTCTCACCCTTGAAGTGGGTTTGATGGGGTGCATCAAGTTAGGAAAAAAGAGCCTCTAACTCGAAAAATTCAGAAACTGCCCTCTGAAATCGTCTTATAGATGTCAAAAGTTAAAAAGGATGATGCAATGCCTAAGATTTTTGTGAGCAAACTCAAATGCAATAAAACCACTAGCGGTGGTGGTGCTGATGACGTCTATGGTAACCGTTCAGGGGGTGCG
>DNGJ01000551.1 GCA_003486305.1 Cyanobacteria bacterium UBA11371
AGCCTTTTGGCGCAAGTTTGTGTAGCGGCACCCTTAAGGGTGCCCGCACACAGCTGTTGGTGTACCTCATCCACCTGCAATCCGCTATATAGATTCAAATTCCCCTTTTGCCGTTTTTAGCCCACCTGCCCCTTTTGCTCACCTGCCCCTTTTGCCCACCTGCCCACCTGCCCAATCAAGAGGCATCTATCGAGGGGTAGATTCATAGCGATCGCCAGTACGCGCTAGAGTGGAGAGCATAAATTCGCAACCCAAGAGCTAAACTTGCAAGGTTTGGCAAATTTACAGGGTGGTATCGCGGTATGAACTTTACGCTGGATGGCAAAGTTTTGATTCAAGGCATCACCGAACCGCTCGGTGCGATTTATGCCGCTAAGATGAAAGACTACGGCACGAATGTCGTCGCTGGGGTGAGCGTGGGATATGGGGGACATACAGTTTACGATATTCCTGTTTTCGATTTAGTCGAGCAAGCGCTGTCAGTGGTGGGGACAATAGACACTACAATAATCTTCGTGTCGCCTTATCTGGTGTTGGATGCTGCCTTAGAAGCGATCGCCGCAGGTATCAGACAAATTATTCTAATTACTGGCGGTATTCCGCCGCTGGATATGGTTCACTTGCTAAGAATAGCCTCCGACACCCAGACAACTATTCTCGGTCCCAACAGTTTGGGAATTATCGTACCTGGGAAATGGTTGTTAGGAACTCAACCAGAAGAATTTTACACACCGGGCGGGGTAGGATTAATCGGTTGCGCTGGTAGTCTGACTTCAGAAATTGCCCTAGAGTTGAGTCAGACGGGGTTTGGGCAGTCGATCGGCGTTACTATTGGCAGCGATGGTATTGTAGGTTCTTCGTTGCCACAATGGCTGCAAATGTTGGATAAAGACAAGAATACCAAGGCAGTCGTGCTGGTGGGAGAGGTAGGCGAACCCAACGAAGAAACCTTAGCCGAGTACATCGCAGAGAAAATGGCAAAACCCGTCATTGCTTATATTGCGGGACGTCATTCACCCGGTTTTAAACATCAACACCGCGTCAGCGACTTCCTCCCTTCCCAACCAGATTTAAAGGTAGATATGGATAAGAAAGGACGCAAGATTACAGCATTTGAACAAAAGAAAATCCCTGTAGCGCAACGCCCTGCTCAAATTCCCGAACTGCTGAAAAAAGCACTCAAGAAATAATTAGAAATAAAAAGAAACCGGGTTTCTCAAAGAAACCCGGTTTCTGCATCAGAGAGCCTTTTTTTGTATAGCGGCACCCTTAAGGGTGCCGCTATACAAAAAGCGTCATACCAAATCCGGTTTAACAACCCCCTTATTCGTATAGACCTTGGCTTGCGGTCGAGAGTTTGTATAGCCACGAATGCGAGTCGTTAGGCTTCCACGGGGGTAATGAAAGCGGATTTGGTATCACAAGGGCAGTATTCCACCAAGTCACAAACTGCTATAAACCTGCAATTAGCTTTTTCCAGCTAGCAAAGCTTTAGTTGCAGACTCTCCGGCGATTCGCAGTTGTCGAGTCAATTGTAAGTTCAACAATCCAAAGATAGTCCATTGACCGAGAAGTGCAAAGCAAACCATCATTGACGACATCAAACCCGAGGGGGGATATAATACCACCATTGGCGCACCAGCGGTAAAGAACCACAAGAAACCAGCGGTTGTTCCGGGTTGAATCGACAAGACACCTAAAATAATAGGCGGTAAGAAAAGTGCAGCCCCTATCGTACCAATTGCCCAGAATATGCGATTCTGAGCTTTCATAAACAAAATTAATTGGGTTAGGGCAGCGTAGATTATGACTAAACTAGCAGCTAAACCAATACTGAAAAATGCCGAGATTTTTGCATCAATTTCCGAGCGTGAAACTAGAATCAGTCCAACTAATGGCATAACGGCGATTGCGACGTTAATTGCAATTGCTTCTACTGCTGGACTTTTTTCATGCCAAACTAAATCTTGCAGTACGGAAATATTCCAAAACCTCTTACGAGTGGAAACTTTTTCCCGACGGTAGCGCGCCCAATCTTGCATTGCTTGACGATGGGGTAACAACGCAGCAAGCAGATAGAGAAACAAGAACAAATCAAATAAACACAGCACCGCGAGATGCTGGAACAACCATTCTTTTGGGTTATTGGTGAGATAAGGAGATGTGTAGCCTGGTAGAGAGAATCCTAAAGTTGAACAGGTGAAGCAAGCTGTGAATAAATAACTCTGACTCTTGCTCAAAATTGTCGCATTCTGATTGCGGAAACACCGTTGCAAACCTTGCCAAACCCAGTAAGTCCAAAGGGCATAATTCAAGAGGGCGAAGCCGAGCAGAAATACGCCATTCGCGCCTAATGGCAAGTAGAACCATTGTAACTTTTGCAGATCGATGTTTTGATACGACAACGAGCTAGTGTAAAGATGGGGAATTAGGTCAAAGGGAGCAATTAACCTCGCCCAAGCAAGTGGATTATAGATGGGGACATAAGTCGCCAATGATGCTGTTACCCATAAGAAACTGAGAACTGCACCAGCACCCAACCAAGCTTGAAATCCGCCCAACCAATTGCTAACTAAACCGTAAAGAAGCGCAGTGCTGTAAAAGAAAATACAACAAGCAACAACAACGGCGTAGAAAGCGAGAATTTCGCCCAAGGAAATTTGAGCAGATAACCCAGCAAAAAGATGCAATGGAAGTGCTAGGGCTGTTAGCAGATAGACCAAAATAGGAACGCCCAGCATTTTACCTATTAAAAGGCGCGGGGTAGATTCTGGACTTAAGCGAATAAAGTTGAGCGAACCTTTACGTTCTTCATTTGTTAAGTCAGCTATCAGCATGTAAGTGCCGATTACCAACAATGCGAAGATGCCGACAAAACTCAGGAATACAAAGACAGACAGCCACCATTGCTGCCAGTTTATGATAAAATTCCCCAAGGGATCGCGCAGGCATTGATATATTTTCGCGCCCTCATAGTCGGGGTTTCCGGTGCAGAATTGGTTGGAAATACGGTACTTGTATTCACCGGGTTCAGGTGGGATGGGAAGCTGGCTTTGGAAAACCTGAAATAGCAAAAATTGTCCGAATAGGGATATGGCTATTGCAATTAGGACATTGCGCGGTTTGAGGCGACCATTGAGTTCCCGTAATAATTGCGGGTTCCAGTCACCAATTCGGTCTAGCCAAGGAAGTTTCATTGTGTTTACCTCAATTTAGGTTTAGCTACTAGGGGCGGGTTTTACAGAAACCGGGTTTCTGCATATCTCGTTACACCCGCGCCGCGCTTTACGCTGACAGCCTGAAATTTATTTCAAGGCGAAGCTGAAAGATAAGACTGAGAGGATGATGCACCAATTGTTTGCACTTTTCTGGTTAATTGCCAGGTTAACAAAGATAGAGTTACTAGCTGAGTTACTAAACCTAAAAATGTTATTGCTGTAACTCCAAATCCTAAGCTAACAATCGGAAAGGGAGAAAATAGTAGTAGAAACTGTACGATTGGTAGCTTGTTTTCTGCAAGAGCGAAGATCGCTCCTACCGTCAAGACAATTGTGCTTAAGGCAGTAGATGCAAATATTAGCCAAGTTGGAGTTTTTGTCAACCTCAGCAGTTCTGCGATCGCTACATAAATCAGAATAACATTCATCGTCATAAACCAACCCAGTAGCAGTTGGGGAGTTTGTACATTTTCTGACCGCTCTTTTTGTAACCACAGTAACATCCAAGGTAACCAGATCAGTGCTGTAATCAGAAGATTGAGCGCAACTGCAACAATCGCCGGACTTTTTTCACCCCAAATCAAATCCCGCCATAATGAATACTTCCTACCTTTAAACTCCAAATGTTTGTAACGACTCCAATCAAGTAAAGCTTGATAACTCGGAGTTAAATTAACCGCGATAATTATCAACAATATCGGCGTCACAAAGAATAGCAAGCCAAAGCCTACTCCCAAATCGTTATTAGTAACAATCGTTTTTAACTCTGGGAGGGAAAACCCTAACAGCCACAGTTCAAAACTGGCTACTAACTTATAACTTTGCAGCTTGCTAATCAGCGTAATCCCGCGAGAGCGAAAACGGCGATTTACAGCTTGCCAATACCAGTAAGCTGCTATGCTGAGGCTGATGAATGCTAAGCCATAGGCAAAAACTGGTTGATTTCCAATCGGTAAAAAGAACCATTGCCAGTTTAATCCATTTGTCTGACAGTAATCTAAACTATTGTTACCGGATGCTGGCGTTAAACATTGAATTAGTTTCAGGTTGTACCAATCAACCGCGAAATCAATTGTACCAACGTAAGCTAACCCTACTAAAAAGGCTAACAAGCAACCCCCCCCAGCGAGAGTTTTAGCCTCCATTTTATCGCTGTGTTGCAATGTATACAGGAGAGCGGAGTTGTAAAATAAAGCACAACCAACTGCCCACAATGCATAGATTCCGAGCATCGAAGATAAAGGTAACCCAGCGACTAAACCAGAACCCAAGTGTAACCCAATTGCTAGGGCAATTCCCAGGTAAAGTAACGATGGTACTCCCAGGATTTTTCCGAGTAAAATAGTTTGGCTAGATTGGGGGCTGAAACGAATAAAGTTTAGCGTGCCTTTCCGTTCTTCTTGCGCTACATCGTTAATCAGTGCGTAGACACCATTGGTTATTAGTAGGATTGGCAATACCCAGTTGAGCAATCTATATATAATCTGCCAGTGAAATTCCCAGTTAACTTGGGCGCATTCGCCGTCATTATAACTGATGCAGGTTTGTTTGGAGCAAGACAAAAGCAGTAAAAATTGACCGATTGACGAACTTAAAAATGTAACCCAAAGGTTGCGAGTAATGAATCTACCTTTGATTTCTCGAAATAGCTGCGGGTTCGATTCTCCAATGCGTTCAAATAAAGCGATTAACATGGATACTTGCCTCGATTGCCTTGGTTTTTGAATTACCCATTACCCCTAAGATGCTTGTTTGTGTCCCATTTTGAGGAAGATGGTTTCTAAGTCTTCTTTGGTGCAGTGGAATTCACTTAGGGGAATGCCGGATTGGATGAGACTTCGCAACAATTTTGCCCCATCTTCTGGAGTTCCAGAAAAATGTACCCGCAATTGCTTTGTTCCGGGGATTTCTTCGCATCCTTCAATTTGGGGATAGTTTTTTAATTCGGCTTTTAATGCTTCTAAATCTCCTAAAGTAGACATCAAAATTTGCTGGCGACTCAGGCGGCGATAAAGTTCTTGTAGCGATGCACTTTCCACCAAATAACCAAATTCCATTATTCCTACCGAGGTGCAAAGTTCAGCCAAGTCGCTGAGGACGTGGGAAGATATCAAAATCGTCATTCCGGCTTCGCGCAGTGCTTTGATTATTTCCCGAAACTGCATTCTGGCGATGGGGTCTAATCCCGAAACTGGCTCATCTAAAAGCAGTAAAATTGGTTCGTGAATAATTGTTCTAGCCAGACTCAGGCGCTGTTTCATCCCTCGCGATAGGGTGGAAATGATACTTTTGCGCTTGTTGGTCAGCTGGACTAATTCCAAAACTTCGTATAGGCGCTGACTCCGCCGGGGATTTCGCAAGCGATACAGTCGGGCAAAATAATCTAGATAATCCCAAACGGTGAGGTCGTCGTAGACTGGGAAGTCGTCGGGGAGAAATCCGAGGCGCTGTTTTAGATTGGCGTTGCTCTGGTCGCGTAGCAAGCGATCGCCATGTATATAAATCTCCCCTATTGTCGGTTCTTCCGCCGCCGCTAACATCCGAATCAGCGTTGTTTTCCCCGCCCCATTGGGACCAATCAGTCCGTAAACTTCTCCCGCTTTGACTTCTAACTCGACATCGTTGACAGCGATGTGGCGGTCAAATTGCTTGGTGAGTCCCTTCGTACAAATCGCTAGTTCTTTTGCCATGATTTTTATTACATTTTGTGAGTCAAATGTCAAGGGTTAAAATACTTAATTCGCCCTGGGAATAGCGAGTAACAGAAGCAATTTGCTTCCCTCCCCCTAGTACTTATTTCTAGCCTGGGTTGACTTATGCAAAAGTTGTTTCCAGGCTAGCTCTCCTCTACAAGATCTGACTCCCCTATTCCCGAAATTGATTCCCTGTCTACCGAGGCGGAGCCTCTGGTCTATGGTTCCCAGGTTGAACCTGGGA
>DNGJ01000119.1 GCA_003486305.1 Cyanobacteria bacterium UBA11371
TATCATCGAGTTGAACGACTAGCACAACTAACCAGCCGCAATATCGCTGATGTAGTAACTGATGCAATTCAACTTTCAATCCCAGCAGTCAGCTTACAAAATGAACTGATTCAATCCGTATCCGCACTATCTGACGAGCAAGTAATGGCTCTCACACAGTTGCAAATGGAGCCAGAGCAGGATCAACGTTTAAGCGATCTATTAGATAGGCAACAAGAGGGAATTATAACTGAAACAGAACAGATAGAATTGTCAAACCTAATGCAGATTTATCAAGAAGGACTGCTGCGGAAAGCCACTGCACTAAAAGAAGCTGTACAGCGCGGACTAAGGGAGCCTCTGAATGAGTTATAGTCAGATTTCAGAGGAAGTTAAAGCGCGAGTTCGGACACAAGCTAAAAACCAATGTGGTTACTGTCGCAGTCTCCAGAAATATGTACTGGGAATGCTAGAAATTGAACATATTATTCCCAAGGCAAGAGGGGGTAGCGATCGTGAAGATAACTTGTGGCTTGCCTGTCGGCTTTGTAACAACTTCAAAGCTGCTCAAACGCATGGAAAAGACCCAGAAACAGGTCTTGAGGTAAAACTATTCAATCCTCGCCATCAACAGTGGTCAGAGCATTTTGCTTGGACTGATGATGGCATAAATATTGTTGGTAAAACAGCTTGTGGTCGTGGCACAGTTGTAGCGTTACGACTCAATAATACTTATGCAGTCATGGTGAGACAAGCGTGGGTTTCTGTAGGCTGGCATCCACCAGAAGAATGAAAAACATTTAGAGGGAAAAAGCGATCGCTCCCCGTTCCCTCCCTTCCTTCGCGCTCTTCGTGTCTTCGCGGTTCAATAAATCAAAGCGATCGCACTCCCAACACCAACTCTAATCAGGAAAAGCAAACCCAGTACGCGGATCGCGGATAAATAAACCGAGAACTATCGAATCCATCACAGTATCCCACACAGGGGTAACCCGCTCAAAATCATCTACCCAAAAGTCAAAAGTAATCAGACACTGAACATTAGAACCCAACCCAATACAAATACGAGAATAAGCTTCCCGGTGTTCTTTAGGATCCATAAACTTGAATTGAGTCCAAACTAAGCGGGCAGTTTGGCGCTTTAATCGAATAATTTCCCCCTTTTCAATCGCATCTCGGCTATCTTCTTCCACCACCTTCCTTAATAGCGGCACCAGCGGAAAATCTGCCCAATCCCCAGGCGGAAGTAAATTAAACGAAGCTTCTAAACAACAATCATCATTGGGTGGCTTTTTATCCAGAAACCGGAACGACTTCTCCTGCGGTTCAAAATGCCAATCTGCCGGGACATCAAACCGTAACGCACCTCGCCCAGCCACAAAGATTTTAGTACCTGGTTGTGACTTCCAATTATGATCGTCTTTTAGCTCAAGAGTTTGCTTAACCCATTGGAGATTGTGCTTTTTGCGCTTAGACATAGCCACTCCAGAATTAACATCCTTCCAGCCTGCGAAGGCAGGCTTAGTTTGTATAGCCCTACCCTTCCAGGGTAGGTGCGTTTTAATAATTTAACCGCAAAGACGCAAAGAGCGCGAAGCAAGAGAATAGGAATTATATGATGTCCCTACGCAACGGTTGTGTATAATTTTTGATTGTGTAGGGGCGGGTTTTACCAGCCATGCTGGAAAATCACGAGGAATTTTTTAAACCCGCAAGGGCTAAGCTACCGATGCGAAGGGACATGATATTACACCGCAAAACCATATTTGGTGGTTGCGGTGCGTTACGCGCTTCGCTAACGCACCCTACATTTAGATCAATAAATTCCCTCATCCCTCCCGCAAACAATAATCCTTCACAATTTGTAAAATCCGTTCCGCCGCATGACCATCCCCAAAAGGATTAACCGCCGTTGCCATAGTTTTATAAACAACCTCATTAGTTAACAACTCCGCCGCCGCCGCCAAAATCCCCGCAGGAGAAGTACCAATAAGTCTAGCCGTACCCGCCTCAACTGCTTCCGGACGTTCGGTATTTTCCCGCAACACCAGAACGGGTTTCCCCAAACTCGGTGCTTCCTCCTGCAACCCACCCGAATCAGTTAATAATAGATAGCAACGCGCGATCGCACCCACCAATTCCCCATAATCCAAAGGTTCGGTTAAAAAAGCTCTAGGATGATTCCCCAATATTTCCTGTAAAGGTTCTCGCACCGTAGGATTGCGATGCAGGGGTAACAACAACGCCGTATCGGGAAACTTATCCAAAATCTGTAAAAAACCCTTCCCAATATCCAAGAGCGGTTCGCCCCAGTTTTCCCGGCGGTGAACCGTAGATAGCATCACCCGATACTTCTGCCAATCTAAACCAGGAACGTTACATTCTGGCTGACGTTGCGCTACAGCTAACAAAGCATCGATCACCGTATTGCCAGTTTGGTGAATTTCCCCCAAAATACCAGAACGTTTCAGATGTTCTACAGATTTGGATGTAGGCGCAAAGTGCAATTGTGCCAGCTGGGAAATCAGCCGCCGGTTCGCTTCTTCGGGATAAGGATTATAGATATTGTCCGTTCGTAGCCCTGCTTCTACATGTCCTACAGGAATTTTTTGATAAAAAGCTGCCAGCGTTGCTGCAAAAGCAGTCGTTGTATCTCCCTGCACCAAAACGACTTGCGGTTGCAAGTTCTTAAATAATGTTTCTAAACCTTGCAAACTTTTACAAGTAATATCCGTCAGCGTTTGCTTTTGCTGCATGATCTCCAAATCGTAATCCGCGGTTAACTCGAACAGTTGCATCACCTGATCGACCATTTCGCGGTGCTGTCCGGTTAAAACCACTTGCACATCAAAGCTGGGCGAATTCTTGAACTTTTGTATCACCGGCGCTAGTTTAATCGCTTCCGGACGAGTTCCCAAAATAATACAAACCTTGAAAGGAGACTGCAACATTCCACCCCGCTGAATAGCCAGTTGTCAGCCCGATGTTAATTTTTCCACATCCTACTGTCAAGACCAAAAACCAAAAATTGATAGTGAAAAAACCCGGCTTTTGCCGGGTCAGTAAATCCGTTGCAAAAATGCTAGATAGGCTTAGAAAAAATACCTCGCTACTAGATTACGCAGACGGATGGACATCGCAGGTTAAAGGACAAGCAGCGTACACCGACTTATGTACGGGGTTCTCCTGACCGTACATCCAACGCAACCAACTTACTTGGTTTGGATGAACGCCTTTAGCAGAGAGCATTGCAGCACCTGCCATCACCGCAAGAAGATTCGCTCCAATTAAAGCACCTGCCACTAGCAAAACGGCACTGACCGGCATTACAGATTGCAACACTATCGATAATAAAGATCCGAAGATCACCATCAAGATCACGATGGGGAACCCTACGACCAGCAGGCACACTGACAGGGCAAAAGTCCAAATCAAAAAGCTTTTGATCGCTGCGAAGGAATATGTATGCGTCAAGCTTTGGCTGTTTGATAATGCCATTTTAATCTCTCCTTGGGTTAAGTCTGGAATTAAAGTTGTGCAGAAGACTGTATGTTGATCCCCACTTCGGGATCGCGTGGTTTTTAGTATATATAAACTTTTCATGAAGATGAGCATTATTTTTAATAAACTTTACACTTGCTGGCTTACGATTGATCTTTATGAAGCCCCATAAGCCTTTCAGCCTTTTCCTGATTTAATATTCAAATAGTTAAATAGTTAATAAATATCTTGCATCTATCTAAAGATAGATTTTTTGCAGCAGAAGAACGATGGCAACCTAAATAGGAACGGGGGCAACGTGTATCAGTTGCTTTTATAACTATAACCTATAAGTGAGCCAAAAAAAATTTTTACAGCTTATAAAAAGATCTTAGTTAAAGAAAAAAATTTTTGGGCTACCAGTCGCGCATTGGGAGACATGGGGGAGAAGAACGGATCTCGGTTGTCTTGCTTGGCGATCGCTTACACCCAATTATTCGCGATCTTCCCCGACGCCATCTGGGCGTGGAGCCGCGAGGATGGATTAAGCTATTGCACAAACAGCAATGAGTATACAGCAGATTGCAAGTGAGTGAGGTAGAGCCAGTAGGCTTGCAGCTGTGTGCGCGAAGCGTTAACGCTGCCGCTGGACAAACTTTCGGTGTACCTGATGCGACTGCAATCGGCTAAAAATTTCGGATGTTCTATCTCAACTGATGCTTGGCGCCAATTTATGGGAAAACTGAAGTTAGCAAAACACCAGCGAATTTGCTGTACGCCCAAAGATAGAAAATTGCCAAGCCTAGTAAAGAAATAAATCTATGACAGATTCACAGCGTCCACCCATATCGCCCCCGCCTGGATACCGTAGCGTTCCGCCCGTACCGCCGCCCCCACCTCGCCCCAGCCCCGATGCGGCTGGTAACCTCAACCAGCAGGCAAGCGATCGCACCGTAACCATGCCCATGCGGCAGCCGATTCCAGGAGCTACCCCACCGCCCCCACCACCGGGAATACCTCGGAACCCGAATGCAGCCAACACGATGGGTATACCGCCCACAATGCCCCGGACTCCAGGCGCAGCCACACCCCCACCCACATCACCGCCGAACGCACAAACAGCCCCTGCTGCCGCTGTTAAACAAGCTTCTCCTCCCCCAGCCGCAGCAGGGGCAGCCGCCAAGGCAACACCTAAAACTACAAGCCTTCCGCCAGGGCAACCGACTCTAGAGACAATTGTAAAAAAAGCCTTTGAGCAGGGATATTCAGACATTCACCTCGGTGTAGCAGAACCACCCCGCTACCGCCATCGGGGGGACATTATCGGCACAGAATGGCCCGTAACCGACGAAGCTACGTTTTCCTGCTGGCTGCGGGAAGTATTAACCGACGACGAAATTCGTCGCTTTCAAGACCACTTAGACTTTGACGGTGCTACACAATACGACTTCGCCCGCGTGCGGATTAACATCTTTGGCTCCCTGCGCGGCCCAGCAATGGTAATGCGGCTAATTCCAGTCAAAATTTTGACAATGGAGCAGTTAAACTTACCAGCCGTCTTCAAAGATGTCTGCCACTATCACAAGGGTCTGATTTTGGTAACCGGGCCAACGGGTTCTGGTAAGTCCACCACAATGGCAGCGATGATCGACTATATCAATAAAGAGATGCCGAAGCACATCATCACCATTGAAGACCCGATCGAATTCGTGCATCAAAGCCGCAAGTCGCTGATTAAGCAACGGGAAGTCGGGATGCATACCCTAAAGTTTGACAACGCTCTCAAAGCCGCGTTGCGCGAAGACCCAGATTTGATTCTGGTGGGTGAAATGCGGGATAAAGAAACCGTCAACACAGCCCTCAAAGCAGCCCAGACGGGTCACTTAGTAATGGGAACGCTGCACACGAACAGCGCGGTCAAAACCATTGAGCGGATTCTTAACCTTTACTCGGCAGAAGAGCAGCATTCAATGCGAGTTGCCTTGTCTGAATCCTTGGTAGCAGTAATTGCCCAAGGATTGTGCAAAACCACCGATGGTAAGCGTGCGGCTTTCCACGACATTCTCATCAATACTGAATCTGTCAAAGAATACATCAAAGAGGGTCAGTACGATGAAATTACCCTGATCATGAACCGCTCTGAATTCGACGGCATGACAACGATGAATAAATCTCTGCTCAAACTGTATCAAGAAGGTCGCATCACCGAAGAAATCGCCCTGGAAATGTCACCCACTCCGAACGAGATGGCTCAGTTCCTCCGAGGTCGCGTCTAATTATCGCTCTTGTCAGCAAATAGCCCCAGGTCTTTCGCCTGGGGTTATTTTATCGAAAAAACAACTGTAAATTTATTGATATGGATGTTTGGTAAAACTTACCTCTACACAATTAACTACTGACTAATGACTATTGACAAAGAACAATTTTTCAAAGGTATTGCGCTGTTCACCCCAGGAGGAGATTTAATTTACTGCATCGACCCCAACAAGCAAAATCGATGGCATCTGCATTTATGTGCGGCTTTGCAGGAAATTCTATCTCTACCAGAACCACCCCATTTTTTAGTACCCTGTTACACTGCTACGATCGATCGCTCGTTAAATCCTCGCACCCAAAAAGTGCAGATTTTTGCTGAAGCTTACCCACCTGTTATGCGTCATCAAGCACTGCTAAACGCTATTTTTCAAACGGGGGATTTGGTCTGGCAAACTTCCCCTTGGCAAGAGGAACATTGCGATCCAATGGTGTTGGGAACTTATCGCGAGCAATTCCCTCAATTATGGCAAGAACACGACTTGGTAGTGCAATTTGAAAAAAACGGTTTTTACCCGCGTTGGGAACCAGAACAATACTCGCACCTACCTCAAATTCCAGAAACTCCTGGATATGTGCTGCGCCTTTTTGTTTCTGGTTACAATGCAGCTACCGAGAGAATTCTTCAGAGTTTGCACCAGCTTTTGGAACAATCTCTGCATCAACCGTATACTTTGAAAGTGATTGATGTTTTAAAGCATCCAGAGCAAGCAGAAGCTGCTCAGGTATCTGCTACACCGACTATTGTCAAAATTTGGCCTCGACCTGTACGAAAGATAGTAGGTGAAATCGACGATGTAGAAAAGATTTTACGGTTATTAATTCCTCCAGATGCTTGAAAAAACCAGGACTTACGCAACGTCTCTATATTTAGGGTGCGTTACACTGCGTTAACGCACCATATCCACAATATCTGGAGTTGCTGCGTAAAACCGTTTTCCTATCAATGCGCTAGACAATCGGCGGGGCGGGAACGGTTATACCAATTTCCCCTGATAATGCTACACATCAATATGTACCGATTTACGGTGTGGGTTTTACCAATAACCTTTGGGAAAAACAAACAGTTAAATTAAACCCGCGAAGCCCCAAGTGTTTCGCATTCATGGGAAAACGGTATTACATAGTTTGGAAGTATCAAAGGTTATTGATAAAACCCGCCCCAAAGATCTCTATATGTTGATGCGTAGTATTATCAAGGGAAACAAATATTAGCCCTCATAGGGGAACGCAAACATCTGGCGCACACAAACCCTGAAATTTCAAGGTTGTAACCCTCAGCGTCTCTAGCTCAACTCGACGAATATCATGATTATTCGTATCGGCAATATATAAATAACAGCTAGTAGCACTCAGTCCGCTAGGTTCGCAAAAGCGAGTTCCGATTCCTTCACCATCTTGATGACCAACTTCTCCATCTCCCAACATCGTCTTACAGATGCCTGTTTTAATTTCAACTCGCTTAATTTTGTGGTTGTAAGTATCGGCAACCCAAAGGTAATTTTGGGCGTATTCCACACCCAAACAATGCTGAAGTCGCACGTCTAAACCAGTGCCATCTATATCGCCAAAACCAAATAATGCACCGCTACCGCAGACGGTTCGCACTTGGTAATTTTCAGCTAAAGCCACAGAGCGAATTGAACTAACTTCACTATCGGCGATGTATAATTCTCGACCATCCGTAGTAATGCCGCTGGGTTGGGCGAAAGCAGATTCAGTTAACTCACCATCCACGCAAGCTTCTGCTCCACTACCAGCATAGGTTTGAATAATGCCAGTTTCTAGTTGCATTTCCCAGATTTGGTGAGACCCAGCCATCGCAATAAATAAGCTATTTCCTAGTTTTACCAAATCCCAAGGAGAATTTAAAGAAATTTGCAAAGCAAGGCCACCGTGGGGATGAATATAGTAACTTTGTTCGCCAGTTCCGCCAATTGTTTGTACTATCTTTTGCTTGAGGTCAATTCGACGCAACGCATGATTTTCGGTATCCGCGATGTAGAGATTTTGATTTTCGGCATCGAGTGCCATTCCTTGGGGTGAGAAAAATTGAGCCTCGCTGAAAGAACCATCAGTTAATCCCGATTTACCCGTGCCTATGAGATGAATAATTTCTCCGTTTAATGTGCTAATAACGATGCGATGATGACCAGAATCAGCAATAAAAAGGCGATTCCCATTTTCATCTGCTAAAACTTTACCAGGAAAAGCTAGGGGCATTATTAATGGCTGCCGCTGTTTTTCTAAGGTAAAATTTAATTTTTGGTAATTAATCTTTCCTTGTTCTTGATAGGCTTGAATTAGTTGGGAAAGCAAGTCATCTAATTCGTCTCGATGGCCTTCGCCGGAAACGCTGCCAAGATAATATCCTTGGGGGTCAATTAATACTAAAGTAGGCCATGCGCGCACAGCATATTGTTGCCAAACATTAAAACCGCTATCTACTACGACTGGATGTTCGATGTCGTAGCGCAGAATTGCTTGACGGATATTTTCTACTTCTTTTTCGTTATCGAATTTGGCGGAATGGACGCCAATAACTGTAAGGGTTTCTTTGTATTTTTGTTCGAGATATTTTAAGTCAGGCAGGACGTGCAGGCAGTTGATGCAACAATATGTCCAAAAGTCAAGCAGTACAAATTGCCCTCTAAGTTGCTGGAGAGATAGAGGGTTTTCGGTGTTGAGCCACGGGTACTGCTGGGGCAGTTCTGGCGATCTGACGCGGGTGATTTTCATAGGGTTTTGCAGTAATAACTTAAGTTGTTATTTATCAGGTAATTGCTAATTGCTAATTGCTGATGGTAATTTTGACCGTTATACTAATAGGTATTAGCTAATAGCTAAGCAATTTATGTTAATAGTAGGGTAAGCAATGCCCACCCTACTTGACTCAATTAACTTTCTGTTAGAACACCTGTTGTTTTTGCAGGTGCCGGAGTTTGTGATGGTTCTGGCATTTTTGGTGCTTCTGCTGGGGTAGCTGGTGCAGATGGCTCTGTTGATTCACTGGGAACCTTTAACTCTGATTGTGGGGTTGCTTCTAGCGAAGGCTGAGTTGCCTCCTCTGTATCCACTGGGGTATTAGTTTCGCTCGTTTCCTCGGTTGCCTGTTTTTCTTCTACAGGGGTAGTTGGTTCTAAAGACGGCTGAGGAGAAATAGAAGGTTTGGCTTCTGGCAAACTTTCTGGGATTTGAATAACGGCTTTAGGTGCTGCCGCTTCCGGTGAAGGCGTAACAATTACTTCCGGTAGCGTTGGCGGTAAACTGGGCGCAGGCGTAACGGCAGGTGGACGCCGGAAGCGATTAAAGAATCCGCCGAATTTTTGTTTGTCGACCTGTTTGGGTTCTGTTATCGGTGGTTCGGGTGAAGCAGTCGCTTTCTCAGCGCTCCGACGGGGGGAGCTACTATAAAATCCACCCGATTTTGGTTCTTCTATTTTTTCAGAAGCCGTTGGCTCTGTTTGGGATGGTTTGGTTGGCTCAACTTGAGGCAGTTCTTTTTGAGGTGGTTCAACTGCGGGTGTTTCTTCAGCGGTAGGCGCAGGTGACGGGACTGGTACAGGCGTTGGTGTAGGCGTTTCTACTGCATCTGATGCTGGAGTCGGAGTTTCGCTTGGGGCTGGACTCGGCGTGGGTGTTGCCTCTGGAGTGGGACTAGGCTCTGGTTCTTTGGCAACATAGCCAGGATCGACTATGCCACGAGCATCATCTGCTGACAATTCGCCTCGCACTAGCTGAGCTAGAGTATCTTTGCCTTCTGGGTTGTAGCTAATGACGCGAATGGTTTTGTTGAAAGCATTTTTGATCGGGTGACCCTGTTCGTCAAGTAACTCTAGCTGTACCCAGTTCTTTCCTGGCTTAAAGCCTTTGAGATAAATTGGCAGCCATTGGTCGAGGGTGAAGCTTTCGCCGTTAATCGTGCAGCGAATTCGTACTTGACCAAGATCGGGATTTTCTCCGGCTGCGAGGTGAGGTAGGTTGGTCAGGTAAAAGTCGAGCATGATTGGCTCTGCCCCGTAGCTTGCTTGAGGCTGGTTGTAGGTCAACAGCGGCAGGGTTGGGTTGGGATTATTCTCATCGGTTTTGGTGAAGATGTGAAATGTGGTTTGGGCGTAAGCTGAGGAGTTTTTGAAGCTTTCATTCCAAGGATGCGAAGCAAAAACGCGCAGGGTATGGGTGCCGGGGGGTAAATCTTCAAAGACCAGTGGTTCGGAAGCGTTATAAACTGCCTGGTAAGGTTGATTGTCCAGGAAAACCTGGAGATGCGGCCCCAAACCTAGATCTGCGTTTTTGAAGATGGGCAGGTCTTGAACTTGGAATTGGACGCTGACAGTATTATCTTGCAGCACCTCGTCGGTTTGAGGACTCAGTATTTTGACTTGCGGCTGGTAGTTATCCAGTTGTTGACGCAATTGTTGAATGACTGCGGGGGGCGAAGCTTCGGATATGTTTGGTTGGACTTTGGCAGGTACAGATTTGGGAATCTCGGGTGGTGGGGGTGTGGAAGTGCGGGAACTACACCCAAACGCTCCCCCTATAATAACGATTGCCATTATCGATGTTAGTAGCGATCGCCAAAGCTTCCGCCGCCAGTTTATGTCAATCACGCTGCTAGTACTCCTAAACGACCTATATCGAACCACGACGCTGTAGAGTCTGGTTTAGCTGCAAAATTGAGGCGGTAAGCGGCAATAATCAACACCTACCCACCCTATTGCCGTCTTTTGTTCGGTAAATCTTCCTCGATCTAACCCGCTCTACAAGCCGTCCATAGCCGACTATAGCCCAAAAGGCTCAACCTTCCTCACGTTTATAGCTGGGGACTAGGGGAAGAATCGTCATTAATCAAGGGTTTCAGGAATTAAGAAGGTTCATTATGCCAGTGCGGTTGCTATATCTAGTAACCCACGAGCGATCGCCCACTTCGACAAAGTGTGAAGATTAATTTGTTTCAATCGTTGAGTTTTGTAAACTCAATCAAAACACCCCTTGACTTTTTTGCCATGACATCCAGCTATAAGCCTGGACATGCTTAGGCTTGAGCTTCTTTGAATTATTGTTAACATTTGCGAAATAGATTGGAAAGCTAGTCCTATAATTCATCAACAGAAACCTTTGCGAGCAATGTAACCAGGGGTAACAATTTGCTAAATTGTTTAACCGCCGTTATATTGCCTAATAAGCGGAGGGTTTCGATCAACAAACCCCAAAAACCCGACCTTGACGGGTTCACTCTCGATCCTTGTAAAGCTAGAGAGAGGAGAGTCTTACATGACGATTAGTCCTCCGGAGCGTGAGGCAAAGGCAAGGGTCGTGGTTGATAAAGACCCGGTTCCAACTTCATTTGAAAAATGGGGTCAACCAGGTCATTTCGACCGCACCCTGGCACGGGGTCCCAAAACCACCACCTGGATTTGGAACCTGCACGCCAACGCCCATGATTTCGACAGTCATACCAGTGACCTAGAAGATGTATCGCGTAAAATCTTCAGCGCGCACTTCGG
>DNGJ01000484.1 GCA_003486305.1 Cyanobacteria bacterium UBA11371
CGATCGCGGTGTCGGGGCACGGCTATCAAAGATCTTGGTGGTGATGTGGAAAATTGCTGATGCCGTGCCCCTACTGGGTGCAAGCCATTGCAATGGGTTTATGCTTTAAGCTTGAATTTTAATTCAACGCTTTTTCAACCAGAAACCGCTCAATCCTAATAACGCTAACCCAGCGATCGCTGTGGGTTCTGGTACTCTTTGCTGTGGCACAAAGTTACCTAATTCGGCGCTGCTAGCTTTGAACGAATACAGATAAGTTGGAATCAAAGGTTGCGAAGCCGGACAACCGCTATCAATCGGGACTAGGGTACTGTTTGTACCATTCGTGCAAACATCTAATTGTTGCTCTCTCTCACCTTGAGTGACGCTGAAATCGTTATCGGTTCCGATTAAAATTGCATAGGAACCATCTGCAAGTTGAGGCCCGATCGCCAAACCTTCCATCTTTTCTGGAATGATTTGTCCTTTTGTTTTCAAAATATCGGCAATGTCGAGGAAGAGCGATTTGTTAACCGCTGTCACGCCCGATGGTAGCGAATTTGTCCCGGCTAAACTTATACCGCTGACATTGGTTGCACCTGCAAGATTTATTCTATAAACCCGCTTGCTGCTAACTGGTAAACTAGCTGTCGGATCGGCTTCGCCTAAACCTCGGTTGTCTCTTTCAAGTACCAAAAATTCGTTATTATTTAATGCAGTAATCGCGCTAATCCCAATATTACGTCCTTGGGCGGTTGCACTAAAATCGTTTGCCGTTCCAGGAATGCGGGCGTTGATATCTGCAAGGGCTTCTACCTGGTAAATATATTGCGCCGTACTTTGACCCGTTGCGGTATCAAATTCTACCAGTCTTAAGTTGCGGCTGCGCCGTCCATCGTTACTTGTGCCTTCATTTACGAGGGGGTCTTGCAGCAGGGTGTATAGTTTACTACCATCTGGACTAAGGGTTAATCCTTCAAATCCTCTATTATCTTGGCGACCGCTGGTAATCGTGGCGCGACCATCGACATAATTAAGGTTGCCGCTGCTATCTCTGGGTAGTAAGTTGTTTGGCGTCTGGAAAGCTCTAATAAACGACCCATTGGAACTAAATTCATACACAGAGGGGCCGTATTCATCGGAAATGTAAAAATTACCGTTGGGTGCGATCGCAAACCCTTCCGGGTCTAAACTTAAACCAAGCGTTGCTGCATTCCCGTTCAGCAGTCTGGGGTTCAACCCGTTAAAACTGCTACCGTCTTTCGTCAACAGAATCGTCTCTAACAAATTGAAATTGCCAATCGCGCCCGTTGTGGGATTGACATCCAAAGTAAACTTTTGCACCCTGGTTTGGTACGAAATCACGCCACCACCTGGCCCGCGGTCGGCGAGGCTGTAATAGACGTTGTTGTAGCGGTCGTAGTACAGATCGGAAAACAGCCCTAAACGATTGACGTTGGCACTATTGCCACTCGTGGGAAATAAATCCGTATTTCCACCGGGTATTGTCAGCGTATTAACTAGGGAAACTGCGGATGCAGAGTTGGTGTTTCCTGCGAATAATAAGGTAGATGCAACCAGGGAACCCAACCCTGAGAGCCAATGCCTTGCCTGAACCATGTTCGATCCCAAAAAACTTAGCCTTTTTCAGCATCAGACATCGGTATTAATAGCAGGTTAAGGCAAAACTAAGTAAAATTTATTACACGAAAGCTTCATAAAACCCTGCGATCGCTTCATAAATTCTTCATCAAAGCTGACCGATCATTTTATGAGTTTGCGCGATCGCACGCACCTGCTTCAGACTGCGCTTCATCAACCCCTGCCAATTTAATAGCTGGTCTGGATCTGGCGGGTACACGGGCGCACACCCCAGCTTGCTCGATAAATCGATTGCCGTTACGGGTTGTAAAAATACTGGAATCGTTGGGTCGCAAGCTGCCACCAATTCAGCCGCTTGTTTTAACTCCCCTGGATTGGTTCTGTTGGAAACAATCAGCTTGACAAACACTTCAACTCGTGCATTGTAACAGCGTTGGAGAAATTCTGCGTGTGCTTGCCAATGATTTTCGCCGCTGACGCTTGGCAGTTTGATATCCATCCCCACCGAATCGATATAAGGCAGAACCATTGCTAGTTGTTGCGGACGATGCCCTCCTGTTTCCAGGTAAATCGGCAACTTCGTCAGAGCGCGCACCTGGGGCAAAAATTGTACCAAGAAAGGAGCGTGCAGCAACGGTTCGCCACCTGTAAGGGTAATGCTATCGTGCAACCCCGGTTTATTTTGTCGTTCTACCCATTCCAGTAGTTTTTCTAGGGTTACGGGATTGGCGTGCAGTTCAAAATCTCGCCGTCCTGGTGTTTTCTCTATGGTGCAAGTCGGCGGCGCACCCCAAGTGTGGGAACTGTCGCAAAAATGGCAGCGCAAATCGCAAATCGCAAAGCGGATAAAAATCTGCCGCATTCCAACATTGAGTCCTTCACCTTGAATGGCGGAGAACACTTCTATTAATCTCGCTTTGGAAGAATTATTTGACATAGCTGATTTCATTTTTTAGCGTATATCTATTTTTACCTTGTCTTTGAGGTTTTTGGTTTACCCCAGCAGGCAGATGCAATCTTCTTTCATACTTTACGAACAAATTAAAACTTAAGAAAAGCACCTGTTTCGCAACAACTGGTTAAATTATTTTTATTTATTTTTACAGATGGTTTTAATTGTGACGCAAAAACCTGCAAATCACTTCAACTTAGTAAAAAAAATTACATTTCCTCGCTGCGCCCCTCTCCTTGCAGGAGAGGGGTTGGGGGAGAGGTCTAAATCTCCCTTGCTGCGCGTTCAATTACCCGCCGTGCAACGGTTTGAGTTCCTGTATGTTCGTAATAATTAGTCGTCATGTCGAGAAATGCGGCAACGTAGTCTAATTTACTATCGGCGATGTCCATATATTTTTGCAGGTTGCTCAGCAATCCTTGTTGGGTGATGTGATGAGAATTGACGAAATTACCCATCCAACCTTGCATCGCGCCAAAGCTTTGATTGATGAAGCCTATCTTATCGCCGACACTACCTCCGGGAATCATGTTGCTGAGGTTTTGGTAGGTGGAATTTTGCTGTAATACTGCGGGATTGAGGCTGCCCAAATTAGATTGTACTTTCTTGATAAAATCGGGGCCGAGGGGGATAATGCCATCAACGCAAATTAAGGCAGCTATCCGCATCAAAGATTCGTTGTGATATTGAGTTAAAGTGCCTGCTAGCGAGTTGATATTGGTAATCGAAATCCGATTCATTGCGGAGACTGCGAGCAATTCGGCGACCAATTTTAGGCACAAATCAATGCTTTGTAGCGTATCGGCTTTGGGAGTTAGTTTATTTAAGAAAGATAAAAAGCCGATTTTTTCTCCTATTTTATTCGCCATTGCGGCAGCACCGATGGCGCTATCGGCACTATCTACGGTTTGGTAGATCCACATCGCGCGCTGGTATCCTTGGGCAGGATCTGCGTATAATTCTAGGGCGCGATCGCGTATTTTTTTTACGGTTTTTTTCTCTGTTTCTCCGGTAACAGCACGAACGGTATCTTTAAATCCCACCAAGTTCTGCCATTCGCCAGGAACCACTGAATCCAAAGCGCGTAACATATACACCGTCATGTTACTCGTTGGCAGGTTATCAACCAAATCATCGATGGGTTTAGTTTTGCTCATAGATTTCTCGATTTCCTTGGGATTGCTTCTCGCTTGATATTAACTACCGACTCGTTTAACCGCTTTTCGGATTCTCTTTTTAGATAGATTTAATTGAAAGTTTTTAGGTAAAGAAACTATAACGGGTTTAGTTCAATTATTTTTAGTAGGGGCGGGTTTACCATATATTACGTAGTTTCACGGATTTATGGTCAAACTCGCCCCTACCTATATGGGTATTTTACCATATTTTACGTGTTTCCACGGATTGGTAAAACCCGCCCCTACTGCTCAAGAGCTAAATTTCGGCGACGGCGCGTTCGATCAAGCGGCGAGCCAGGGTTTGAATCCCGGTATGCTCGTAATAGTTGGTCGAAACGTCTAGGAAAGCACCGAGGTAGTCTAGTTTATCTTCGGTAACGTCGATAAAGTTAGACAGGTTATTGACTACCTTTTCTGGCGTCAATCCGCGCGACATGACGAAATCGCTCATCCAACCTTTGACTGAATCAAAGCTTTCGGTAATGAAACCCAGCTTACCAGCGGCATTTCCACCGGGAATCAAGTCGCTGACGCCTTTGAAGGTTTGGTTTTGCTCTAAGTCCGATGCTCCCATGCTGTTGACGGACATTAGCACTTTTTGGATAAAGTCCGGACCGAGGGGAATCAAACCATCAAAGCATACCAGCGCCGCCATCCGCATCAAGGACTCGCCGGAATAATCGCCCAATGCGGCTAAAAAGTCGCCGATGCTGTCGCCGGGAATGCCGTTGATTTGGCAAAAAGCGACCAATTCGACGACTAATTTGACTGCGAGGTCGATGGTTTGGGCTTTTTCGGCTTTGGGGGTGAGTTTGTTTAAGAAACCTAGAAAGGAGACTTTTTCGCCGACTTTGTTGGCTAAAGCTGCTGCACCCAAGGCTGAAGAGGCGCTATCGACGGTTTGATACAGCCATAAGGCGCGCTGGTAGCCTTGGGATTTGTCGTTGAATAGATATACCGCGCGATCGCCTATTTGTTGGATCAAGTCTTGGTCGGTTTCGCCGGTGACCGCCCGGATGGTATTCTCAAACCCAACGATGTTTTGCCACTCGCCGGGAATGACGAAATCTAACGATTTCAGCGACATCACGGTTAAGCCGCCGGTGGGTAACTCGTCCACTAATTGAAAAATCGGTTTGCTCACGAGTCTTTACCTTTTGCGAAGATTGCGATCTAATTCAATGCTTTTTCTTACTTGAGTGCAGCCAAACCGCGGAGATTGAATTTGGCAAGCCATTGCTCGCGATCGCTCTTAGTAAACGACGGATCGCGAGATTGGACTTTCACCTGGTAGCGGTTTCCCACCAGCGCCGCAGTGATGTTAGCGCCTTGGTCAACGACTGGATAACCCCCAATCTGTCTAGTACTGTTCTGAAATTTCGTCCTCGCCTCTGGAGTGCTTGCCGTATCCGAGATCGACAGCATGGCTACGTTTTTGCCGCCTTTGTTCAGCTTGGCTTCAGCAAAACCTTTTTTCTCCTGGACGAAGACGCGATCAAAACCATCCCCATCTTTGGGAAAAAATTTGTTAAATTCGCTACCTTGTGTGGCTTCTTTGACCACTGCCGGTGCGGCTCCTCGTTGCGTACTTTCCCGCTGCGCTTGGTCAAAGCGAGAAGCAGGCTGGGAACTACAGGAAGTCACCAGCAGTAAAACTGTTAACAACAGAGGAGCTATGGTTCTACGTAAACGCTTCCAAATCATCGCTTTCCCCCACTAAATGGGTTAACAGTTTCAATTCTGGCTTAGATTTTTTTGCTTTGTCGGGTATTAGGGAGCAGGTGACTCTGTGTGCGGGTGACTCTGTGTGCGGGTGTGCGGGTGAGCAGAGGAGATGCGGAGAATGTAGATTCAAATTCCCCTCTGCTCACCTACCCACAGAGTCACCTGCCCCAGATTGCGGTTTAGCATAGAATTGCAACTAGCATTAAGTCTGCCTAGTTAGCTTTCTTCGTTTAAGTAAAGTTTATGGTTAAGGTCTTGGACGAGATTCCTCAAATTCCAGTACCCTCTCGCTTAACTGTTTTGGAGGCGGTCGCCTTTAAGCAATCTTTTCAAGCGCTTTTGCAAGGAAATTCGGTTCCTAGCAAGGTTATTCTCGATTTTAGCCAAACCACTTTTATGGACAGCAGTGGTTTGGGAGCCTTGGTGACTAATTTCAAAATCGCACAGCAGCAAGGGATTGAATTAATTCTTTGGGATGTGCGTCCTCAAGTGATGGCGGTGTTGTCGCTTACGGGACTCGACCAAGTTTTCAAACTCGAGCAGCGCACCCCTGGCGAAACGCCAGCACCGACTAAAGCAGGCGAGGTTCAACCACCCGCTACCCATCCTTCTGTCCGTTCTTGGGTCAAACGGGTTATCGATGTTGTAGGGGCGTTGGTGGGTTTGGTAATTACGGGAATTGCGTTTATTCCGATTGCCCTAGCAATTAAACTGGATAGTCCGGGACCCATTTTATTCGCTCAAACTCGCTGTGGCTGGTTAGGCAAAAAGTTTCGCATCTGGAAATTCCGCTCGATGTGTACTAATGCCGAAGCACTCAAGTCAAAAATTGAAAATAAATTGGATGATAACAAACTGTTCAAAAATGAAAATGACCCTCGCATTACAAAGGTAGGTCGCTTTCTCAGGCGGACGAGTTTGGATGAGTTGCCTCAGTTTTGGAATGTTCTTACAGGAGAAATGAGTTTGGTGGGAACCAGACCGCCAACGCCGGATGAAGTCGAGCGTTACGAAGTTCCCGAATGGCAGCGTTTGGATGTTAAACCTGGGATGACCGGAGAATGGCAGGTCAACGGACGCTCGTCAATTCGCAAATTTGAGGATGTGATTCGCTTGGATTTGGAATACCAAAAGAATTGGAGCCTGATGTATGATATCAAGCTGATTGTGAAAACTGTCCTCATTTTGTTCCGAAAAAATAGCGGGGCTGCGTAAAATGGTAATTGGTAATTGGTAATTGGTAATTGGTAATGGGTAATGGCGTTCCCAGGCAGAGCCTTGGGAACGAGGCTAATGGGTAATTGTTTGTGATTTTTACCCTGTACCTTTTTACCTTTTATTGTGAATGCCAAGCTTGATAAAAGGCTGGGTAAGTCATGTTTTCGGCGCAATACCACAGAACTTCGTAGCAAGCTTCATAGCGCTTAATGTCGTTTTTGTCAAGGTTATACAAGTATTTTTTTAAGGTTGTAACGACTTTTGGAAATGAATCACCTTGTAAAATTTTCCGCAGGTTATAAGCAGCAATTTGAGGAATTGATTCATCTTCAGAGTGCTGAATTAAATCGATTAAAGCTGCGATCGCAACTGCATTTCCCTCTGCTATTTGCCACAAACTCCCAGCGGCTAGCCAGCGAATTGATTTATCTTCACAGGTTTGAATCAACTCGACTAACGCTGTAATTGCTGTTTCGTTGCCGTCACCGATTCGCCCTAAACAACAAGCGGCTAGCTGTTGGGTATGTTTGTTAAGGGCGGTTTTGATTAGCTGCACCAAAGTGGCGATCGCTACGTTATTACCGGGAGCGATTTTCCCTAAACTATAAGCGCCTCGCCAACGTGTTTGTTCGTTGTCTACGGTTTGAATTAGCTGTTCTAAAGCTGCGATCGCTTTCGAGTTACCGCTGGCAATTTTAGCCAAGCTAGCGGCTGCTTTTCGACAAATTGATTCATTATCGCAGGTGTTAACTAACCCGACTAACGCTGTAATGGCTGTTTCGTTGTTGGTGCAGATTTGCCCCAAGCTATAAACCGATAGCTGACGGATCGATTGATTGCTAGATGTTTCAATCAGTTTCACCAAAGACGCGATCGCAAATTCATTCCCTGAGTTTATTTTTCCCAAACTAGAGGCTGCTTGCCAAAGCACGTATTCATTTTTAGTGGTTTCGATTAACTCGACTAAAGCGCCGATGGCGACGGGATTTCCTGGGTCTATTTTCCCTAAGCTATAAGCGCTTTGCCAGCGGATGTATTCGCTTTCTGTTTTCTGTATTCTCTCTTCTAATGCTGCGATCGCGCTTTGATTTCCAATCCCAATTTGCCCTAAACTCGAAGCCACTTGGCAGATGGCAAAGTCATTCTGTGATGTTTGAATCACCTCTACCAGACTCGCGATCGCTGCTGCTAGTGCTTCTTCTGGCTTTCTTAATCCCGAAGTTACTCGCCAGCGGATTTCTTCATTTTTACTCGTTTGAATTACTTGGACTAAGGTAGCGATGCCGATAGGATTTCCCGGATCTATTTTTTCTAAATCCCCAGCCGCTAGCTGACGGGTAGATTCCTGAATAGAGGTTTGAATCAATTCGACTAAAGTTGCGATCGCAAATTTATTTCCTGGGTCTATTTTTCCTAAGCTGTAAGCTGCTTGCCAACGAGTATACTCGTTATCCGAGCTGCGGATTAATTCTACCATTGCTGCGATCGCTCTGGAACTGCCCGCACCAATTTGCCCTAAGCTAGAAATCGCTTGCATCCGCGTCGCTTGAGCTTGGGAAGTTTGTATTATTCCGATTAACGCCGCAATTGCCGTTTGATTTCCCGTACCAATTTGCCCCAAATCGTATGCCGCGATCAGGCGGGTGGCTTCATCTGACGAATTTGAAATCAACTCTGCAATCGCTGCGATCGCTCGTTCTAGATCCGTCTGTTTAAGAATCTCCCGCGCTTTTTGGGCAATTATACTTGAAAATCTCGCCCAATCCCGCTTTTCCTCATCAAAGCAACCAAATTCCCACCTGACTATCTGCCTGACAATTCCATCCCCCAAACGCGAATCGGAGAATTTTCCTATCCCAGATGCTGCGATAAAATAAGCGCGAATTCGATAAAAATCGCCGCATCCGTCGTCAAAATCTATCAAAGCTGCTATTAACGCTTCTTTCTGCTGCTTCGGCACATCTTCCCGCTCTAGCCACTGCAAAAGTTCCCCATTGCACTGCGGTTCAAAAACGCGGTAGATGCCCACTGCGGGATTGTTGGAGACGCGATCGAGCAAATAGTGGCTCTCGTTAATTGGCTGCACAGCTAAGTCCTTCCGAATCATCGGCTAAACAAAGGATAACCCTTTTAAGCGGAGTCTTCTGCCGCCACCGATAGCTTTTAGGGAAAGCAGACATTCACAAAACCATCACAGATAAAAAACTTCCCCCCGTAGATAGTTGCAATGGGGTTATTCTTCATCCCATCTGCTGATAAAGTCTGGATGCTTAATTTCCTCCTATTCATTGGCAACCATCCTTTGTATGGTAGGATACTTTCTACTGCTATAGTTATACACAGTTAACCACTGGTTTGACAGTAAAAAGACTTTGGCTCTAATATAAACTAGAAAATCCCCCTTACTCCATCATGTGTTGTTAAGATAAATGATAAAATTTTTCACGCTCTACACATTACCTGGGTAAATATTTCTTGCCAAACAATAGACGCTGGTAATGGGTAATGGGTAATCGGTAATTGTTACGATTGCACCACCAATGAATCCAATTACCAATTACCTATTACCAATGACCACTTGAGTTAATTAGTATAAATAAGAACTTGTTGCAATTAATACAAAAAATCAGATGAAACCTGAAGACTTTATGAAGCTGGCGCTGCAAGAAGCGAAGCAAGGAGACGCACCTTACGGTGCAGTTATTGTCAAAGATAACGAAGTTATTGTAAAAGCACATAACACGGTTAAAAGGGATAAAGACCCTTCCGCCCATGCAGAAATTAATGCGATTCGCCTTTTAACCGCTAAAATTCAAAGTACTTCCCTTGAAGGTTATACGCTATACACGACGGGCGAACCTTGTCCGATGTGCGCGACTGCTTGTGTTTGGGCGGGAATTTCTGAGATTGTTTTTGGGGCGTCGATTGGCGATTTAATCGCAGCAAATCAATCGCAAATCGATATTGATTGCGAAGAAGTTATTAAGCGGGGATTTAGAAAAATAAAAGTAACGAAAGGAGTTTTGAAAGACGAGTGTTTGCAATTATTCCAGTAATGGCAAAAATCGCTGCTAATGGCTAATGGATAATGGCTAATGGCTAATGGATTAATTACCAATTAGCCATTAGCAATTAGCCATTCATAAAGGAAAGCTTGCTGTAATTCTACATCCTTTACGGGGGGCAGTTTGAATTTCCAATTGACCGCCTAGTGACTGGGTGCGATCGCGCATTCCTTGCAGTCCAAAACCAGTAGTATTTTGTTTTAAGTTAAACCCTTTGCCATTGTCATCAATGATTACGTATATATAGTTTGAAGTTGTCATAATTTGAATTTCTACATGAGTCGCTTGGGCATGTTTGCAGATGTTAGTTAAAGCTTCTTGTAAAATGCGATAAATGGAAACTTTTAATTCAGCGGGGATCGAATGGAGCAGATAAATACTGCTATTTGGCAATACCCCCGTCGTAGAATGAAAAGATTGCATCAGGTGCGCGATCGCTTCCTGTAATCCCCTCCCCTCCAACGGATCGGATCTCAACTTCGAGACAGATTCCCGCACTTCTGTTAATGCCGTTGAACCCAATTTTTTTGCTTCTCCCAAAAAATATTCTGCTTTAATAGGATGCGATCGCCACAATTTTAAAGCGGTTTCGATTTGCAAGTTTAAAGCCGTGAGAGAATGACCTAAAGAATCGTGAATATCGCGAGCGATGCGATTGCGTTCTTGTAAGGTAGCCATATCTTCAATTTTTAAAGCATATTTGCGGAGTTCCGCATTAGCAAGTGCAAGTTTTTCCCTACTTTTACGTTCGGATAATACCGCATTGACCAATAAAAATAAAAATACCAAAACCAGTCCAAAAAATATCACAAAACCCAATAAAATAAATTCTAATCTTTCTGGTACTGCGGGGCGAAGCGGTAAAGTGAAAGTCTGAAACCGATAAATTAGCGTTAGCAGAAATAACACAAACGCCAACACCATAATGGCAAAGCGTTTCCATTTCCCAAAAATTAAGCAACTGCGGAGCGTTAAAATTAAATAGAAAACTGGAAACAGGCGAATTACACCTGCTATTGATGCCGACAAAATTATGGCAATTTCTACAAAAGTATAGACTAATTTATCGATTCGCCCTACCTTGGGTAATTTTAAACCCAATAGGAAAAAAGAGCCGACACAAAATAGATTTAGCGGCGACAACCGAGGCATTTTGGACACTGGATCGGGCAGCAGTTCCGTAAGCGCCACGATCAACAGCAATATCCACTCAAGATAGAGCAAAAATCTAAGTGGATGCGTTTTAATTTGAATATAGCGGCTCATGGTAATTTTAGATTTTAGATTTTAGATTTTAGATTTGAGTCGGAGCCTTGGGATAAAAGCACGCTTCTGAATGTGAGAGAAACTCTTCTGGTTCTGACAAATTCCCTACCTTGATACTTATCAGTTTTACGGGCGACAATGCCGTGTTGCCACTCATACCGGGCGGCTCCTTGTAGGATAATTATACTTCTAGGCAGCAACAAGACTGGAACCTTGTCCTTTGTTTTACCACAAGTAAATTCCATTACACAAGTACCGCCCAAGCTAAGTGAAATAATTGTATTGCCAAAGCAAGGTACGCAATCGATGTGACTGGCAATGCCTTGTCCGGGTAAATATTCGTTTACGATCGCTTGGTCGGGTAATTTTTCTGTTAAACCTTCGAGGGTAAATCTTTGTGCTATGTTCTGCGCCCAATTTGGCAAAGCACCCAAGTGCATCGACGCCTCTAATAAACGCTTTTTGTAATCATATTTATATCCATAATGTTGCACCTTTCGTTTTAATTGGGTTGACCAGGTTTGTTGGTCAATCTTCAACAGCAATTGTTCTTCTTCTGAGGCACTAATATAATCTGGAATGTAGGTAATACCCGGAATAATTGCGGTATCAGCCAAGAGGCTTTGTAAATCTAATGGGGTTGCATCGGCGGATAACATCTATTTTTCCCATTCTGATTGGCGCATACCCGATCCATGATAAAAGTCATGGTTGGGTTTGTGACTTTTTCCTCATGGGGTTAAACGTCTAATTTTTTAAGATTGAGACATCAAACCAAAGAGAAGGAGAAAGTGCCAATGAAACGCCAACTGATTTCAATAGTAGCTGGAGCGGTTCTATTTGTCGTTCCTTTGACTGCGATCGCTGTCCGCGCCCAACTCCAAATGCTATCGGGGATTGAACTAACCCAGGAACAAGTTCCTCAACTCGATCAGGGCGAGCGCTCAGAGCGAGAGCATTTTAACACCACAGCAGCTTTCACCAGTTGAAAGCGGCGTTAGAACGAGGCGAGGGAATGCGGAATACCTTAGCATACCTAAATCTTTCCCCAGAACAGAAAACCCAACTGCGAACAACCTTTGAGTCAGCTAGGACGCAATTAGCCGATATTATCACCCCCGAACAGCGGCAACAAATCCGGCAAAATGCCCGTTTTCAAATGGGACGATTTAGGGCAAATTAATCAACCTCACAACATTTGATATCATGTGCGGAAAGTTGTAAGGGCACACTTTAACGAGAAAATCACCTTTGTTTCTGAGTAGATCTCTTTGCTTGCTCAACCATTTTTTAGAGAAACAAAGGCGATCGCTAGTCAATGGTTGGTAAAACCCGCGCCTACTCCCGTCAAAAACACTTGGCACTAAAATCTAAAATACAAGAGGCTGGTAGCCGCTGGATCAAACCCAGAGCGATCGCTACAATTCCTTAACCCAAATTTAACCTGTTGTTTCTAACTTCTGCACAATTTCTGCACATTTAAGGTTTATCTTTAAAAGCGAACTGAAAGCGAACTTGCTCTCAGCTATACCGAACCAGTTAAACCCACTCACTATTTGTAAGCGGTTTGGGAAAGCGCCAACGGTGCTTTTCCAAGCCAGATAAAACAATTTTGCTTTCCATAACAAGCGTCTCTCCTGTTTTTGCTTGTTACTTGTGCTACTTGGACGGTAATTCATACCGTCCTTTTTTTTGCTTAATTTTGGTTTTTTTAATTTTTTGACTTGGATCTGCACAAGAACTGCACAATTTGAGTTTAAAGTAAAAACCAGACAAAGGGAAAAAGTTTGAAGGATAACTTTTTATGGATAAGATAAGCCAAAAACCCTTAAAACCCAATCCTTTTACCACTTATCGCGACTCCGAAACAGGTAGGTGGCTCGTTGTGCTACCTGAGTCAGTCAGTCACGAGCGATCGCTCGAAGCAAGTTCTTCTATATGAGACAGACTCTTGATCTGTCCCGCCCTCAGTCGCTGCTCAATAATTGAATTCTATCCCCAGCCAACTATGAGTCAATCGAGTTCCATTAATTTGATAACCGCTGCTTTACAACCGATCCGTCAAAAGCTTGATGCGATTGAAGTACGAGGATCTTTTGTCGCCCACACTCTGTGTAAACTGATTCCCTCTCGCTGTCCGTTTGAGCGCAAAATCGAACTGTTTAACCGCACTATCCTCTACATTCCGCCCCTGTGCAAGCTCAATCCTTTTTACGAGCAATTAGTCTGCTTGCGTTTCCGCGCTCTAGTTTATCTTGCCGATCAATGCGGTGAAGATGTCACCGTTTATTGTTAATAAATAATGAAGTGAAAACCCCATTACAAAACAATCCCACTAGCTCAAAGCCAGTGGGATTTTCAAAATAACTATCCGGTGATATCGGTAGTGTATCAATGGCTAATTGCTAATTGCAAGCTTGTCAATTGCCTAAGATCAGCCATTAGCCATTAGCTATTAGCAGTTACACAACCGTTGCTTAAGTACATGATATTACTCAAGAACCTGCTGATTCCAGTCGGGGATTTCTCCATCTTCGCCACCAATACCAATCGCGGTGTTAAAGATATCAGCATCGGTGATATTCAGGTTTTCCATCGACGCCCTGTAGACATTCGAGTCATAAATCGTGGCGCGAGTCAAATTGGCGTTGTCGAGATCTGCTTGTTTAAAATCAACGTTGGTTAGAAAAGCAGACGTTAAGTTAGCGCCTGTCAAGTTAGCGCCCGTTAAGTCAGCGCCTTCGAGGTTCGCTTCTGAAAGGTTAGCACCTTGCAGATTAGCTTCTCGCAAATCAGCACCGATTAAATGTGCGCCGCTGAGATCCGCACCCGACAGATCGCACCCAAAACATTCCCTGGTTGATAACAGCTGCTCTACGTGTTGCGGATTCGCAGCGTTGACCGCACTTGTAAAAAATAGCGGAGTTACCAGGGTTAAAGTCGCCAAAAGTTTGCGGTTCATAAGTTATCCCCCTTGGGAATGATTTTGCTTCCGCGTTTTCCCTCACTCTTTTATTATCGCACTTTTTCGGTTGACGAATGTGATGCAACTCACTGGGAAATGCGATCGCGTGCAGCGATCTACCCCCAACGCGCGTTCGCGCCCGCATCACCCGCACCTTTCTCCCCATCTATACTTCCTGGGGCAGATTTACCATCAAAGCCTCAAGGGTTTTAATATTTCTTAATGCAGCAACTACACTTTCATTCGGCTTGGCATAGATTATCGGGTAATCCGATTCACCCAATTCTTCCCTCACTGGAAATGCCAAACATTCTTTTTCAATATTAAACTCAGCCTGAACGCCTTGTTTATTGCCGCGAGCATCGACTCGAATCCACTTATCCAAATTTTCTAGATAAATTGCGTTTAACCCGTGTAGCGTTAAATAAGATAAGTCGGAGTCATCAAAAACTAACTTTTGGTAACAAAAACCCGTGGGAATTTTTAGACTGCGTAAAATCGCCGCTAGTAAATGGGATTTGGCATAACAAATCCCTTCTTTATGTCTCAAGACACTTGACGCTTCACAAGTGACTACACGGCCTTGAATGTCACAGGAATGGGAGATGGAATCGCGCACGTACTCATACGCCGCTTTTGCTAATTCTACCCGATCTTTGCTGCGCTCTGATAACTCGGCTGCTACTGCTTGAATTCCTTTATCCTCATAGTCAATCAATTCTGAAGCTGTCAGGTATGCACTCAGATCGTTGGTTTCGGGTGTTAGTGCCATTTTTGACTCTCCTTACGTTCGCGATCGCGCCCTGGTCAGTTCTGTGTCTTATATTTGTAATATAAATGGCAGTTAATGGCAAGGAGTTGGTTGTGAATCGCAAAATAAGGGAAGCGATCGCAGTGGGAACCAATTACGCGGGCGTATTCTGTCGTTCCGTGGCGGTATTGTGGACAGCAGCACCCAAAGAGACATTTTATGTTACTATCAGTTTCCTGTTACAGGGCGCAATTCCAGCGGCGGGAGTTTGGATTACCAAGCAAGTTGTAGATACGGTAACCGCAGCGCTGACGCAAGGACGGCAAGTAGATAGTACCACAGGGGGAATGTTAATTGCTGCTTGGATTGCAGCGCTGTTAGTTGAATCGCTTTTGACGCCTTGGGATAGTTTAGCGCAGGGTAATTTAAATGAGAAACTCACCGCGCATATTAACTTGTTACTAATGCGGAAAGCAGACAGTTTTTTAGACTTGACTCGGTTTGAAGATTCGCGTTTTTACGACCAATTACAACTAATAAAACAAGAAGCAGCTTACCAACCATCTTATTTGCTGCAATTGATCAGTGCTGGGGGAAGGGAATTGTTTACCACCCTGGCGATGTTCGTTTTGTTGTTTCCTTTAGGTTGGTGGGTGCCGTTGCTAATTTTAATAGCAACCTTACCTCAAAGTTATGTTTCCCTGAAACTGCGAGAAAAATCCTGGGAACTTGCAGCGGGGAAGAGTCCCCAGGCGCGACGGATGGAGTATTGTACTTCGGTGATGCTGACGGATACTTATGCTAAAGAGGTGCGGTTGTTTGGATTGGGTAATTTTTTAATCGACCGTTACAAAGGTGCGTTTAATGAGTTGCATGGGGAAATGCGGCGATTTCGCAGTAAAGAAGCGCGGTGGTCTACGAGTTTAGCTTTGTTGAGTGCGGGGGGGAATGCGATCGCATTCTACTGGATCGTACAGCAAGCTTTTAGCGGTAACCTCAGTCCTGGAAATGTCCTTTTATTCGTTCAGTCACTAGCATACATTCAACGGGGACTTTTCACCCTCATCGCCGTAACGGTCAACCTCTACGAAGTCTTGCTAAATATGCGGCGACTGTTAGATTTTTTGGCAACTAAACCTTCGCTAATTTTAAGTTTAAATCCCAAACCCGTCCCAACGCAAATGCAATTGGGAATTCAGTTTGATAATGTCAGCTTTTGCTATCCGGATGGTAGGGATGCATTAGCCAATATTTCCTTTAGCCTGCGTCCGGGGGAAACTGTGGCTTTAGTCGGGGAAAATGGAGCAGGAAAGACGACAATTGTCAAGCTTTTGACGCGACTTTATGACCCGACAGCGGGGAATATTTGGATCGATGGCACAGATTTAAAAGATTTAGATCTGATTGCTTGGCGCAGACAAATAGCCGTCGCGTTTCAAGATTTTGGTCGCTATAGTTTCAGCTTGGCAGAAAACATTGCTTTGGGAAACCTTCCAGCTTTGGCAGATTTAGAAAAAATCAAAAAAGCCAGTCAACAAGCGGGTTTAGATAAACTCTGCGAAGAGTTACCCCAAGGCTATCAAACTTTATTAGGAAAACAATTTGACGGCACCGAACTATCGGGGGGACAGTGGCAAAAACTCGCATTGGCGAGGGCTTTTATGCGGGATAATGCTCAGATTTTAATATTAGATGAACCAACGGCAGCATTAGACCCCCGCAGCGAGTACGAAATTTACCGTCGTTTCGCTTCGCTGACTCAAGGAAAAACAACGTTGCTGATTACCCATCGTCTAGCATCTGTTCGCATGGCTGACCGCATTTTAGTCCTCAAGGATGGACATTTAATTGAGCAAGGAAACCATGATGAACTGCTGCGACAAGGTGGTGAATATGCCTTGCTTTGGGGAATGCAAGCGGAGCAATATGGCGGGTGAAATACTGTTAAAATAAATAAACCGGGGCGATCTAATAATACCTGCACCAATTTTCTCAAACGCCCCCCAGGCTGAAGCCTGGGGCTATACAAACAAAGCCTGCCTACGCAGGCTAAAATTGTTACAGCCCCCCAGGCTGAAGCCTGGGGCTATACAAACAAAGCCTGCCTACGCAGGCTAAAATTGTTACAGCCCGCTACGCCTTGCTTGGTTTGTATAGCGGCACTCTTAAGGGTGCCGGATTTGGAGAAGGTATTGTTAGAGAAAGCTGGTTTGTCTAACTTTTTCCTGGAATAGAAGTTTACTGATGAACGCCTTCTTTGAAACGACTCGCCTGATAATTCGCGACTGGAACCCTGAAACAGATGCAGAACAAGCTTTTAAAATCTACGGCGATGCGGATGTGATGCGCTTTATTAACAGCCCAGTTACAGCGAGTGTCGAGGCACAAAAGGCAGCACTGGAAACAACAAGAGAAAAATATGCAAGACTCAATAATGGTACGGGATCTTGGGCAGTGGTAGAGAAAGAAACCGGACAAGTTGTAGGGGCAATTTTGCTCAAACAATTACCCGACAATGAAGGTAATTTGACACAAGATTACGAGGTAGGTTGGCATTTTAGGAAAGCTTCTTGGGGTAAGGGGTACGCTACTGAAGCGGGAAAATGGGCGCTTGAGTATGGATTTAAGGTTCTCAAGCTACGAGTAATTTATGCGGTGGTCAAACCAGAAAATTACGCATCGATTCGGGTAACGCAACGGTTGGGAATGATACCGATGGGCCGCACGAAACGGTATTATGGTGCAGAATTGGAGTTGTTTCGGATCTGAGGATAGTTGTAGAAGCGATCGCTCTCAAAAAAACCAGGGTAATGGCTAATGGCTAATGGCTAATGGGAATATTACCAATCACCAATTACCAATTACCCGATGCTGGGGGATTGTGCGACCCAGACGCTGGCGCGATATGCCTGGAGGCACGCTACGCGATCGCATCTTGTGGTAAAGTACCTTTGCAGACAGGCTTTGGCTGGACTTCCAAAACGAAGGTATCGAGACTATGGAACAGCTGGCACAACAAAAATGCGTACCTTGCTCTGGCGGTGTACCCCGTCTCAACTCTGAGCAAATAGCAGAACTCAAACCCCAAGTTCCAAACTGGGACGTAGTTGATGTAGAAGGCATACCACGCCTCGTGCGCCTTTACAAGTTTCCCAACTTTGTTTCAGCCCTAGCATTTACTAACCGCGTCGGCGACGAAGCAGAAAAAGAAGGTCACCACCCAGCTTTGCTCACCGAATGGGGTAAAGTAACCGTTAGTTGGTGGACTCACGACATCGGCGGACTGCACCAAAATGATTTTGTTATGGCAGCTAAAACCGATGAAATTGCCAACCTGATGGCTACCAAAACATAATTTCTCGACAGCAAAGAAGACTCATTGTTAGTCTTTCGTCCCTCAAGTGTTTCTACCCAAAAAAACCGGGTTTTTTAAGTTAAACTCCCAATGGAAATACAGCGCATTTCAACCCTTGTAAAGTACAGCCTTTAGGCTTTGTTTGTATAGCGGCACCCTTAAGGGTGCCGCTATACAAACAAAGCCGTACCTCATACGGCTGCAATCCGCTGTAACAAAGAAACCCGGTTTTTGTCTAAATTATATTTATCATCCCTGTCACTTTTGTCCTAACAATGAGCGAACAACCAGAAAACCTATTACTTTTATCTCGCACTCCTTTATTCGATCTTGCTGTAGAACTCAAAGCCCGCCTCACTCCTTTTTCTGGATGGGAAATGCCCGTGCAATACAGCGGCATTGGCGCAGAACATCAAGCTGTGCGAACATCTGCTGGCATGTTCGATATCTCCCACATGGGAAAATTTGTTGTGCGGGGAAAAGATTTAATCGAACAACTCCAGCGCTTAGTTCCTTCAGATTTGAGTCGCCTGCAACCGGGTCAAGCTCAGTATACGGTATTGTTAAATCCCGATGCTGGAATTATTGACGATATTATTTTTTATTACCAGGGCGAGACTGAAGCGGGCGAACAGCGGGGATTTATTATTGTTAATGCGGCTACGACTGAGAAAGATAAACGCTGGCTTTTGTCCCACTTAGAACCAGATAAAATCGATTTTGAAAACCTTTCATCGTCAAAAGTTTTAATAGCAGTTCAAGGGCCAAAAGCTGTTAGCTATCTTCAACCCCTGGTTAAAGAAGATTTGACATCGGTGAAGCCATTTGGTCATTTAGAAGCAACTGTGTTAAATCAACCCGCTTTTATTGCCCGCACCGGCTATACCGGCGAAGATGGATTTGAGATTATGGTAGACCCAGAAGTGGGGATTGAATTGTGGCGCAGTTTGCATCAAGCTGGGGTGATTCCCTGCGGTTTGGGTGCTAGAGATACGCTGCGCTTGGAAGCAGCAATGGCACTTTACGGACAAGATATTGATGATACGACGACGCCTTTAGAAGCTGGTTTAAATTGGCTGGTTCACCTCGATACAAAAGGGGAATTTATTGGTCGCAATGTTTTGGAAAAACAGAAAGCTGCTGGGGTGAAGCGGCGGTTAGTAGGATTGCGAATGCAAGGACGCAATATCGCCCGTCACGGCTATCCTGTCATCTATCAAGGGGAAATTGTGGGAGAAGTGACTAGCGGAACTCTTTCTCCAACTTTGGGTTATCCCGTTGCACTTGCTTACGTTTCGACTGAGTTAGCAACGGTGAAACAGCGTTTAGATGTGGAAATTCGCGGTAAGGTTTATCCGGGAGTTGTGGTTAAGAAGCCTTTTTATAAACGCAGTCGCTAATATCTTTCCTTGATTAACAAAATACCGAATAACAAACAGCAACTATTCGATCTGTGGGCAAGTTATTACGATATCTTGTTCCCATCGGTGTTTTATCAGGCAATTCACAAGCGGTTGCTCGAATATGTTAATTTACCCAGGGAAGCGAATGTCCTCGATATTGGATGCGGGACGGGACGCCTGCTTGACCGTTTAGCAAGTGAGGAACCGACTTTACAAGCGACGGGATTGGATTTTTCTGGCGAAATGATTCGTCAAGCGCGCGCCCATAACCGCCACCGACCCCGTATCATCTTTATAGAAGGGAATGCGACGGCGCTACCTTTTGCGGAAAATCAGTTTGATGCTGTCTTCAACACGCTGAGTTTTCTGCATTACGACTCGCCCGAACAAGTTTTTCAGCAAGTCAGTCGCGTGTTGCGTCCTGGGGGTCGGTTTTATTTGGTCGATATCACGACGCGCAGACAGTATGAGTCCTTTTCGGCGTATATCGGAGTTTCTCCTGGTGGGGTTCGGTTTTACAGTCGGGCGGCGCGCGATCGCTTGGGAAAACAGGTACGATTAAACTGTTTGGGTCACCATCACCTGTTAGGCCCGGTTCTGCTGACGGTTTTCGCCAAATCATTCTAAAACAGGATCGAAGCACAACGCTCCATGCAACGTGCTAGCATCTGAAAATGCAGCCGTGGTAATATCTTGAGCCATTAACAGGTTAGCAAGTGGTGGAACAAAAGTTTATTTGGGGGATTAAAATGCAGCGCCAAAATCTCAATCTTTTCGCCTTAATATTATCCCAACGCAACGTTGTCCTTTCCACCTTGCTATTGTCTGTTGGTTTTGTCAGCGAACAACCTACTCTAGCTCAGACTTCACCTGGAATTTCCAAGCAGGAACGACAAGAATTGGAGCGTTTGCGCCAACAACAGCGCGTACAAGAGCAAGTGCAAGCTGAGGCGAGGAACGCTTTTGCGCGGACGACGACGCTGTTTAACGTCATGCTGGCTATTTTAGCGCTGCTGTTGGCGGGTGCGATCGCTGCTTTATTCCTATTGCGGAAAGCTGTGATTCACGAAGTCGCAGAAATTGTCAGAAATCACCTCAAAGAAGTCAAAGATTTAGAATCCAAGCTGGCGCAAGCAAATCAACAAGTGCAAAAATTGCTCGCATCAGCAGAAAACCTGGAAGACGATATCCACGACGAAGCCAAAAATTTTAAACAGGAACTCGGCGCTAAACGGGAAAATACATCCCTATTGCTCGCGGAATTATCCCAGTCTAAACAACAAGCAATAACCGAATTAGAAACCCAAATTCAATCCGCCCACGCCACGATTAGAAACTTAGAAACTGACTTGAGGCATCAACTGGTAGATCTCAAGTCGGATGCAGAACAGCAAAAAGTCCTGCTGCTGGATAATTTAACCAAATTAAGCGCCGAATTCGCACCCCAGTTACAAGTCATTGAAGCGAACGTTCAAGGACAGAAAGAAGCCGTATTGCAAAATTTAGAACAATCCGAAGCCGAGTTTGCATCTCGCATGGCTGAAATTCAAGCCAATTTGCACAAACAGCGAGATTTAATAGTTCAAGACTTAGAAAAAGTCAGCGCCGACTTTGCACCCCAGCTAGCGGGAATTCAAACCGATGTTCAACAGCAAAAACAAGCGGTTTTAGAGAATTTACAGAGATTGGGGGCAGAATTTGGTAACCAACTAGCCGAACTCCAAACCGGATTGCAAAAGCAACGGGGATTAATCGTTCAAAACCTAGAAAAATTAAGCGCCGAATTTGCACCCCAGCTAGCGGGAATGCAGTCGGAAGTAGAAGGACAAAAAGAATCTGTATTGCACAGCTTAAAACAAAGCGAAACCGAGTTTGCTCAGCAAGTGGGACAACTTCAAAGCGAAGTGAGAAAGCACCGCGATTCGCTTTTGGAGAATCTGAGTAAACTAGAGAAAGATTTTGTGCCGCAAATGAATTTAATTCATTCAGAAGCCGCCAAAAAAGCTCAACAGCTACACGAGCAAGCGTTGCAAAAGATGGAGCAAATGGGAGTTGAACAAATAAGTCAACTTTCAGAATCTCATGCCCAAATTCAAGGACAAATGGATGGGATACTCGCCAGCATAAAAAATATAGAATCCCAATTTGCCAATGAAGTAGAAGGAACCCGAACCGATATTCGAGACAAGAAAAAGCAAACGCTGCAAAGTTTGGAACAATTGGCTACAGAAGTAGCAGGTCAATTTAACCTAGTTAAGACAGAGATTCAAAAGCGGAAAGATAAAGCATTACAAAATCTGGAAAGACTAGAAAACGACATCACAGCTTTCTTGTCTCAATTCCAGACAGATATTGAGGCGCAGAAGAACAAAACTCACAATAATCTCGAAAACTTTGAAACAACCTATTCGACGAGGCTGGCTGAATTATTCGCGGAAATTAAAGCACAAAAAGAGCAAATATTGCAGGAATTAGCAGATAAATCGCCTATCTCTATTGCGGAAGCAGTCATACCCGAAGTAATGCCAAAAGTCGTCGCTTTGAGCGCAGAAATGGAACGCCTCAAAGCGAATCATCCCCAGTTATTTTTGAATCCCGATGACTATGTGAAGAAAGGCGATGAATTATTGGCGCAACAGCGTTATGAAGAAGCGATCGCTAACTACGAACAAGCCATCGACCTCAAACCAGATAATGCAAAAGTATGGTATAATCGCGGCATCGCATTCTGGGAATTAAAACAGTATAACGAAGCGATCGCATCATTCGATAAAACCCTGCAATTCAAACCAGATGACCCCGATACCTTATATCATCGCGGTTTAGCCCTCAAAGAATTAAAGCGGTATGAAGTAGCATATTCCACGTTTAACCAACTCGTAGAAATTCAACCACAAAACGAGAAAGCTTGGTTCCAACGGGGAATGACGCTAGGAAAATTGAAACGCTATGAAGAAGCTCGCGCATCCTTCGATAAAGCATTGGAAATCAATCCAAGCGATCGCGAAGCATGGGTCAATCGCGGCGTAATATTAGGAACCCTAGAACAATCTGAGGAAGCTTTCAAATCCTTTGACAAAGCAGTTGAAATCGATCCAGACCATGCAGTAACCTGGATAAATCGCGGCTTGGCTTTGGGAGTATTGAAAAGGTATGAAGATGCTCGCGCCTCCTTTGAACGCGCCATCGAACTCAATCCCGACTCTCATAAAGCTTGGAACTACAAAGGCGAAATGCTGATTAAACTAGAACGCGATCTAGAAGCAATCGAAAGTTTAGATCGCTGCTTGCAAATTGAACCAAAATATGCTAATGCATATTACAACAAAGCACTATGCTACGCCTTGCAAGAGCGAACAAAATTAGCATTGGAGAGTTTAGAACGAGCGATCGCACTCGATCCAAAATATCGCGAACAAGCGAAAAACGACCCGGATTTTGAGGCGCTGGTAGAAAGCGATCGCTTCTGGCAATTAGTAGAAGGATAAACAACTCACATTACCTACCTCTTCTTTTCTCTTCCCTCTGCGTTCTCTGTGCCTCTGTGGTTCGTTAAAAAGGTATTCTTTGGGTGGAAAGCGAGAAAGTATCCAACTTTAGAGAGACAATCCCTCAAAAACTACCCTCTAAAATAGCAAAGAGTAGAGCCAGGACGCTCTCATGGCAAACATAGAACAAATAATCAAACAAATATCCGACACCGTGTGGGAAATACCCGTTTCCTACAAAGAAGGAATGCGAGTCCCCGCACGCATTTATGCCACCGAAAAATTAATGCGCGACATGGACGACGGCGTTTACGATCAAGTCACCAACGTCGCCACGCTTCCAGGTATAACCAAATACGCCTTATGTATGCCAGATGGACACTTTGGTTATGGATTTCCCATCGGTGGCGTTGCGGCGATGGATGTAGAAGCAGGCGGCGTAATCTCTCCCGGCGGTATCGGTTTTGATATTAACTGCGGAATGCGTTTAGTAGTTACAAACCTCACCTACAAAGACGTTAAACCTTATATAAAACAACTCGTAGATAGACTCTACGAAAGAGTACCCGCCGGAGTCGGAAGCACGGGTTTTGTCAAAATTTCCCGCCAAGAATTTCGCCAAGTTGTCGAACAAGGTTCCCAATGGTGCATCCGCAACGGTTATGGGTGGGAAGAAGATTTAGACCTCACCGAAGAAAACGGATGCATTGAGGGTGCAGACTCCGCAAAAATTAGCGAAAAAGCCATCGATCGAGGATTCAATCAAATAGGTACGTTAGGCTCGGGAAATCACTATCTAGAAATACAAGTTGCCAGAAAACAAGACATCTTCGATCCAGAATTAGCCGCAACTTTTGGCATTACCCAACCAGATCAAGTAGTCGTCATGTTCCACTGCGGAAGTCGCGGATTTGGACACCAAGTCGCCACCGACTACTTGCAAGTTTTCCTCAAAGTAATGGAAAGCAAATACGGCATTAAAATTTTAGACCGGGAACTTGCCTGCGCGCCGTTTAATTCCCCCGAAGGACAAGCTTATTTTAAAGCGATGAAGTGCGGTTTAAACATGTCCTTTGCCAATCGCCAAGTGATTTTACACCGCATCCGCGAAGTATTTTCCGAGATATTTGGCACCGATGCAGAAAACCTCGGAATGCGTGTCGTATACGACGTAGCGCACAACACGGCAAAGTTAGAAAAACATATTGTAGATGGAGTTGAACGCAATCTCTTAGTCCATCGTAAAGGAGCAACCCGCGCCTTTGGTCCCCATATGGCAGATGTTCCCCAACAATATCAAACCGTTGGTCAACCCGTTATTATCGGCGGTAGCATGGAAACCGGATCGTATTTATTAGTTGGAGTTAGCAGCGGCGATCAAAGTTTCTTTAGTACCGCACATGGTAGCGGTAGGAGTATGAGTCGTACTAAAGCGCGCAAAACTTGGCGGGGAGAAAAGCTGCAAAAAGATCTAGAAAACAGAGGTATTTATATTCGCAGTACTTCCTGGTCTGGACTCGCAGAAGAAGCGGGAGGTGCGTATAAAAATATCGACGATGTGATTGAAGCTGCTGAGTTAGCTGGAATTAGTAAGAAGGTAGTGCGCCTGAGTCCGATTGGTAATATTAAAGGGTGAAATTCAATGGTAATAAGTTTAGCAAAAGCCACCGGAGGCAGCAGCCCACCTCACTCGTTCCCAGGCTCAGCCTGGGAACGAAATCCTGTGGGCTGCTGCCTCGCTTATTTTAGTGCCAAAATCCTCTCATCCTATGATGCAAGTTCGGACGCCGCTAACAGTGATTACGGGACCCTTGGGGAGTGGAAAAACCACCCTCCTGCGCCACATTCTCGATATTTTTCCCAAAAAGATCGCCATATTAATGAACGAATTTGGCGAAATTGCCATCGATAGTAAAATTATTCAAGGGAAAAATGTCGAAATGGCAGATCTCGGTGGGGGTTGTGTTTGTTGTTCTTTGTTGGGAGAATTTGAAGCTGCTGTCAACGAAATTATAGATAGCGTCGCTCCGGATTATATTATTGTGGAAACAACCGGCGTTGCGGAACCAGATGCGCTGGTTTTCGATATTCAAGAAAGCTTGCAAAGCGTGCGACTCGATGGCGTTGTAACGGTGATGGATGCGGATTCGGTGATAAAATATCCCAGTATTGGACATACTACCCGCATCCAAATTGAAGCCGCAGATACTATCCTTTTAAATAAAGTCGATTTGGTGTCGGAAACCGAGTTAGAACAAATAGAAGAAAAGTTGCAGTCTATTAACGAAATTGCCACTATTTTACCCACGATTCGGTGTAAAGTAGACCCAGATTTATTATTTGGAATTGGACGCGATCGCACCCAACCTCCCCCCCACCACGTCCACCAACCGGAATTTGAATCGTTTACCTATACTTCCAGCGCCAATTTCAATCGCGATCGCTTCAATGAATTTGCTTCTAATCTGGCAGTAGATGTTTATCGCGCTAAAGGATTTATCCGCTTTGACGACAGCATTTATCTGTTTAATTTTGTCGCGGGGCGCTGGGAATTAGAACCCTTTGACCAAGATGCAACTGAGTTAGTCTTTATCGGTAAGCAGTTGAACGAAAAGAAAGCAGAAATTATCAATCGTTTAAAATTATGCGAGCAATAATATTAACGCAACTAGCTAGTGACTGCTTTAGGTCTGCTAATAGCTAATGGCTAATGGTAAAATGGGAAAATATTCCCCTAAGCAATTAGCAATTAGCAATTAGCAATCCCATATGCCATACGAGTTTTTAGAAGATATTGCGATCGCAGACATCGCCTTCCAAGCAACGGGAAGCGACCTGGAAGCAGTTTTCATCGCCGCTGGTGATGCTACCGTTAATACGATGATCGAGAATCTCGATGCGATCGCGCCCCTCCAAACTCGCACCTTCTCTCTGGAAAACGACGCCCTAGACATGCTGCTGTTCAACTTTCTGCAAGAATTCATCTACTACAAAGACAGCGAACTCCTCCTACTCCGCCCGCAACAAGTCACCATCGCACAAAAAGATGCCCTGTTTCACCTCAACGCCGTTACCGCAGGCGAAACTCTCGACCCTGAAAAACATCACCAACGAGTCGATGTCAAAGCTGTCACGTTACACCGCTTCGCTTTAGAGGAAACAAACAATGGTTGGAATGCTATGGTTATCCTCGATATTTAACCGCCCAGATAACTATTCTATTTGGCTTTAAAATTTTAATTTCTCCAGAGCTTATATGGGCGCACGGATTCCCATTATGA
>DNGJ01000337.1 GCA_003486305.1 Cyanobacteria bacterium UBA11371
TGTTGTAGGGGCGGGTTTAACCAGACTCGTTTGATCGCAAGCGAGTTATGTTGATAAACCCGCCCCCCGCGCGATGCCGATACAAACGGACATGATGTAATAATTATGATGGTTCTCAGACAGAAACTAAAGTTAAAATAGAGGCAGGCTAGGCTATAAATTAAGACCGAGCGAAGATTTGAAATATGGTGCGATCGCAATTGCCATATTGTTATCGCGATGTTCTACGAAATCCCCACCCATTTCAGACTAAAACCTTAGACTGTAAGTTAGTTTCTTTACCACTTATAACCTGATTAAACACTTTTAATATTTCTTCGTTGCTGTAACTCGTATCTAGAAAACGGAATGCCGAAGCTGCAAGATACTCGCGATTTTGCTCAAAAGCAATCCATTTCCGTCCCGCACTTTCAGCAGCAGCACCAGTCGTATTAGATCCGGCAAAGATATCTAAAACTGTATCGCCCGATTCGGTCAAAAAATTAATAAAAAAAGCTGGTATTTTTTGCGGAAATCGGGCAGGATGCGATCGCACTCCTACTGTTTTACAAAGTTGAATGTAGCGCGAATTACTTTCAGTATTCGGGATTTGCAATAAGTTAGAAGGTATTGCACCACCGTTGTCAGTTGCAAACTTTGTTCCTATTTCATGTCCTGAAGGACGTTCTTTAGGTTTGTAGTATTTTTCTGGATTGGCATGAAGTTTTTTCATTCTTTCTGAATAAGCGACTAAAACCTTACTCACGTCAGCTTTAGGAAAGTCGGTTTTAGATAACCACCAAATTGTGTTGACCGAATCTTTAGCCCGGATTTTACGCTTATTTACCCATTCAATTGGTGATGGTAGTTTAGAAGGATTGTACCAAAAAAACTCCTCTGCTAAACGGAAATCTAACTCATCGCAAAGCTTGATTAGAATTCGGTAGTTGTATAGGGAACGTACAGGACGCTTGCTTTGATATGCTCCTCCTAAGTCTAGGACAAAACTGCCCGTAGGTGATAGAACGCGATAGACTTTTTCGCAAAATGCAAATAGCCAGTCTACATAAGCTTGTTGGTCAACATTACCATAGGTTTTCTCGCGTTGCAGCGCAAATGGAGGTGATGTCATCACCAAGTCAATAGAATTAGATTCAATTTGGTCTAAAAGTTCCAGCGAGTCTCCTACGTAAGCTGCACCGTAATCTGTAATGTATAGAGGGTTTTTAAGCAGCATATCTTTTATTATCAGCACGAGTAGCGTCTAATTAAGTACCGGGTCTAATTGCCGTCAAAACAAATCGCAACACAAATACACCTGCTAATATCCACAATGCGGGTGTTGTTTCCTGGGGTTTGCCTTGAAAGGTTTTAATTAAAGGATAGGTAATAAACCCGGCTGCCAAACCTTCTGCAATTGAATTACTTAAAGGCATAATCAGAATAGTTAAAAATGAGGGAATCGATTCGGCGGGATCGTCCCAATTAATTGTCCGCACGTTACCTGCCATCAATACCCCAACTATTATTAAAGCGGGGGCAGTGGCAAAGGCTGGAATCGCAGAAAGTAGGGGAATAAAAAAGATAGAGATCGCGAATAAAATTGCTACAATAATGCTAGTAAATCCTGTCCTTCCTCCTTCGGAAACTCCTGCCGCAGATTCGATATAAGTGGTAACGGTAGAGGTTCCCACGATCGCGCCTACCGTCGTTCCTACGGCGTCTGCCATTAATGCTTGATTGGCTTTGGGAAGTTCGCCTTGTTCGTTAATATATCCGGCTTGTATGCCGACGCCTGCGAGCGTCCCAACCGTGTCGAAAAGGTCAACGAAGAGGAAGACAAACGTAACGGCTAAAAAATCCCAAAAATTGATTTGACCCACCTGGGAAAGCCCGATAACGGCTTGTCCGAGTAAATCTACGGGCCATTGGGGTAAGGCGATAATTGCTTGAGGCGGGGGGGCGATGTTGAGTATCCATCCTAAGACGGCGGTGGCTAATATTCCCCAGAGTAATGCGCCTTTGATGCGTCTGGCGATGAATGCGGCGGTGATGAGAATGCCTGCGATCGCAACTAAAGTCTGCGCTTGGTTAAAATGACTCAAAGCCGTTTTCGTTGCAGGATTCGCCACAATTATACCCGCGCCGCCGGTAGCCGGATCGCCGGAAAGTCCAATATAAGCGATAAATAAGCCAATTCCGGCGGCTGTGGCTTGTTTAAGCGATGAGGGAATCGTTTTGACGATTAAGCTGCGAATATTGCCTAATGTGAGGCCAATAAAGATTATCCCTTCAATTAAGACGGCGGTTAAAGCGACGCGCCAGTTGATACCGAGTCCTTGGACGACGGAAAAGGCGAAAAAGGCATTTAATCCCATTCCGGGGGCGAGGGCAAAGGGATAATTAGCCGTCAGACCCATCATAACGGTGGCGATCGCAGACGATATCGCCGTCGCAATAACTAATTCTTGAAATAAATCCTTGGGCTGTTGCAGGAAAATGGCGTTGGATAAAATTAAGGGATTTACTGCCAGAATATACGCCATTGTCATAAATGTGGTGACGCCTGCCAACACTTCGGTGCGAAAGTTGGTTTTGTTTGCTTCAAATTGAAAGTATCTGGCTATCTTTAATTGCATTTTTTTACCGCAGAGACGCAGAGGACGCAGAGAAATTAAGAGTTGGATAATTTTGCTGTTTGCATCAGTACCAAGAAATAAATTTCTGGCTGTAGGGGCACGGCATCCGAATGTCTTTGCGTTAAAAACCAAAGTTGCTGACGCCGTGCCCCTACAAAACCCGTTTTGACGGGTTAATCTCATGTCCAATAGTATCAGAAAGCAATAGTTAATGGTGTTGTAGGGGCGGGTTTTACAGACGATTTCTGATCCCAACAGACACTTTATATAAACCCGCCCCGCGCGTATACAATGCCGATGCAACCGGACACGATATAACACATGCCAATCAACACCCGAATCGTTGGGATTTCCAGTCAGTTTTAACTGACTTCAGCTTTAAGCTTGAAATTTATTTCAAGGCAATATTTCAATGTTTAACTGCGGGCAATTCCTTCAGTACGTGCTGCTTGTTGAACTGCGGCGGCGACAGCAATTGAAACTCGCTTGTCAAAGACGGAGGGGATGATAAAATCTCGCTTTAAGTCTGAGGGATTGACTAGGGATGCGATCGCATACGCTGCTTCCAAGTACATGGTAGTAGTAATTGCGCTGGCACGACAATCTAATGCACCGCGAAATACGCCAGGAAATGCTAAAACGTTATTAATTTGATTCGGATAATCGCTGCGCCCCGTTGCCATTACAGCTACATCGTCTTTGACTAATTCGGGTTGAATTTCTGGGATGGGATTCGCCATTGCAAAAATTATCGGATCTTTCGCCATCGAACGGACGATTTCGGGTGTTAAAACTCCAGGGGCGCTGAGTCCGATAAATACATCTGCACCTTGTAATGCACCAGCAAGAGAACCTTGTGCTTTAACGGCAAATTCGCGTTTTTGGTCGGTTAAATCGGTGCGATTGAGGGAAAGAATTCCTTTGGTATCGCACATCCAAATATTTTCTGCGCCAGCTTTGCGTAATAGGCGGGCAACTGCGACACCAGCTGCACCCGCACCGTTAATGACGATGCGGATTTTGGACATTGATTTATTGACGAGTTTGATCGCATTTATTAATGCTGCTAAGGTGACGATTGCGGTGCCGTGTTGGTCGTCGTGAAAGACTGGAATATCTAATTCTCTCCGCAGTCTTTCTTCGATTTCAAAACAGCGGGGGGCGGCGATATCTTCTAAGTTAATGCCGCCGAAAACGGGGGCGATATTTTTAACGGTGCGAACGATTTCGTCTGTATCTTGGGTAGATAAACAAATAGGAAATGCGTCGATTCCGGCAAATTCTTTAAATAGCATCGCTTTGCCTTCCATCACTGGTAATGCACCAGCGGGGCCGAGATTTCCCAATCCTAATACGGCGCTACCATCGGTGACTACGGCGACGGTGTTTTGTTTGATCGTGAGGCTGTAAACTTGTTCTGGGTCTTGCGCGATCGCAGTACATATCCTCCCCACGCCTGGGGTATATGCCATCGCCAAGTCGCCTACACTCTTAAGCGGCATTTTCCCCTGAATGCTGATTTTACCGCCTCGGTGCAGGTTAAACGTGCGGTCGAAGACTTCCAGGATGGTAATATCGGGTAGGGATTTGACCGCTTGTACTATTTTTTCTGCATGTTCGGTACTCGAAGCATCAACGCTAATTTCCCGGATGGTGATTTGGTGCGTGCGTTCGATTAAGTTTATCTGATCTAGGTTACCGCCAACGGATGCGATCGCACTCGTTACGCTTGCTAGCATCCCCGCGCGATTGGGTAACTGGACGCGAATTGTGACGCTATAACTCGGATTCGGTGTAAGTGCTACCATGCTGCTGCTGTGATTTTGTGGTGGGTCAAATTGCGTGAATATCGCTTATTCCCTAGAGATTAACGTTATCTCTGTCGGGGCTTTACTAGCTTAAGGCAAAAATAAGGTTAATCTTTAACTCGGCAAGCATAACCCATCGATCGCCGCAAATCTGTCACATTTGTATCCAGCACAACAGGGGCGGTAAATTTCCAGAATGCCAGAAACCCGGTTTTTTGGATAATACCTTCGCCATTTTTATCAAACGCCAAGATCCCCCAGGCTAAAGCCTAGGGCTATACAAACAAAGCCCGCGAAGGCGGGCTGAAATTCTTGCAGGCTGCTTTGGCAGCCAAAGTTTGTGTAGCCGCACCCTTAAGGGTGCGGTATTTTAACGAAGGTATTATTGGAAAAACCGGGTTTCTTGTGCGCCCAATGCTAGCTTTTGGAGATTAGCCAATCGCGTAGGCTGAGTGAAACGCCCACCACAGGAGGACGCCGATTCCTCCCAAGATTACGATTGCGGATACTGCGATCGCAGCAGGGCTATCAGCCCCATCAAATTTCATGATCCCACGGTTTAAGTCGCTCATCTCTTGTTGCTCTTTACTGCAAAGATTACGATTCAAGCGTATCTAATTCTAGGTTAGCGAGGTTGGTATCAATCGTCCAATAAAAAAATTCTGTATTTTTTCTAGTCGAGTTTGAACCGACTAAATATTAATTTTTGTATAAAACATGAGAGTAAGCCTTATACCCAGTGGCAGATGACGGCGGCTTGCGGGTTTAATAGAGGTTGGCAAGCATCCAGTTATTAGCTGAATTACCATTACAATTGCCGTTTATATCCGATGGGGGACAAAAGCTGATATTGCTAGCTAAAAACAAGCGCGAATCGCCAGCCGCCATGACTACTATGGAATTAAATAACAGCAATACCGTTGAAGTGGATGGTATCCGCTTTGAAACTATAATGCCAGAAAGAATATTAACTATCCCAGCTTCCCTGCAAGAGCGCCCTACTCTGGTAGAGTTGGGAATCCGCATTACCAATAATACCTCAAATGCTCTTCAATTCTGCCTTTATGATGCTATTATCCCAGAACTGATGACGCCGGATGGTAAAATTTTACGGCAGGAAAGTTACTTTTCAGATTGGTTGGAAGCGCCTGTAAAATCAGATTTTCCCATAGCTATGCCAGGAGAGGCTGTCAGCTTTCTTCCGGGTGGGGCAATTTGGAGATGGAACGATGAGTATTTTCAATTTACCATCGCAGTTGGAAACGGCGGATCTTGGCTCTTTCAGTTATCCCAGCTAGGAACTTATCAACTTCGGTTTGAGTATATAAACACTGCTAAAAAGAGGAAAGTGCGCGACCCTGATATTCTAAAAACTAAGCTAATAGAAAATATCTGGACTGGGGTGGTGTTGCTGCCTTTTGTTGAATTTCGTCTATTACGGCCTCAATATAATTGAATCTGGAAGGTTTTACTAGAACCTTCGATAATAAACATAGCTAGTTTATATGAGGAAATTGCCGGTGAAAGTGACGCTGATCGTTTTAGCCGCTATCGTAGCGTTATTTGTGATAGTGGAAGTAAGCTTGCGGTTACTGTTTGGTTTTGGTAATCCGCTGACTTATATTGCGGATGAGAAAATTGGTTATTTATTAGCACCCAATCAGCGGACTCGTCGGTTTGGAAATCGCATCGAGATTAACGAGTATTCGATGCGGAGTGGTGCTGTTAAGAAAGAGCGATCGCCCGACACATTCCGCGTGTTAGTCTTGGGAGATTCTATCGCTAATGGAGGCTGGTGGACGGATCAGACAAATATTATTTCAGAAATGCTGGCTACTCAGTTGCGGGAGGGAGAGAATTTTAAATCGATTCAAACTTCCAATGTGGAAGTTCTCAATGCTTCGGCTAATTCTTGGGGGCCAAGAAATGAATTAGCTTATTTACAGAAGTTTGGGACGTTTGATGCTCAAGTTGTGGTGTTGATAATTAATACAGATGATTTGTTTGCGACGACGCCGAGTTCGGTGGTAGTGGGACGCGATCGCAATTACCCAGATCGCAAACCTCGCTTAGCAATTGTAGAAGCGATCGCTCGCTATTTGTTACCAGAACAGACGATCCCGGAGTTGGCGCAGCTTGCAGCGGAAGGAGGCGATAGGGTCGGGCGCAATTTGGAGGCGATTGGGAAAATTCAGGCAATGGCAAATTCTACCAACAGCCATTTTCTCTTAGTAATGACTCCCTTGCTGCGGGAAATTGGCACACCTGGCCCGCGCGATTACGAAATAAAAGCCAGATCTCGACTAGCTCAGTTTACCGAGTCTCAACAAATAAAATACATCGATTTTCTCCCTGTTTTCAACTCAATCCAACAGCCAAAAACCTTATACCGCGACCACATCCACCTCAGCCCTCAAGGCAATCAAATCGTCAGCGAAGCCATCAACAAAGCAATTTTAGATTTGGTAATGGGTAATAGGTAATGGGTAATAGGTAATAGGTCAGAAACACTATCAGTAGGTAATAGGTAATAGGTCAGAAAAACGATCCATTCTCAATTACCAATTACCAATTACCAATTACCAATTACCAATTTCCTACACCTTTACGGCTTGGGGATTGATGCATTCTAAGTCTCGCTGCTGCCAGACTTTGCCATCAAGCGCCATTTGCTCGATTAAACTCGCCAAGCGCAAGGCTTTAAGCGCCTGCTCGCCGCCCACGGATGGTTGATTGCCGCCCCGCACGCAGTTGACAAAATGCTCTAATTCTGCATTCAGCGGCTCGATGTTGCTGGTGTAGACTTTCTCAATCAGACCATCCTGACGATATAGCACTTGACCGTACTCGGTCATGTAATTCGCCGTTGTTTGGCGGTGAATCAAGATTTCATTTTTGAGAAAATCGGCTTCCGTCAGGGAGTTCTTACAATGCGCCGCAATGCGGCGGGTTTTTAGATGAGAAACCTTACTCGCAGTTAAGTTTGCCACGATACCGTTAGCAAAGCCCAACGTAGCGGTGACGAAATCCAGATACCCAGTATCTCCGGCACAACTACCGCTGGCGGTTAATTTAACCACGGGTGCTGCGGCTAATTCCAGGAATAGGTCAATATCGTGGATCATTAAATCCAATACCACCGACACATCGTTGGCGCGAGGAGTATAGGGACTCATGCGGTGCGCTTCCAATGCCAGCAATTTTTCTGTTTTTAGCACTTTGCTAAATTCCTGAAAAGCCGGATTGAAGCGTTCGATGTGGCCTACTTGTAAAATGCACCCGTATTGGGCTGCTGCATTCACTAGGGATTCAGCCTCGGCGATGCTGGCAGCAATGGGTTTTTCTATCAAAGTATGAATGCCAGCTTGGAGACAGGTTAACCCAACGCTATGATGCAGCTTTGTGGGAACCGCGATGCAAACCGCATCCACATGGGGGAGTAGGTCGCGATAATCCTCAAAAAAGCGAACGCGGTATTTACTGGCAATATCCAAACCGCGTTCTACATTGATGTCTGCAACACCGATGAGTTCAACATCCTTGAGTAAGCTGAGAACACGGGCGTGATGCTGTCCCATGTAGCCTACTCCAATCACCCCGATACGCAACGGTTCTGGTTGATTTCTGTGCAGGTAACCGTTGGCATATTTGACAGATATTCCGTTTTGCACTCTTATATACTCCTCCACCACACTGGGTCAGATTCTGTGCGGGCGCTGCGTTCGTACCGATAAGCGAGCGCGTTTAAGCTCCAATGAGTCTGCACGAATGCGATCGCCCCGTCCAGCCATCAAAAACCATCCAGATGGTAACATAGTGGCTCTATATGATTAAGAATTTCTAAGCGGTGTTCAAGTTCCTACACATAGGGCTATTGATCGGAAAGCCTTTTTGTAGTAAAGAAACCAGGTGAGCGGGTGAGCGGGTGAGGAATTGCGGTGTGGGTTTGACCAACAATATGGCGGAAAAACTCACATTTTGCACCATTCTCAATCATCGGGAGGCAGAGCCTCCAGCACTCTCGTTCTCCGGGCTTACGCCTGGGAACGAGATATCGAGGCTCTGCCTCGTTGCGATCAAATTTTCAATCCAAAATCGTTGTAGGGTGGGGAAAAGGTCGTGAAAGCGGTAATTTTGCTATCTGGTGGTTTAGATTCGTCTACGGTTTTGTATCAAGCTCTGGCGGATGGTTTTGATTGTTACGCGCTTTCGTTTGATTACCAGCAACGCCATCGACGGGAGTTGGAGGCAGCGGCGGATCTCGCTAAGGTCGCGGGTGTAAAAGAACATCAGGTCGTTAGCTTTGATTTGCGCTTGTGGGGCGGTTCGGCGCTGACGGATGCGACGATTGAGTTGCCTTG
>DNGJ01000026.1 GCA_003486305.1 Cyanobacteria bacterium UBA11371
GCGTAAGTCCGAGTTGCCGAACGGGGTGGTGGCGGGGGTAGCGATGTAGTTTGCCGCGTAGATGGCGGCGGGTTGACCGTGCGGTTGGCAGCTGGAGTTGCGGTCGGTTGAGGAGTTGGATTGCTGTTTGCTGAACTGGGCGGTGAGGGTCTAGGGGCCGATTTTTCCGCCTTCCCAAGGCGGTTTTTTGGTTTGGCATCGTGCAAAGCTCTTAACTCTTCTTCCTGTTTGGCAAGGGCTAATTCTGCACGGACTTTATCGTCCTGCTTAGATGCACTTGGGGGAGAAGGATTGGTTGGCTGTTCGATTTTTGCTGTTGGTTGGGTCGGTTTTTTAACCGGGTTAAACATGGGATTTAAGAAGAGAAATACCAAGAGGAAAACCAACCCAAACCCCCCGCCCACAACTACCGAGCGCGACCAAGGGGAATTAATCGGGGAATGGTGAGTTTGCACCAACGCTGGGTCTTCTTCTGGCAGCGCCACGGGTGTTTCTGCCGCTTCTTCCTCCGATTCAAACTTCAAAAGGGAATCTATTTTGGAAGGTTCGACTGCTTCTGGTTCGTCCTCCAATTGCAGCCAAGTCGCACCATTGGTATTTGTTTGGTTGTCCATTTTTAACCCTCCTGTTTTATAAATTTGGTCTTTCTAAATCGGTAATTCCCGTAATTTCCAGGCCAACTTTGCGGATTTCATAAATAGCTTTTGCCAGATTGGGCGTGTCGCTGGGGGTAGTTTGTGGGGTGGAAACGGCAGATAAATAAATGGTTTTGTTAAACGGAATTCCAGACCCGGCATTGTCATCTTTTTTGAAGGTAATTAGGGTAGCAACCACATCGACTTTCCACTGGTTTTCCCCGATTTTTTTCGGTTCGCCTACATACCGAATCACTAAAGAAACTTGAACGTCTCCGTTAAATACACCGGGGGGCGTGAGTTCGGCTAGTTTTTTGAGAAACTCACTTCTGAAATTGTTTTCTTCCGAGAGGGCAAATGCGGCTTGCCAAGCTGAGGTGGTAACTTTTCCGGGCTTTCGTTCGAGTTTGATGGGAATGCCTGGGTCTGGAACTGGGGTGGTAGTAGATGAATTGAGAACTCCATCCCAGTTGAACATCGTCACGAGTACGTCGCTGGTGAATTTTTTGATTGTTTCAGGGGTGCGATCGCGCGGCCCCAAGGGTGCAACAGTAATAACATTCCCATCGGCTAATTGCACCAGTGAAGGCGGGTCTTTGTGAGCCAAACGAGAAGTCGCCCCATAATTGAGAATTTGCAACAGTAGAGAAACGACGCTGATAGCCAGCCCAGAAACGGCAACCACCGCGATAGGTGTCGAGACGGACTGACCGTAGGAAAGCAGTCGCAAGGGTTCTCGTTGGGTAGGGGTTGATTTCGCCATTTACGCTCTCCTGGGTAAAAAGCTAATCAATTTGTTAGCCGCCGCACGCATCACAATCACGCCGCCACTGCTAGCCCAAGCAGCGCTTTTATTCAGTTGCAACAGCACGGCGATACCGCCCCCAGCAGCAAGTCCGGTAGCAAGGAAAGGCGCAACCAGGCCGATAAAAGCCAGAAAAATCATCGGCTGGCTGGCTTGGGCGGTGGAGATGAGGAGTCCGGCTAAGCCCAAAATGATGTTGAACGAAAGTTTGGCAATGCCGACGGAAAAAAAGCCAGTCAGCCAGCCCATAATTGCCTTGCTGCCGAAAGGTAAAAGTGACCCACCCACAGCCAATGGCCCCAAAAGAGCAGTAAGTAGGAGGGAGAATTCCAAACCCCATTGGTAGGCGTTATTCAGAGCTAAAAGCAGGGAAGTGACAAAAGTGGTCAAAATCGCACCAACGGCGGCGGATGCACCCGATAAAATTTGGTTGGCGATACCAGGTAAGCCATCTCCCTGCGCTTCTTGAGTCGCTTGGTCGATTTTGCCCAGTTCTTGCATAATCCAACTACCTGCGGCTCCCAAGTAACTATCGCCGCTATCTGGGTCTTTAAAAAGTTCGGGGAATTTAGATTGCAACTCGGTTCTAGCCTGGGTGAGGCATTGCACAACCTGTTCGTTGCTGAGGTTGGCGGAACGGCATTCTTCAATGGCACTCCCCACAGCAGTTTGCATGGCGGCGTGACCCAATGCTTGTTGGTAGGCAGCGGTTAAATCGGCATCGGCAGCGGTAAACTCTAGAACAAACTTGTTGACGGAATTGATGTAATCGCGCAATACGAGGGTGCTTTGGGCGAGAATTGCACCGTTATTACTCAGTAAAAGTCCGACAACCAGAGGCCAAATTAATTCTGAAACAGCTCTAATTTCATCACCGTCAAGCATTTGTTTGCCCCACTGCACAATGAATAAAACCAACGAACCGACAGCGAATAAAATGCCAACCCGACAAAGAGCGGCATAGAGTCCGCCGTTGAGGGTGTTTTGCCACAGTTCGTCGAAACCTTGTGCGACTAACGAACCACCTCCAGCGGCATTTTCTAACAGGTCGCCTGCGGCAAAATCGGCGATGAGGATGGGAGTTTTCATCTCATTGATTGGGATTGCCACCAATTTTGATCGCCTGCATTGTCCATCCGGTGAGTTCCATGTTGTACGAGGTGAGGCCATTTAAATGCAGGCGATTGGTTGCCTGTTGTTTGGCTTGTTTTTCATCAATTTGCTTCAACATGGCGTTGGTTTGCAGGGTATTGAATTGACCCATTAAGTTGTCAGAACGCATTTGTCCTAACGTCGAGGCAATTTGAGGCATCTGATTGGCAATGTTTTTGAGAACATCTTGAGTTGAAACGGCATTTTGAGCTTGTTCCCCTAACTGTTGAGTTGCTTCAACAGATTGCTTAGTTAGCTCAATTTGTTCTTGGGTGCGTTGCTGTCCTTCTGGCCCAGTACCTGCGGCGACGGTTGCTTCAACAATGGTTCGCCAAACCTTTTCCCCGTTGGTGGCGGCGGCGACTACATCGTTGCGTTCGGTGGCATCTCCTTTGGTAGCAATGCTTTCTTCCACCGCTTGTTTGCTTTCTTCAAGACCGGGGATATTTAAATCACCCATTGCTTGTTCCATCGCCGCTTCGATGTCAGCTTGCAAGCCTTCTCCAAATTTGTTCGCAGCAGATTGCAAGCGTTCTTGAATTTGATTAAAGTAGCTGGTAAACTGTTCCCAGAGTTTGCTGAAAGGATTGTTACTGCCGAAATCGAATCCCTTCGCTTGACTGGGAGGTGGGGCAGTTACAATCAATCCGACGCTGAGTGCGATCGCTATAATTTTAGTTCGAGTTTTCATTGACTTATCCTCCTAACAAATGTGGCAATTAAGCCACTTTATGTAAATGTTTTACTTTGGCTTTTTCTTGGGCTGCTTTTAGCAATGCAGCAGCTTCCCCAGTCAGGGGTTCGCCTTTAATCATCTGGACATATGTCTCTGAAAACCTCACCAGTCCGGTGAGGGGGTCATCTTTATATTTGTTAAGGTATAAGGTTCTCAACTCCTGCTCATCTGGGTTGTTAGCAACAGCAGCCAGCAAGCAATGAGCGGGATAATATCGACAGAAGGTAAACTTGCTATTTTCATCCAGCAACCATTGAGAATAGATACCTTCTTTCTTAGGAAAAAAAGATTCTGTAGAGTTCCTAGAAATAATTTCCGGAGGGTATTTGAAATATTTGATAAACGGTTCAACCGCCGAGGTTTGAATCCGACCGATGAGGCGGGTGGTCAGGTTGGCAAAGATTTTAGGAGCGGCTTTACTTTGGTAGATACTATCGGGTTCTTGAGCAGATAAAATCACTCTAATTCCTGCCTTAGCCCCGTTGGCGCACAGCCGTCCAATCAGTTCAGAAATTGCTTCAAACTGGAATAAAATAGGAGCTTCATCTAGAAAAAAGATACTGGCTTTTGAACTAAGGGCGCGGCGGAGGGCGGCAGCATAAGCACTTAA
>DNGJ01000052.1 GCA_003486305.1 Cyanobacteria bacterium UBA11371
AAATTCCCGTTCTGCTTCGGCGGCGGTACTAATATGGGGGTCATTAATTAAAGTGTCAAATTCACATTTGAGATGAGTTAATCGGGTTTTGTCTAAAGCTGCAAGGACGGGTGGAACGTCGGCGACGACTTGGCAATTATTTTTGAGGGCTTGGCGGGAAGATGCGATCGCTCCCTCTCCCACGCGCACAAACTGAACTAAACTCACATCCCCACAAGCTAAAACTAATTGCGAAAGCAAATAAATTTCTATTTCCGATCGCCCGGATAAATCGGGCAATAATTGTTGCAAAGATTCCTCAAAACTTTCGGGATGAGCGTGAGTTGCGGCGTCCAAATTATCCCATAATTTGGCTAGCTGTCCCATGCTATCTTGGGTTTCCACTTCCAAAAGTCGGAGTTGAGCGATCGCCGAAGCCTGGATAATTTGACACGAGCGATCGCGTCCTAGCAATCCTTCCAACGCCGATGCAGTTTGCCGCAAATTTGTCAACTGTTGTACGATGGCACGATATTGTTTTTGCAGTTGCGCGATTAATTCGTCAGAGTTGCCCGTTTCGGTTTGCAGCAACTTGTGAATGTGCGATAGCTGAAATCCTTGTTGTTTGAGGGCGACAATCCGGCGCAAGCGCTGTACGTCGGCTTCGGTATAGAGGCGGTAGTTAGAATGCGATCGCCGTGCCGAAGGCAACAAACCTATTTGATGATAGTGCCGCACCATTCGAGGCGTAATATCACCGCCAACTGCCTCTGTTAATTGTTTGATGGTGAGATAACCTGCTGCCATCACCTAATATTATTTGAGATTTAACATTTCAGATTTTAGATTGGAGATGAGGAAGACTCTTGAAGTAATTTCTTCCAGATCTTCCAATAGCTAATAGCTAATTGCTAATGGCTAATTGCAAGAAAAGCTAATTGCTGATTGGTCATGGAAATATTTTCCCCCTCTACCATTAGCCATTAGCCATTAACCATTAGCCATTAGCCATTAAGCTACGGTATGACCCGTTTTGACAATTGCCTCTTTCACCGCGTCTTCCGATGCTGTCGTTTCCACCGACACGGACTTCCCTTGCACATCGCCCTTAACGCTGGCAGACGAGTCAAGTTCCATCACAGCTTTAGTAATCGTGTCAATGCATCCAGAACAGGCAATTGACGGGACTTTCAGTTCGAGTGCCATACTCAGATAACCCTGAATGAAAATACACCCTTGACTTTAACACTAATGTCAAGGTTTAGGGTAATGGGTGATGGGTAATTGGTAATTGGCAATAGCCACCATCCATGACCAATTACCTGAGTGCTTAGCCAAAGAAACCGGGTTTCTCAGTTCGTCCTGGGTAAGTCCTGTACCTATTACCCATTACCTATTACCCATTACCGATTACCAAAGCTGTTATGGCTCAAAATACTTTCTCTCCCCGACCACTGCAACAGTTAGTCAACTCCCATCCAGAGGCTTTAGCTGCTGTTATTTGCGGCGTATTCTTAATCCTGGGTTGGCTAGCACTCCAGTTTAGCTGGATTGGATTGGCTTTGATACTTCTACCTGTAGCTTATGTGATTGGCGGTTACGAAAGCGCCCGCGAGGGACTGACTACCTTATTTGAAGAAAAAGAATTAGATGTAGACCTATTAATGATTGTGGCAGCTTTAGGTGCGGCTGCATTAGGTTTGTGGCGTCGGGAATATTATCTAATAGTTGACGGTGCGGTGCTGATTTTAATTTTTGCCATTAGCGGCGCACTCGAAGGCTATGCCATGAAACGCACCGAACGCAGCATCCGCAGCCTCATGAGTTTAACACCGGATACGGCGCGGGTGATACTGCACGGACAAGAAAGGATTCTTCCCATTGCCCAATTAAAAGTTGGCGATATCGTATTAGTGAAACCGGGAGAATTGATTCCCACCGACGGTATGATTGCCGAAGGGTACAGTACGATTAACCAAGCTTCGATTACGGGCGAATCGCTACCTGTAGAAAAGACAATCGGCGATGAAGTATTTGGTGGGACGATAAATGGCAATGGCGCGATCGCACTCCGCCTCCACAAACCCCCAACTAGCAGTTTAATCCAGCGCGTTATCCAATTAGTCCAACAAGCTCAAACAGAAGCACCCCCCTCCCAGCAATTTCTCACCAAATTTGAGCGGGGTTACGCAAAAGTAATCGTCCTCACCGGCATACTGTTGGCAATTCTGCCACCATTCTTATGGCAATGGGATTGGGAAACAACGATTTATCGGTCGCTGATTTTCCTCGTCGTGGCGTCTCCCTGTGCGTTAATGGCAGCAATTATGCCCACGCTGCTATCAGGAATTGCCAACGGGGCGAGACACGGGATTTTATTCAAAAATGGCGCCCAGTTAGAGAATATGGGGAGAGTTAGAGCGATCGCTTTCGACAAAACCGGCACCCTGACGACAGGACAACCGCAAGTCGTGGAAATTATCCCCGCCTCGTTTGAGCAGGTAAGCGTTGTAGGGGCGGGTTTTACCCATAACCATACAACTGAAACAGACAATTCAACCCTTCCCGCCCCTCAACAAGAGCAGGGAACCAGGGGGGAGGAAAATAGAGTATTGCAGATAGCAGCAGCGTTGGAAGCTTACTCAGAACATCCGATTGGACAAGCGATTGTGCAAGCTGCCAAAGCGAGAAATTTAGAATTACCAGTTGCTGCCAACGTGCAAGCGCTTCCTGGTAGTGGGATTACAGGCGAAATCGATGGAATTGCTTGCGCCGTCGGTAAAGCCAACTTACTGGAGCAAAAAACATTACCAATTACCAATTACCCTCGTTCCCAGGCTCTGCCAGGGAACGCCATTACCCAACTAGAATCAGAAGGGAAAACCGTAGTGTGGGTACAAGCGGCGGGGGAAGTTTTGGGGATAATAGCGATCGCAGACACCCTCCGCCCCACAGCCGCCCAGACCATCCAACGCTTGAAACAACTAGGCGTAGAGCAAATTATCATGCTCACCGGCGATAACAACAGTACCGCACAAAGCGTCGCCCAACAGTTAAACGTAGACCAAGTTTACGCCGAACTATTACCCGAAGATAAAGTATCCGTCATTCGCCGCTTGCAAAAGCAGTATAAAACCGTCGCAATGGTAGGAGATGGCGTCAACGACGCACCCGCCCTCGCTGCTGCTAGCGTCGGAATTGCAATGGGTGCAGCTGGTAGCGACATTGCCCTAGAAACCGCCGATATCGTCTTAATGGCAGATAGACTGGAAAAATTAGAGCAGGCAATCCGTTTAGGTCGTCGCTCTCAAGTTATCGTCAAACAGAATATCGCCTTCGCCCTCGGTTTTATTGTCCTGCTATTAGTCGCCAACTTCGCCGGTAATATCACCCTCCCCTTCGGCGTCATCGGACACGAAGGTTCTACAGTATTGGTAACCCTGAGCGGTTTGCGATTGTTGAGAAATTAAGGTATCAGTATCGCATCTGAGCTTACTGGGGAGGCAGGAGCCTCCCAGTACTCGTTCCCAGGCTCCAGCCTGGGAACGAGAGTATAGAGGCTCTGCCTCGTAGCGAAAAAAACTCAGGAACATTTTTCCTCATCCTCTTGTCAAATAGTACAAATGGATGAAGTGCAATCCACCCGCGCAATTTTACCCTTAAAGTAATTACAATTCGAGGCATTTCCATGAACTTTAAATCGCTCGCTGCAATTTTAGTATCAACTTTAGCTTTATCTGGCACCGTCGCATCCACCGCTTCGGCACAAGTTCGCGTTGGTGAAGATGTCCAAGATGACGTTCAAGTCAGCGATACTGGTACAACATTTTATTGCGTGAATTCTGGTGGAAATTTTGCCACGATTGCCGAACGCAACGGACGCCGCACCGCGCCGATTTTTGTCTGGAGAACCAGAGAATTTGGACGCGATTACACCCCCGAACAACGCTGCAACCTCGTAACAGAAAGATTGAATAATGCCACGGCTCAAAATGGCGGACGGTTGCGGAATTTACTGCTCACAACTGGCAGGGTGAATCGCCTTCCCGTTGTTTGTTATGTGAATAGCGATCGCACGGGTTGTAATTCCCAAAATCTCCTGTTCACCCTAGACAGTCGTAACGCCACCAATCCCGATGCAGTTCTGCAACGCTTGCTGCAATTTGGCGTCACGGGATCTGGCGATGCGATCGTTTCTTTTGCACCTGGTAGTTCTACTGCTAGCGCCCCCAGACTGCGACGCGGCTACTACAGTTTAAACAATGCCGTCAATCAAGCCTTTAGTATGCTTGATGACGATGAAGAAGAAACCCCCGCCCCAGTTCGTCCCGCACCAGTTCGTCCCGCCCCCGTTACTCCAATTCGTCCCACCCCAATTCGTCCATCTCGTCCCGTCGATGGAGGTCTTTAAATTGATTGCAGAACTCTAACCACGCGGAGACAGTTGTAGGGACACGGCAGCCAAAATATCTCCGCCCGATCAAATAACTTTGATTTTGCCGTGTCCCTACTAATGGATATTGTAAAAATTAGCCATTAGCCATTAGCAATTAGCCATTACCCATTACCAAAAGCCAATCTGGAGAGTGTTAAAAATCTCCAGATTGGCTTTAAAATTTTGAAGTCAGCATTCTTGTGGGAGGGTGCAAAAGTCACCGTGAAGCTATCTTCAATTTATCTGGGTTTGGGTCAACTTTTTGCCAGGGCTATCAGCAGAGTAAAAACTTGGCATCGGCGGAAAAAGATCGCAACCCTTGCTGTTACTTTTTTACTTTTTACCTCGACTTATTTGCTGTTGCATCAGCTATGTTCTCTCGCAACGCCCCGGTTTAATCTCCCCGTCCAAGTCACTCAAAATGACCGACAAGTAACAAACTCGGTATCAGCAATTGCCAGAGAAGTAACGGTGCGAATTATTACAAATCCGGGTTCTGGTTCCGGATCGATCGTGGGGCGCAGAGGCAATACCTACAGGGTTTTGACTAACGAACACGTGGTATCTGGTAGAAGTGACAATAAATACACCGTATTGACGGCAGACGGACGCACGCATAACGGTCAGTGGATGCGATCGCGTCAATTCGGCGATTTAGATCTAGCCATAGTGCAGTTTAACAGCAACGAGTCCTATCAAGTGGCAGAATTCGGCGACTCGAATAACCTATCGATTGGCGATGAAGTCTACGCAGCAGGATATCCCAATTGGTACTGGGTGAACTCCAACAACATCGAAGATACGCGCAATTGGGGAATCAGGGCGTATCGCCTCACCAGAGGACAGGTAGGGATGATTGCAGATCGAAGTCTCCCCAGAGGCTACCAGCTAGGATACAC
>DNGJ01000355.1:0-4553 GCA_003486305.1 Cyanobacteria bacterium UBA11371
GTTCGCGGGCTACCGGAACAATCTTGGAACTATGAACCATGAACGGTAGATTCAAGCGATACTGCCAATCTTTGTATAATTTGAGAGTGAAAAGTAGTTAAGGAATGTTAGCCAAACAGTCGATTAAAAATCCATCCAAATTTGTCTTGAATGTCGTGACTAATTGCTGATGACTAATGACTCTTATTTCTATTTTTTACGTCCGGCAAAACCCGATGAATTCTTACCTCCTATTAGCCGCTGGGTAACGGTAGGTGGATTATTGCTATCGGGAACTTTTGGCGGTGCGATCGCACTCGCTGCCGTCAGTCAATATAATATCACCGTCAGAACTGCCGCCACCGTTCGTCCTGCTGGCGAAATCCGCATCGTAGAAGCACAAACAGCAGGCACAGTTCAAAGCATTCAAGTAAAAGAAAATCAGGCAGTCAAACGGGGAGATGCGATCGCATTCATCGACTCCTCCCAATTTTTGACCAAAAAAAGTCAATTACAAGGAAATATCCAGCAAAATCAACTGCAAATACTTCAAATCGCCGCTCAAATTAGCGCTACAGATGAGCGAATCGCCGCAGAAACCCTGGCAATGGAACGCGCGATCGCTTCCGCCCAAGCCGATTTAAGCCGCAATCAACGCGAATATCGAGAACGAAATCTGACCACAATTGCCGAAGTCCAAGCAGCCGCAGCAAATTTAAAATTAGCCCAATTAGAATGGCAAAAAGCTCAAGAGGAATTGCAAAGAGAACAAGCTGCCTTACGAACGGCAGAGGCGAATTTAAAGTCAGTAGAGGCCAATTTAAAGGCGGCAATTTCTAAGCGAAATCGCTATCAGCCCTTGCGCGAATCTGGTGCGATTTCCCTGTATTTAGTCGAGGAAACAGAATTAGCAGTCGAACAGCAACAACAAGCCGTTGCAGGGCAAAAAGCAACTGTTGAAACGCAAAAAAAAGCGATTGAAAGCCAAAGAAAAACAGTTGAGAAACAACAACAAGCGGTTGAAGTAGCAGCAGCTAAATTGAAAGTCGTTCAAGCTGCCCTCAATCCTAGCGATGCACCCGTTGCGATCGCTTCCTCCCGCATTGCCCAAGAAAAAGCTAAGGGCGAAGCAACTTTAGCCACATTAAAAAAAGAACGAGAAGCGCTAATCCAGATCCGCCATGAAATCCAAAATCAAATTAACCGCGATCGCCAAGAACTCAAACAAATTGAAACCGAACTAACAAAAAGTGTAGTTCGTTCTCCCGTAGATGGCACAATTTTAAAACTCGATCTGCGGAATACCGGACAAACCGTAGAATCGGGAGCGAAAATTGCCCAAATTGCTCCCAGTCAAGCCCCTATTGTCGTCAAAGCGCGCGTAAACGCTCAAGATATTGGTAAAATTGCTCTCGGTCAAAAATCTTTAATGCGCGTTTCTGCCTATCCCTATCCCGACTACGGCGTACTGGAAGGAAAAGTCAGCGCGATCGCACCCGATACCATTTCTTCTGCGAGCAGTAATACACCCTACTATGAAGTGACAATCCAACCACAAAATACTTATTTAGTCAAGCGCGATCGCCAGTATTTTATCCAACCGGGAATGGAAGTGACGGCAGACATTATTGCAACAGAAGAAACAGTTCTGACATTTGCGATCCGGAAAGCAAGGTTGCTAGCCGATTTTTGACGCTAAGATATCATCTTGCTAGAACGTAAGTGAAAGTTTAGGAGATGATTTAAGCGATCGCTATGCCGTATTCCTTTCTAAACCGGCTCTTTAAGTCTGGCTTAGGTAGCTTAGCTGTCATCGGGGCAATATCATCAACCCTGATGCTAACTGCCTGTAACAAAGCAACCAACACTCAGTCTACCCAAGTCCCGCCTACAGTCCAAAGTGCTTTTGCCGCCAAATATCCGGGTGTAACTCCTCGTTGGGAATCCCAACCTTATGGCTATGAAGCTATTTTCCAAAAAAATGGCATCAAATACGAAGCCGAATTTTCCCAAGACGGAAGATGGTTAGAAACCGAATACGAAGTACCCGAAAATCGGTTTTCCACTTTAGTAATCAATCGGGTTAAAAAAGAATACCCCGGTTACAAGATTAAAAAACGCGAGATTGAACTAACACCACGGGGTACTTTTTACGAAGTCGAAGTCGAAGGCGGGGGTAAGCAAATCGAACGCTATTACGACGAACGAGCCAACCCCGCCCGCAACTTGAACGAGGATGCTTGATAGAGGTAGAGGAAGATTGTATTAACGCAAGTTGTTAGTTATCTTTTTAGGGCTGCTAACAGCTAATGGCTAATGGCACAACCAAAAAATATTCCCATGAGCAATTAGCAATTAGCTATTAGCAACTTGAGAAATGTTGCCGGGACACGGCAATCATAAAATTTTCACTTGTACAGAATATTTCGGCTGCCGTGTCCCTACCCTCGAAACCTTGTTTATCTCCCCTATCCCCCCTATCGCCATCATCTCCTTCCTGGCCCATTACCCTCGTTCCCACGTCTGAAAAGGGAACGCCATTACCAACTTGACAATTCACCCGTTTTGGTTATCTAACCGATTTCAGCATTGAGTATGATGCATATATAGACAATACCGCCCTGGCAGGCGCTTAAACTCCTGCGGGATAGCCATAAACTTATCAGTAGAAAAAACTTTACTAATTCCATCTTTTGGTAAAATATACCCCCTATTTCCTTGGCGTTCCCGGAGGCTATGCATGAGTATTCAGTTTCATATTCAGCCTGATAGTGAAATTCCTGCCTCAACGCAGCTGTTTAATCAAATACGATTTGCGATCGCATCCCGTCAATTTCCTCCTGGACACCGCCTCCCCAGCACCCGTCAGCTAGCGATGCAAACGGGTCTGCACCGCAATACCATAAGTAAGGTCTATCGTCAACTAGAAAAAATCGGCTTAGTCGAATCTCAAGCAGGTTCGGGCATTTACGTGCGCGCCCAAGGTAACGAAGGCGGCGGTAGACTCAAATCTCCCATTTTGGAACAATATCCCCAAGCCTACGAAATTGTACTGGAAAGCTTGGATAAACTGCTAGCAGAAGGTTGTTCGCTCAATCAAGCGCGGGAGTTATTTTTAAGCGAAATCGACTGGCGCTTGCGCTGTAGTGCGCGGGTGGTCGTCACGGCTCCCACGCAAGACATCGGCGTGGGAGAATTGATGGTGCAAGAACTAGAACAAGCGCTTCGCATCCCCGTACAGTTGGTGTCGTTAGAGCAACTGAGTAGCTTTCTGGAGCAAACCCAAGCCGGGACAGTGGTCACCAGTCGATATTTTATCGGAGAAGCAGAAGCGATCGCATCTCCCAAATCCGTGCGCGTCATCCCCGTAGACATCTACGACTACACCACGGAGATCCAGTTAGTCAGAAGTATGCCCAAAGATAGTTGCGTAGGTTTAGTTAGCCTTAGTTCTGGTATCCTGCGGGCATCTGAAGTAATTATCCACAGTTTGCGGGGAGAAGACTTGCTGATTATGACAGCGCAGCTACAGGATACCTATAAAATTCAAGCGATGGTTCGCAGCGCCCACACCATTATCAGCGATCAAGCTAGTTTCTCCACCGTCAAAACGATTGTCGCCCAGGCGCGAGAAGATATTATCCGCCCTCCCAAACTGATCTGTTGCGAAAATTACATCGGGATTAAGTCGATTAATTTACTCAAACGGGAACTTGGGTTAGCTTAACCAGAAAATTTTAGATTTGAGATCGCAGATTTCAGATTAATATTGATTGATAAAAGTCTCAGCTAAATCTCAAATCTCAAATCTCAAATCTCAAATTGTTATGACTGTTGAAATGCAACCCTCAATGGGTTTGAAAGAATCTATTGAGCATCGTCGTGCTGCAAGAGCGTTTCTTCCCGATCCAATTCCGGAAGTAATTTTAGCAGAAATTCTCCGCTTAGGTACTCGCGCCCCCTCTGGTTACAATTTACAACCTTGGCGGTTTATTGTGCTGAGGCAGCAACAAAGTAAAGAAAAACTAAAAGCTTGTGCTTTCAATCAGCGACAAGTTGGGGAAGCGCCCGTGGTGTTGATTTGTTGTGGCGATCGCAGAGTTTCCACTCCAGAATACATCGAATCTGTCATCGATTTGGGTAAAGATGCTGGTGCGATGAATGACGCCTATGCAGATGTGATGCGTCAGCAGATACCAGCGTTATTTGAAAACAAACCCTGTTTTGAATCAATTGAAGCTTGGACAAATCGCCATACGATGTTAGCCGTCGCTCATATTACGATTGTGGCGAAAAGTTTTGGTGTCGATAGTTGCCCGATGGAAGGATTTGTTAGCGCCCAAGTCAAGGAAGCTTTTAAAATTCCAGAAGAAGTAGATGTTTGCTGTTTGCTTTGTTTGGGTTATGCAGCAGAACCTTTCAAAAAGTATGGCGGGCGTTTTGATTTTGAGCAAGTTTGTTACGGGGAAAGTTACGGTGAATCGTTTGAACTGTAGGGGAATGGGAAAGTAATACTCGTAGGCGCGGGGCGGGTTTATATAGATTGTTTGTTGCTTGGATAAATTGTCTGAAAA
>DNGJ01000355.1:4767-14027 GCA_003486305.1 Cyanobacteria bacterium UBA11371
CCCGCCCCTACAAAACCTGAAAATATGGACAACCGATGAGAAAGGATGCAATATGAAACTTACAAGGTATTGGCGGATTTTGAGTAAAATAAAGAAGGCAATAATAGACGTTATAAACTAATGAATTAGTTGCTTGACCGAGTACGCCAGAGTAAATTTATAGCCGAGAAAAATTAAGATGCTTAGAACAGTTAATGTTTTCAAAATTCCTATTATGATTGTATTTGTATGTATTATTCCATTGTGGAGAAAGGTAAGCGAAGATTGGGCTTGGGAACAAATCTACTATAACGGTGGGTCAACCCGTAAAGCAGTTGAATTGCTAACTGAAGGATGTTGGGAGAAAAAAGAGTGGAATTGGATGCCTGATTACCTGGCTACTCTCTTATTTGGTAGCTGTAACCTCAGCGGTACTTCTCTCATCGACGATGCCGACCTCAGGGGTGCCAACCTCAGCGGTGCTAACCTCAGCGGTACCTACCTCGAAACAGCTAACCTCAGGGGTGCCAACCTCAGCGGTGCCAACCTCAGTGCTGCCAACTTCATGTGTCTTGACTATGGCGTAGGCAATCTCCGCTGTACTGACTTCAGGGGTGCTAAAAACCTGACTCCTGAGCAGGTTAAATCCGCCAAAAATTGGCAGCAAGCGACATACGATGAGGATTTTCGTAAAAAGCTAGGCTTGGAAGTCAAAAGTCAAAATTCAAAAGTCAAAAGTATGGAAAAGTAAGAGCGATCGCCCAAACAATCCATGCTCTATTTTGAATGCGATCGCCATCGACTCGATTGGTTTTATCGAACGCGATCGCTCTGATTTTATGCTTCACAAACTCAGTGCGATCGCTGCGATTATATTCTTGCATTAATCTTCCGATAACTCAGTTTCTACCCACTGCCTCATTTCCTGACTAGATGTATAGTATTTGATGCTGTAGGGGCGGGTTTTACGAGAAATCGTTGCTAGCAGCGCAAAGGATAAATAAACCCTTCCTTTGCTGACGCAACCGATGCCATCGGACATAATATGAGAGCGATCTCGCCCAAGTTTTTAATCAATAAAAACCTTCTTAATCAAAATCCGCATCACCTCACCAGGTTTTCCAGTTGCTACCGGCGGACTCCACTCGTTCACTTCTGCAAAACGTTTGACATGCAGCGAGTGAATAATTTTTACCACCCCTTTCGGCGAACCAACAACCGTCATCCTGACAAATTCTCGCCCCGAATCCAAATCTGTACAAACTCGCATCTCAACAGATGCCGATACAGATTTACTGGTATCGACCAGAATGTTTGTAGTCATTTGAGTTTTCCTCATTTATATCAAAACTTGATATTCGCAGATCTGCGAATATATTAATCATACACAATCTTCGCAGATCTGCAAATATTTACTAGCCGATATCCCTCTGACACGATGAGAGACATGGGAAAAGTAGGAAAAGCTCTCAGACAAGTGTTGGAAACTTACGGTATCAGTCAAAACAAGTTAGCAGTAACGCTGGGAGCCAAACCTTCTGTCGTTTTCCGCTGGTACCACGAACAAACAGACCCCCACGGCGACACCATTGCAGATATTGCCAATGCGCTCCAAGAAATCGATCCCGCCGCTGCCAAAGAATTTGTCAGGTTGTACTTGGGGAAATACCTAGAAGACCAAGACCAGACATAGATTTTCTCGTTCCCAGGCTCCAGCCTGGGAACGCAAAACTAGAGGCTCTGCCTCGCGGGATGAGCCACAAAGGAGGCAGGAGCCTCCAAGCCAGACGTTCCCAGGCTAGAGCCTGGGAACGAGAATATAGAGTTGTTTCTTGTGGGGTAGGCGTCTCGCCTGCCCTATTTCACAGCAAATTGACAATTGACACCCAAAAACTCCTGTACCCGCTTTAAATAAGTCTCAGCATCTTCCAACATGGGAAAATGAGCCGTATTGCGAATCAAGGCATACTCTACGCGATCGCTCAAATCCGCCGCCTTTAGCCCCATAGCAGCCGGAATAATTTGATCGTATTCCCCAGACACTATCAGCGTCGGAACGGTTATCTTAGCAAACTCCTGGGGCATTACTTCCGCCGCCTGCTTGCTCACCGAAGTAAAAATAGTACCCAAAGCCGCATCGTAATCTGCTAGTAAAAAATCTTCTAAAAAAGCCTTACTGATAACGCTGGGTAACGGGCGATGTAAAAATCGCGCCATGAAAAACTTATCTGCAAAAGGAATTTTATGCAACCAGCGAGGGCGGAATTTTACCACATAACCGCCAAATTTATGAAACGCTGTAAATGCTTTTTCGTCGTATTCAAAAATACCGCTACACGTTAAAATTGCCCGTTCGACTTTTTCCGGATATCTGTTAATAAAAAAAGTTGCCACCGATGCGCCCATCGAATGCGCATTGATATAAACTCGGTTTAAATTTAAGCTATCTAAAAGCGCGGCTAAATCGTCAGCAAAGCTTTCTAGTTCGTAAGTTAATTCAGCCGCTGTTTTGGGCGTATCTTTTACTATTTCGGATTCTGCTTGAATCACGCTTTCTGTATCTGAGATGGCGCGCGTTTCCCCGTTTCGCGACTTAGTACTCCGCCCAAATCCGCGCATATCGTACAGCAAACAATCAAAACAATCAGATATTGCTTTCGCCGTACTTTCCCAGTAACGCGCTGACCCACCCCATCCGTGGACAAATACCATTACTGATTTCGCTTCAGTCTGATTTTCTGAGCGAATCCACTCGTAATAATGATCGACACCCCGAACCGAAATATAAGGCATTTTCTGCTAATGGCTAATCGCTAATCGCTAATCGCTAATGGGTAATCGATAAACCTAACCAATTACCAATTACCCATTACCCATTACCAGTTTACGCAGATTCTGGTTGAGGCAGGGAGGAAGGATGTACCAACAGTTCGGCAGTTGAGCGCTTCTCGACCATTTCTTTGGTAATGGTACAGCGCGTTACGTCTTTACGCGAGGGCAACTCGTACATGACATCGAGCATTAACTCTTCCACAATACCGCGCAGCGCCCTGGCGCCGGTTTTGCGGCGGTATGCTTCTTGCGCGATCGCACGCACTGCTTCTGGTTTAAACTCCAGGTTGACGTTATCCATCTTCAGCAGTTTTTGATACTGCTTCACCAGCGCATTGCGAGGTTGGGTCAAAATCTCGGTTAAGCTTTCTTCATCCAGGGGATCTACCACAGCCATTACCGGAATCCGGCCGATAAACTCCGGAATCATGCCAAATTTTACAATGTCGTCCGGTTCTACCTGTTTCAGCACGTCTGCTGTCCGCTTTTCTTTTGACTGCCCTTCCCCTGGCTGAATAAAGCCTATTGACTTTTTACCAATTCTCTGCTCTATGACTTTTTCTAGACCGACAAACGCCCCACCGCAAATAAACAAGATGTTACTCGTGTCTATTTGGATACAGTCTTGATACGGATGCTTGCGTCCGCCTTGGGGAGGTACGTTTGCCACGGTGCCTTCTAACATTTTCAACAGCGCTTGTTGCACGCCTTCCCCGGAAACGTCGCGGGTAATCGATGGATTTTCGCTCTTGCGGGCGATTTTATCGATTTCGTCGATATAGATAATTCCTCGCTGAGCTTCTTCTACGTCAAAGTCGGAAACTTGGAGCAGTCGCAGCAAGATATTTTCCACATCTTCCCCGACGTATCCGGCTTCGGTTAGCGTGGTAGCATCGGCTACCGCGAACGGCACATCTAACAGTTTCGCCAAGGTTTGAGCCAAAAGCGTTTTGCCGCATCCGGTAGGCCCCATCAGCAGGATATTCGACTTTTGTAGCTCTACCACTTCATCTGGGCCGACTTTGCCGCTGTTTTTGGCTTGGACGAAACTCAGGCGCTTGTAGTGGTTGTAAACTGCGACAGAGAGGACTTTTTTCGCTTCCTCTTGACCGATGACGTGTTCGTCCAGATATTTTTTTATTTCTCTGGGTTTGGGTATTTGATGCAGCGAGATGTTAGCTGACCGAGTGCGACGCTTTTGGGGTTGTTCTGGTCTAGGATTTGGTTGAGGAGCTTGCGGACTGGTATCCAGCAGCTCCTCGTCTAAAATTTCGTTACACAGGTCAACGCATTCATCGCAAATGTAGACTCCCGGACCGGCAATTAATTTCCGAACCTGCTCTTGGGATTTGCCGCAAAACGAACATTTTAAATGGGAGTCGTATTTGGACATAATTGCCTCTTATCCTACTGGGGTAACAGCCTTGCCTGAGTTGGGAAGGTTTTGCCTGGAAATAACCTGATCGATCAGACCGTAGTTTTTGGCTTCTTCAGCTGACATGAAGAAATCGCGCTCGGTATCTGCTTCAATTCTCTCTAGGGGCTGACCCGTGTGAGACGCCAGCAACTCGTTCAGCTTACGTTTATGATAGAGAATTTCTTTGGCTTGAATCTCGATGTCAACGGCCTGACCTTGCGCGCCCCCTAACGGTTGGTGGATCATAATCCGAGAACTCGGTAGTGACATGCGCTTTCCTTTTGCTCCTCCTGACAGGAGAAACGCTCCCATACTCGCAGCCAAACCATAACAGATGGTAACAACATCCGGGCGGATTTGTTGCATGGTGTCATAAATCGCCATACCCGCCGTTACCGAGCCACCGGGGGAGTTGATATATAGTTGGATGTCTTTTTCTGGGTCTTCAGCGTCCAAAAACAGCATCTGAGCTACGAGTGAGTCGGAGACTTCATCGGTTACTGGCGTTCCCAGAAATACAATGCGCTCCCGCAACAGGCGCGAGTAAATGTCAAATGCCCTTTCACCCATCCCCGATTGTTCTACCACCATTGGGATAACGTTGCTGGGGATGCTTGAGTAAACCTCTAGGGTGTTTTGACTAATAGGAGAGTAATTGGCGGATTTGGATACAAACATATTACCTATTTGGGTGGATGCCAGATGGCACTTCGACCAAAACCCGAAACTTTTTCTAGAAGACGACACAACTATATCTTTTATAGCCAAATTCCGGTGTTTTTGGCTATTGCGATCGCGCCTCTCTCCCAGAAAAGCTGGTTGTTGTTGCGTTCGTCTTAACGCACAACCCCAGGCAATTTACCTGGGGAGTTGACTAACATACGAGCTTTATTCGCTTGCTGTGGCTTCGGTTTCGGCTTCGGTTGTTGCTGCTTCTTGGGCAGGCGGATTTTCGGCTGACTCTTCTGGAGCAGTTTCTGCCTCGATCGCGCTCAAGGAGCCTTCTGGCACGAGTTCGAGGGTAGAATGTTCTTCCAGCCACTTGATGATTTTTTCTTTCAGCAGGTCTTCTTCCACATAGGCGCGTAACCTTTCTGGGTCGATGTCGCGCTCTTGATACTGCTCCATTAGCTCTTTCACTTTGGCTTCTATCGCCGCAGGTTCTACAGAGATCGATTCGCGTTTGGCGACTTCTCCCAATGCCATAGTGCGCTTAATCCGCTCGATGGCTTCCGGACGACTGCGCTCCCTTAACTGCGGTATCGTGTCCTGATTAAACAGCTTCTTGATATCAAATCCCTGATTGCTCATCTGCATTGCTGTTTGGGTCAGCATGGCGTCAATTTCTTGCTCTAGCAGCGTTGCAGGCAGGTCTACTTCTACATGTTTAACCAGTTCGTCGAGGATGGCTTGCTCTTTGTTCGTTGCGGTTCTTTTTTCTGCTTGCTCCTTAAATCTTGTTTCCAAGTTAGCGCGCAATTCCTCTAAGGTTTGCATGTCGCTGATTTCTTGAGCAAAGTCGTCGTTGAGTTCGGGTAACTCTTTTTCTTTGATTTCCTTGAGGGTAACGGTGAAAATTGCTGGCTTTCCTTCTAAGCTTTTCTCTGCATAGCTTTCCGGGAACGTCACCGCAATTTCTTTGGTTTCCCCTGGCGTCATCCCCACAATCCCATCGACAAATCCGCCTATAAAGCGTCCTTCTGCTAACTCTACTTGAAAGTCAGTCGCCGAGCCGCCTGGTATTTCTTGCGACGAAGCGGATTCTTCTTCCCCTTCGCTGACGATACGTCCGGTAAAATCAACTACGGCGATATCCCCCATCTGGGCTGGGCGTCCTTCTACTGGCACTAACGTCGCTTGTTCTTTCCGCCGCTCTTCCAGGAATTTATCCACCGATTCTGGTTCGTATTTTCCTTCCTCTACTTTTAAATTCCAGCCGGTGTAATCCCAAAGATGGACTTCTGGCTGTACGTCAACGGCGGCCCAGAAGGTGAGGGGTTTTCCTGGTTCGTACTGGCTGACCAATTCTTCAAAATTCGAGCGCAGTTGGTAGTTACCGATGGCTGCGATCGCTTCTTGCTTCAGGGCTTGTTTTACCCCATCTTGAATCAACTCTTCGAGGGCGGTGGCTTTGAGGCGCAATGACCCGAAGCGCTGGATTAAAACTTGGCGAGGCACTTTCCCCTTGCGGAACCCAGGAATGTTTGCGTTGCGGGTCAGGTCTTGAAATACCTGATCGTATGCCTTTTTGGACATTTCTGGCGTAATTTCTATTTCCAGGCCAATTTGGCTGGCGGGAAGCTTTTCCTGGGTTACTTTCATACTCAATTTGAATTGCGATCGCGGTTCTTGATACTATGCTTGCTTGACGAGGCATCATACACGCTTGGGCGAATCTCCCAACAAATGTCTGACCCCGTGATATGCTGGTGCAAGCTACCCGTGCAGGCAAGGTGTCTGGCAACAACAAATCAACTTTAGATCGTCGCCATCCCTCAGCACGCAGAAACCAGCACGCAGAAACGGGAACACTTAACACGTCCCTTTCGTTTCCGCCTTCTGATAATAGTACATTTAGTGGACAGGCCGCCGCGTGTTTTAATCTGGAGTTTGGATTTGACTCAAACTTTACTTTTAAGTACTTTACTTGTATTCAATTTATCTAAAATATGCGTAATCCATGCGGGCAAACAGATTGAACGCAAGTTCATATGATTTAAAAAATAAAACAACATAGTTAACACTTCTGACCCTAAAATTGGGTTCGCTGTTGTCAATTGCACCTTTTGTTTCAGTGGAGGAAATAAGTTTGTCAGAGTCTTATAGAGTGGCGATTTTAGGAGCGACGGGAGCCGTCGGCACCGAGTTACTGGAATTATTGGCAAGTCGCGACTTCCCCGTCTCCGAGTTAAAGCTGTTGGCTTCACCGCGTTCGGCTGGGCGTACCATGCCGTTTAAGGGCGAAAACCTGCCGGTAGAAGTCTTGGATGAAAATTCTTTTAAGGGAGTAGATATCGTCCTGGCTTCGGCGGGGGGGTCAACGTCTAAAGCTTGGGCACCATTAGCCGTGGCAGCAGGTGCTGTAGTAATCGACAACTCGAGTGCGTTTCGCATGGATGCTTCTGTTCCCCTAGTGATTCCAGAGGTAAACCCCGCAGCCGCATCTACCCATCGGGGGATTATTGCCAATCCCAACTGCACGACAATTTTAATGGCAGTGGCAGTATGGCCTCTGCATCAAGTACAGCCGGTGCAACGCCTGGTAGCGGCGACGTACCAATCTGCCAGCGGTGCGGGTGCTAGAGCAATGGAGGAAGTGAAACAGCAAGCGACGGCTATTTTGCAGGGCGAGACACCGAAAGCGGAAATATTTCCCTACCCATTGGCGTTTAATTTGTTCCCGCATAACTCCAAGTTGACTGAGTTGGGGTATTGTGAGGAAGAGATGAAAATGGTGAACGAAACGCGCAAGATTTTTGGCGACTCCCAAATCCGAATTACGGCAACCTGCATTCGGGTTCCCGTATTGCGCGCCCACTCGGAAGCGATTAATCTAGAATTTAGGGAACCTTTTGGGGTGGAAAAAGCCAGGGAAATCTTGAGTCAAGCACCCGGTGTTAAGTTGGTGGAAGATTGGCAAGCTAATTATTTTCCCATGCCGTTTGAAGCCAGCGGTCGCGATGAAGTATTGGTGGGGCGCATTCGTCAGGATATTTCTCATCCCTGTGGTTTGGAACTTTGGCTGAGTGGCGACCAAATTCGCAAAGGCGCGGCTTTAAATGCCGTACAAATTGCCGAGTTGCTAGTAGCTAAAAATCTGGTTCGACCAACAGCAGCCGTGGCAAGTTAAATATTAGCTTAGTGTCAATTGTTGGCAGTCATTGGTGAAAGGTATAACCCATGACCAATTACCAATTACCAATGACCCAATTCAGGAGTGAGGAAAAAAGTGTGGTAAGTTTTGGACGAGCGATTACCGCTATGATTACGCCGTTTAAGGAAGACGGCAGCGTCAATTATGCAGTAGCCGAACAGTTAGCAGCTTATTTGGCTGAAAACGGGTCGGATGGTATAGTGGTCTGCGGAACGACGGGTGAATCTCCATCTCTGACTTGGGATGAAGAGTACGAGCTATTTCAAGCAGTTAAAAAGGCAGTAAACGGAAAAGCTCTTGTTATCGCGGGGACGGGTTCTAATTCCACCACCGAAGCGATCGCAGCGACGCAAAAAGCCGCTAAAATAGGATTAGATGGGTCGCTGCAAGTAGTCCCCTACTACAACAAGCCGCCTCAAGAAGGAATGTACCGGCATTTTCAGGCGATCGCTCAATCCAGCCCCGATTTGCCGATCATGCTCTACAATATACCGGGTCGCACCGGACAAAATCTGCTCCCAGAAACGGTGGCTCGGTTAGCAGAAATTCCCAATATTGTTGCGATTAAAGAAGCGAGTGGTAACCTGGATCAAGCGAGTCAAATTCGCTGTCTAACCCCGCCTGATTTTCAGATATATTCTGGGGATGATTCTCTGACGCTACCCCTCTTATCCATCGGCGCGACGGGCGTAGTCAGCGTAGCGAGTCATCTGGTAGGGAAAGATATGCAAATGATGATCCAAGCCTTTGAAGCGGGTAAAATTAAAGAAGCTACTCAAATTCACTTGCGACTTTTCCCTCTGTTTAAAGCGCTATTTGCGACCACAAATCCCATTCCAATTAAAGCGGCTTTGAAACTTCAAGGGTGGGATGTCGGTAGCACTCGTTCTCCCCTGTGCGACCCGACGGATGAAATTACACAAAATTTGAAAAATGTGTTAGAAAAACTTTCATTGCTATAATGAATTAAATATTGATGCTATGTTTTGATAAGCCTGAATAATCGTAAAAAAAATTTTAATAGCAATTAGCGGCTGTTAATTTTCGGCGTCGTTAATTGTCAGATTATATTTGGTCAAATCCGTAAAATAGCTGTTACTAGAAAACCAAATTCTCTCGAAACCTCATACCAAACAAAGGATGTCAATGACTACAAAC
>DNGJ01000388.1 GCA_003486305.1 Cyanobacteria bacterium UBA11371
ATCACCGGACGCCGGTAGGGATGCACCTTGAAGGCGACATCGGAAAACGCTTCCATCATCTGACCGATGGGGGAATTATCCGTCCGCAAGCGTCGTTCTTCTAAAATGACTTGCTTCTCTTTATAAAACTCGCGAAACACCGGAAACAGAAATCTTTCCGATTCCAAAGACATCCACAGTTCTAACTTATTCGCGGGGAAACTGTAGAAATAACGAGTCGCATCGGTGGAAGTATTGGCATTGAGTCCCACTCCCCCTGCCTGCTCTACAATTTGTCCTAGTTCGTTCTGCTTGACATAACTAGCGGCTTCGGCTTCGACTTTTTGAAATTCTGCCTGCAACTGGGCAACTTCTGCTTGTTTACCCGTAGCTTTAGCCGCCCGAATTTGGGCGTCGAGTCGATCCAAACGATCTAGCAAAGGTTTTTCTGCCTCGTAATTTTTAGAACCGATGCGCGTAGTGCCTTTAAAAGCTAAATGTTCCAGAAAGTGAGCCACACCCGTTTTACCATCCGGTTCGTCAGCACCGCCTACATCGGCATAGGTGAGAAAAGAAACCACGGGGGCGCGGTGTTGTTCTAAGACAATAAACTTGATGCCGTTAGCTAGGCGAAACTCGGTTACCCGCTGCATTACCCGATCCAGATAAGGCTGAATCGATCCAGCAGGAGTGGATTTAAAATTTACCGTTGTCGGGATCTCGTTGCGGGCTAAGGCGGGCGTCGATATTAGTCCCCACCCCAACACAACGGCAGATAGAAAGGCTATGAAGGTTCGCATTTGTTCATTGACACTCTGCGCTCTCGCATAGACGCAGATTTTAGAGAAGTATATAGCCTATATCCTTCAATTATCCCTCAGGACTTTGCCTTAAATTTTGAGTTCGGTGGCTCCTTCTCTTATAGGAACGATATATTATCGGGTAGAACAACTGACAACTTCATCAATCTATTAACGATCTAGTGAAGTACTCCAACCTGCTTCGCTGAGGTAGTTGCTTTACAAACTCATTGAAGTCAGTGACGGTCTTATTCGTCAGAGGCGTTTCCCGTCTCAACCGCCTATGCCACGTTAGGAATCTCCGAAGAGGTCGAGAACTAAATCTCGTGATGGTCTTACTGGGCGTCCACAGGCAGCAGCCCGCCTTCCGCAGGCAGTTAGATTGTCTTCGTACAACACAGTTTGGATTTACACTTATGCCAATGGGCTGCCAGTGACCGTGTTCTTTCCCCCTTTCTCACGCTAGTTACCGAGGTTTCGCATCTATGTGCTACTGTGACCTTTTGTTTACAGCCGTGTGGGTGGGGCTGCGACCAGTACTACAATAGTATCAAAATAGTACTACTGTCAGCATGAAAGCACTAAATGTTCGTTTTTCCGATAAAGAACACGAGAACTTGAAAGAAACCAGTCAGCGCTTAGAGCGTTCGATCAACGATCTAGTTCGTGAAGCCGTCAGAGAGTATTTACTAAAATTAGGGGCATCGAACCCCGAATTTTAGTCTTGATCCATCCCCGCCCCATAGGCGAGCAGTGAATTTCGTGAATTTTGTTAAGGATAGGCGGAGTAACCACTTACTCCTAAGAAAATAAAGCTACCAGCTTTTGCTGCGATCGGCTCTATCAACGTGGTTATTTATGGGACTTTTGAAACGGCCTCCATTGTCAGAAGACGCTACGCGCACCCGCATTATCAAGGCAGCCCAACGATTGTTTGCCCGCCAAGGTTTTGACGGCACGACGACTCGCGATTTGGCGATCGCAGCTGGGGTGGCAGAAGGTACTTTGTTTCGCCACTTCGCCAATAAAAAGGCGATTTTGATTGAGGTAGCGACTCTCGGATGGGTAGAAATTCTCACGGATTTGCTCACGGAACTCAGCGAAATGGGCAGTTACGAGGCGGTGGGGCAAGTGATGCGGCGGCGGATGTTCAATTTACAAGAGAATGCGGATTTGATGCGCGTTTGTTTTATGGAGGCGCAGTTTCACCCGGATCTGCGCGATCGCGTCCAAACCGAAGTGATTGCTAAAATGACCGATGTCGCCGAAGCTTTCTTTGAAACGGCGATGGATAAAGGCATTTATCGGCGGATGAATCCCAAAATCGTCGCCCAGGTATTTGTGGGGATGTTTGCGATCGCTGGTTTCAGTCACAATACCATCATGGCACCGGGGGCTTCCCCCCAAGACATCAAGGAAATGGCTGAAGGCATCTCTGATATTTTCCTGCGGGGAGTTTTGGCTAAAGGTTAATGGCTAATGGCTAATTGCTAATAGCCAGAAAAAGACAATTAGCCATTAGCCATTAGCGATTAGCATTTGGGCTTGTTTTATCCACCCTTGTACCTCTTCCACAGAAGGACACAAGTCTTTACGCTGCATCGTGGCTACGTGCAAGCGCAAAATTTGTTGGTGCAATCTGCGAACCGGAGTTTGCGCCAGTTGACTAACCGAGGCCATCCCCGCGTGCAATAATAGCCCACAGTATTGACAATTGACGCTGGGTATGCTATATAATTCTGCCATTGCCACCCACTTACTGACGTGGTGGGCGTGAACCTGCAATCGACTGGCGAGTGCTTGCTTAGCTTGCTCCGACATTCATCCCACGACTCACCCGATAGGGGAGCGTGGGATGAATGTCGGGGCAACGACGAATTGACCCCCGACCAATTCAATCCGCAGGATTGACAGGTCGAGGGGTCGATGAGGAGTCGCCAGCATTAGGGTTTGGCAACCTATCAATCCAATCTTCAATCAGCTGCGTGATTGTCTTTTCCTTCTTGTCCGCATAATTTCTCAGCTTTTCGTGCCTTTTGGCAGATATACGAATATGTAGGTCTTTTTCCTTCATAGTCATGTACACAACGCGAACATAACCATGTTAATATGTAGATGGTCATAGACCCACCCACACGGCTGTAAACAACAGGTATCAGTAGCGGTACGACGCTTACCAAAGCAACTAGCGTGAGTAAAGGGAAACGAGATTTACCGCTGGAAAGCAAAAGCACACTCCATGTATTTCTCTTTCGTCAAACAATTTAACTGCCTGCGGAAGGCGGGCGGCTGCCTGGGTTCCAGCACTGACTGGATAAAGGTCGCAAGACCAGAGATGCCAAGTAAGACCATTATCGGGCCCGTGTCCCGAATACCCTTGCGGTATACCCAACGTGGCATTGGCAAGTGAGACAGGAAGCCTACACTGTACCGAAGGGAGCGTGTAGGTACTTCACAAGACATACCTGCTTATTCGCGTTATTTGATTCTTCTGATATCCTGTCAG
>DNGJ01000223.1 GCA_003486305.1 Cyanobacteria bacterium UBA11371
CAACTGCCCTCACCAACGCCACCCGCTCCCGACGGATTGCTCCAGCTTACCTGTTTACCGGCCCCAGAGGCACGGGTAAAACCTCCAGCGCCCGCATTTTAGCCAAGTCGCTTAACTGTCTCAACAGCGAAGTTCCCACAGAACAACCTTGTGGGGTATGCTCGGTGTGTCGCGGGATCGAACTGGCGAATGGTTCCGCCCTCGATGTAATTGAAATCGACGCCGCCAGCAATACAGGCGTCGATAACATTAGAGATCTAATCGAAAAAGCCCAATTTGCCCCCGTTCAATGTCGATACAAAGTATATTTGATCGACGAAGTTCACATGCTCAGCCAAGCGGCGTTTAACTGCTTATTGAAAACATTAGAAGAGCCACCAAAACAAGTTGTATTTGTCTTAGCGACTACCGACCCCCAACGAGTATTACCAACGATTATTTCTCGCTGTCAGCGGTTTGATTTTCGCCGCATTCCCTTACAATCAATGGTCAAACACTTAGGTAATATTGCCGGTAAAGAAAACATCGAGATCGCCCCCGAAGCGCTAACTCTAGTCGCACAAGTCGCTCAGGGAGGATTGCGAGACGCCGAAAGCTTACTAGACCAACTGAGTCTATTACCAGGTCAAGTAACGGTAGATGGAGTTTGGGACTTAGTAGGTGCAGTACCCGAACGGGATTTGATGGCGCTTTTACATGCGATCGCCAACAATAACTCTGTAGAAGCGATCGACATTACCCGCCGCTTAATGGATCGGGGAAGAGAACCTTTAATCGTCCTGCAAAACTTAGCTGGATTCTACCGCGATTTACTCATCGCCAAAACCGCACCCAATCGTTCGGATTTAGTCGCCTGTACCGAACCAACTTGGAATCAGTTATGCGAGTTTTCTCAAAACTGGGAAATTCCTTACATTTTAGCCGGACAAAAACACCTCAAAGATAGCGAAGTTCAAATCAAAAATACCACGCAGCCGCGCTTGTGGTTAGAAGTAACCCTGCTGGGATTATTGCCATCAGCAATTAACAGTCAGGTTACAGTTGCACCTACACAGGTGCAAACTTATAACAATATTGGCAGACAACAGCAAACTATTGTTTCTGAAGTTATTTCTCAGACGCAGCAGAAACCAACCGATCAACAGGAAAAAGCACCAGAAATTTCTCCACCACCCGTACAACAAGAAACTCCCCAACCTACAATAAATGTAGGTAAATCAATCGAAGATAGCGAAACCTACAAGCCACAAACAAACGCCGAACCTGAAGTTACTGCACCGCCAACCGAAATCGATGAAATTTGGCAACAGGTGATTAACAATATCGACCTACAAGGGACGAGAATTCACGTGCGTAACTACTGCTGCTTACTAAATATGAATGGTCAGCAAGCATGTATTGGTGTTTCTAAACAGGGCGTATTTAACCAAATAAAATCAATGTTGCCTCAAGTTAAAACAGCTTTTTTCAAAGTGTTTAAAACCACGGTAGCAGTAAAATTACAACTTTTGGAGGAAACAGACAATAAATCGGATGTTGTCAATAAACCACAACCTCCCACAAATCCACCTGAAGTAAATAAGCCTGCTCCCAGTCGTTTTGAAAGTTCTTTTACTTCGCCCCGATCTACAACAATCTCGTCGGCTACTTCAACAGTTCAATCTCAGACGATAGCAGAGATAGCCGCCCCAATTCAATCTCAAGAGATTGCACCCTCGCCACCCCCACCACCACCCCCCGTTGTAGATGTTTATGAAGCAACGAACGAGGAGGAAGTAATCGAATCAGAGATCGCTACCGATGTAGATCGAGTAGCGATCGCATCCCAACAACTCGTAGAATTCTTTAAAGGAAAAGTCGTTAAACTAACCGATGACTTAGAATTACTCGACCCAGTTTCCACAACAACAACCCCCGCCGCCGACTTTAAACCTCAATATTCAGAGGAGGAGACAGAGGAATTTGAATTGGAAGAAACAGAAAAAGAACCCGATGACGAATAATTTTAATAAATTGGTAATTGGTAATTGGTAATTGGCTTTACACGTCGTAATTCCGGTGCAATTGCAAACGAGCTAAAATGCGATCTAAATTTCTTCCAATTACCCATTACCTATTACCAATTACCCATTCCCCGAATGAGTAGTTTTAACCCATTTCAGACGCTTGGGTCTTACTGACATGCGGGCGGTAACGCTGGCGACAATTGCAAACCAGTGCAACATGTACAACGTGCCGCGTAAGGTTTGTAGCAGCATTACCCACAAAGAAGTATTTCGTTGTGTTTGAGTCACCTGGATGCGCCGCAAACCGCAAAACATGCTGACCAACGATAGAGTTACCGTCATACCCGTTACGGGGGTGAGCATTGGCATTTGATTGCGAGCGATCGCCATCAGCATATCCGGCACGGCGGCGGTAGGTAGGACATATTGGAAAAACCAAAACATCAACAGATCGAAGGTTTTTCGCCTACCCAGACGACCTCTAAGGATGGGCTGCCAATAATCCAAATAGCGTTGATAGCCGCCTTCAGCCCAACGATTGCGCTGGTGCCAAAGCGCCATCGGTCTGGTGACGCCTTCTTCATCGACCGCCGGATCGAGGAGAAAGTCAATATCCCATCGATCCAGGTGCAAGCGGATGGTTAAATCCAGGTCATCGGTGATCGTTTCTTCATTAAAACCATCGCAGCCAATTAAAGCCGTGCGGCGGATAAATTGACCGTTTCCCCGCAGTTCCCCGATGCCGCCGATGGCGATGCGCTGCTGCTGAAAGAAGCTATCGAGAGCCATTTCTGCGGCTTGAGAACGGGTGAGGAAGTTGGTGGAGGAGTTAGCGATCGCTTTCCGCACCTGCACCGCCCCCACTTCTTGCCGTTCAAACAACGGCAACACCCGCCGCACCAGATCTCGAGGCATTTGGGCATCTGCATCGAATACGGCAATAATATCGCCCTTGGTCAGCGGTATCACTTGATTGAGCGCCCCTGATTTTCCGCCCCCGGCACCGGGTGCCCGATGGAACACCCGCAACTGGTCATATTTTGTCGCCAGCCGATCTAACAATACCGGCGTGTCATCATCGCTGTTATCGTCGATCACCCATAGTTCATACCGACAACTTGGGTAATCGATATTACAAAAATTTTCCACTAATTTACTGATGACAGATGCTTCATTTTTAGCTGCCACCAACAAAGACACAAAAGGCGGGGCGTCCTGGGAGTCTAAAGATAAGATTTCGGGGACAGTTCTGGGTCGCGCCCGTACAACCCTGAGAACCTGAATTCCCATCAGAGTAGTCAATCCCAGCACGATCCAGGTTGCCCAAGAAATCAAGTGCAGGGCAATAGTACCACTCCAAACAATGGTCAACACCACAGCCGCTTTACGCCGACGCCCCCCATAGGGATTTTGGATTTTGCCTCGTTCCTTGGCTCCCGCCTGGGAACGCGCATTTTGGATTGAGTCTGACTCCAGAGCGTTCTCAGCTTCTGGAATTTTGCCGACAGGAGGTTGAGATTGGGAGTTCCCATCGGTGGACTCTAATCCAAAATTGCGTTCCCCCGAGCCTGGGAGCGAGGGCATCGACGAGGCAAAATCGTCAGGCTCGTTGTAAGAATCGTTTTCGGGCCAGGAATTCGCTGGCATAGGTTACTTGATTCAACCACCAGTATTTGTCTACACCTTTGAAGAAGCTGGGGATCAGGTAACACCAGACCGTGCAGCCTTCACATACTGGAAGTTTACCTTGAGATTGGCGATATTTTTCCACTTCTTCCGATTCTCGGTAAAGTTCGTACAATCGCCCGTTAATCGGTACGCCAGTTTGAGCAAAGTGGTAACAAGGCAGCAAGAGTTCGTCGTTGGGAGAAATAGCGATCACCGCTTCCACTGCTTTACAGCGAGGATTGTTGGTGTCGTTGCCTCCAGCTTCAATAAAAGCTAATGCGGCCTTATTGTATCCCACATTGCTGTACTGTCTGGCTGCGGCCTCGATCGATTTGACAATTTCCGGGGTGGGGTTTTTCTTGGAATTGTAATTGCTGTGGGCTGTGAAGGCTGGATTGAGCCAAACTCGAACTCCCAAGCGCTGTCCCAGTTCTCCCACTTCGCCGATGCGGTGGTAATTTTGGGCGGTGACGGTGTGATTGAGGACGGGATATTCGCCCAAAGATTTGGCGATTTTCACCGACTCGACTAAATTGTCAAATATTTTCACACCCCGCGAATGGTCGTGACTTTCCGCATCGGGACCATCCAAAGAAAAATTGAGGAAGTCCACCAAGCCTTGAATTTCCTTAGCCCGTTTAGGATAAAGAATCGTATTCGTGGTCATGCTGGTGGTGAATCCCATCCGTTTCGCCTCGGTGTAGATTTCACCTACATCTGCACGCAGCAGTGGTTCGCCGCCGGTAAAGTCTACGTATTTAACTCCCAGACGGCGCAAATCTACCAAGTTACGACATATTGTCTCAAAATCAGCTTCTTTTCCCGGTTCTAGTGCCCAAATATCACAAAAATGACAGCGGGCGTTGCAACGGTAGGTTAGGTAGTAGTTTGCAACCAGAGGTGTCATAACGGTTCGCCGAGAGGTTTTCCATATTTTGACACTCTGTGCGCCTCTTAGTAAGCAGATTCTTAAGATAACAGTATTCTTACGAGGCGAGAAACCCGGTTTATGCCTTGCTTTCTGGCAGCCACCCCCAGGATTTTTCCTAGAAACCCGGTTTCTAGGGCTAGAAGCATACCCCATAACCCTGCACGCGACACCCACCTACAGGGGAATAATAGTATTGGATGAGGCAGAGATTCTCCTCTTGGGAGACGCCCGCAACTCAATCAATATAGCTAGAGCGAGGAAAATACCTATATGTCTATCGACAAACTACAGCCCGCCCCTCCCCAAACTTTGACCGTCTACATGCCCTACTACCAAGGGAACAAGCGCCAAGTGTTACCCTACGCGATTAGCCTCTACAAAGAAGGCAGTTTGGAGGGCGAACGCAAAATTGAAGGCGGTAAAAGCATCCCCTTCATCGCCACCTGGAACATCGCTAACCTCCCAGCCGACTTAACCCGCTGTCAGATGCGCTTTGACGGCAATGCTGAGCTAAGTTATGAAGTGACAATGGCTAATTTTGAATTTGTTAACTTCTTAATTGAACTGCTGATGAATTACAGAGGCTCTCGCACGATAGATTTTTCCAAAACTTTCTACCGCAAGCTTTTGCGTCTAGATGAATAACCAAGCCTTTTTCCATGTTAATGGTGTCGATTGTGACTTTTTTTCAACAAAGGCTTGACAGACTGAATTGCACCTAGAATGAATGATGGGGCTGGACGCCAGTTACCAAATTTAAACGATTTCAGACTCCCGCCTGCTCCCCCAATCCCAGGGAAAAAAGTTTTTTATTAAATTTTTCCCGAAAATAAACATAAGTACCGCTCTTCCACTGTCAAAACAAGTTTTTCCACTGGACGCGAAAGCACCCGGAATTGATGGGAGAGGGGGATTTGGCGTCAGTCGTCAAGCATAAGATCTGCGATCGCTGTCCCACTAGTTGAATTCAGGAGTAATAAGTGTGCCGCAATTCACTGAGAAAACACGAAAAAGAGCGTCAAAATATCTGATTGTAGGCTCAACTGAAGCTTGCAGCGGTAAATCAACCACGATCCTGGGAATGACCCCGCAGTTACAGAAACGCGGACTCGATATCGCCTATGGTAAGCCGCTAGGAACTTGTTGGGAAGATGCCCATACCGATGGGATCGATGAAGATGCCAAGTTTTTGGCTCCCCTACTGCACTTAAAGGAAAACCGTTTGCTACGAACGATCCTGTTTCTTGATGAAACAACGATACTTAAACGGATGGTGGGGGAAGATCAAATTGATTACGCCGCCTTACTCGCGCAAACCCTGGCAACGCCGGGTGGAGATTTGGTACTGTTAGAAGGCCCTGGAACCCTCGATGAAGGCAGTCTGTTTAACCTGTCGTTACGGGATATGGCTGAGTGCATCGATGCGGAGATTCTCTTGGTAGCGCGGTTTGAATCGGTTCTGTCGGTGCATAAGCTGGTGTCGGCAAAGCAAAGATTGGGCGATCGCTTGCTCGGTGTTTTGCTCAACGATGTCCCCTCGCAACAGTTAGAAACTGTCGAAACGATCGTCAAACCGTTTTTGGAAAATCGAGACATTCCCCTGTTGGGAGTAATACCCCGTAACACCCTGCTGCGAAGCGTCAGCGTGGGCGAACTCGTACACCAGTTGCAGGCACAAGTACTGTGCTGCAAGGAACGCATGGATTTGATGGTAGAAAGCCTCACCATCGGTGCGATGAACGTATCCTCGGCACTGAAGTATTTTCGTCAAAGAAGAAATATGGCAGTGGTAACGGGGGGCGATCGCACCGATCTGCAAATGGCAGCGTTAGAATCTTCTACCCAGTGTCTGATTTTAACCGGACACATTCCCCCTGTTGATTTTATCCTCAGCCGCGCCGAAGAAGTAGAAATTCCGGTGTTATCGGTAGATTTGGATACCCTCACCACCGTGGAAATTATCGACCGCGCCTTTGGACAAGTGCGTTTGCACGAACCAGTTAAAGTACAGTGCGCGTATCAAACGATCGGGCAGCACTTTGAGATTGACCGGCTGATGGCTAAATTAGGATTAGAAACTGCCGTGACGCTGTAATAGTCAAGGTTTGTTACAATAACTAGGTCGTTGAGCCTATAACCGGCCTTGAGTCAATCGATAGATATTTCCAAAGTCGATGAATTAGTCCAAGAACTGGCAACGATCCAGCAAACGGGTGCTAAGCGGATCGCCCTGTTGGGGTCGCGTCACGTTCCGATTACCCATCAAAATCTGATTGAGATGATGAGCTATGCCCTAGTTTTATCGGGCAATCGCTTGATCACCTCCGGTGCGGGTGGCACCAATGGTGCTGCGATCCGAGGGGCGATGCGCGCTGACCCCAAACTGTTGACGGTGATTTTACCTCAAAGTTTGGAACGTCAGCCGCGCGAATCTCGCGAATTACTAGAACAGGTGATGCATTTGGTAGAAAAACCAGAAAACGATCATCTGTCTTTAGGAGAAGCGAGTGCCTTGTGCAATCAGGAAATCGTCACTCGGTGTCAGCAGCTAATTTGCTTTGCGTTTCACGATAGCCGCACGCTGCTGCAAACTTGCAAGGATGCAGAAGACCAACGAAAACTGGTGACGTTGTTTTACTTTGATTAGCTTGGCGCGATTATTTGCCTGCAAAGTTATGCTAATTGCTAATTGCTAATGGCTAATTGCTAAGAGGGCTAACCTTAAGCTATTAGTTATTAATTATTAGCAGAAATTAAACGTTTAAAACACAGGTGAATGATGCTATCTCAACTGTCGGTGTCTTTTATTCTGCTCGCCAGTATCGTAGCGGCTGCCGTTCTGGTATATTTACCATTTTTGGTGGTCGCTTACGGGCGGCAGCAGGTCGGCTATGATACGGCTGCACCGCGTGCCATGTTCGATAAATTGCCCGACTATGCCAAGCGGGCGACTTGGGCGCATCAAAATGGCTTTGAATCGTTTATGCTGTTTGCGGCAGCAGCACTGATGGCTTACGTGACGGGTGTAAATTCGTCATTAGCTGTAGTCGCTGCTAGTGCATACTTAATCGCCCGCTTGCTGTTTTCGGTATTTTATATCTTGAACGTGCCGCTCGCGCGATCGCTCATGTTCGGTATCGGTTCCCTCGGAATCGGCACTTTAATGGTTTTGAGTCTTTCACAGCAATTGGGTAATGGGTAATCGGTAATCGGTAATAGGAAAAATTATTACCAATTACCAATTACCAATTACCAATTACCTCTTCACCAATTACCAATTGATTATGGCATCTACATATTCATTTGATATTGTCAGCGATTTTGATTACCAAGAATTGGTCAACACCGTAGACCAAACCACACGCGACATCGCCAGTCGCTACGACCTTAAAGATACGAAAACCACTTTGGAGTTAGGAAAAGAATCGATTACCGTGAACACCGACAGCGAGTTCACTTTAGAGTCGGTTCACACGATTTTGCAACAGAAAGCAGCGAAGCGTAACCTGTCGCTAAAAATATTTGACTACGGCAAAGTTGAACCAGCCAGCGGAAATCGCGTCCGGCAAGAAATTAAACTCAAAAAAGGCATTAGCCAAGAAATCGGCAAAGAAATTAGCAAGTTGATTCGAGACGAATTTAAAAAAGTCCAAGCCTCGATTCAAGGCGATGCCGTGCGGGTTTCTGCTAAATCAAAAGATGAATTGCAAGCAGTAATTGGGCGGTTAAAGCAAGAAGATTATCCCGTAGCTTTGCAATTTACAAACTACCGCTAATGGCTAATGGCTAATGGCTAATGGCTATTACTCCCTTCGGTGTCAGAAGATTATTTATAATTTTTTTTCTCCTCTGCCCCTGGAGCGGCCTTATACATAGTCTTTCAGCACCGAAATAAAGTAATATTTTGACCATTGGCGATTAGCAATTAGCAATTAGCCGGAAAAATTAAAAATGGACAGACCGCCAAAAATAGACCGCCAGCGAGAGCATCAAGCTAACGAACGTACTTTTTTGGCTTGGTTGCGGACTTCTATTGCTTTGATTGGATTTGGGTTTGCTATAGCACGGTTTGGTTTGTTTTTGCGCGAATTGCAATCTTCCGTAACCGGACAAGATTCGCCCACCAACTCGTTTATTAGTTCTCAAAATATCGGCATAGGTTTGGTAGTTATCGGCATTATCTTGGTTGCTTTATCGGCGTGGCGCTACAACAAAGTTTTAGGGCAAATTGAGCGGGGCGATTATCGACCCAGTAGCTTAATTATCTGGATAATTTCTGCAATTGTAATGATTATTGGCAGTATTACTATTCCTTTATTGCTTTGGCGACAACCAGAGGTTCCGAGTAGACCATCTCCGCGTTCGAGGTTAGAAACCCGGTTTCTGAGTCGATTTATGGCTACCAAAGCGACGATTTCTCATAGAAACCGGGTTTCTTGGCGCCACCGCACCTAGCCAAACCCTGGTTTCTGCGCCTTTTTTGCCTCTGTCTCGTTTTGTTAAGTTTTGTATCAAAATTAATCCAATAGAAAAAATAAATTACTACAATAGACGGAAGTAAATTTCAACCACTTGTGGTATAATATTAATGCGTCCGTCGAATGTGAATTTCTCCGGCGCACGGCATAATCATCGCTACAGAAAGCTACTGCTGCCGTGCTTGCTGGGACGCCCTTGGGGATTGATTTGGTTTGTGAGTATTTGGATAATGGGAGCAGCAAAGTTACATGCTGCACCGGAAGAGTTGGCTGCGGTTGCGCCAAGGGAACTGACATCAATGCCCCACGAAGGTGTGGAAGCGACAAGAGTTTCTTTGCACAAGCAATTAATTGCGGCACCGGAAAACTTGCAACCGGATCGGGATACGCCAGTGCGATCGCAACCCGAACCCGCGCCACCGCAAGAAGTGGCTCCCCCAAGCGAGAAACCGCCCGAACCGGGATCGGCATCGCAGTTGAAATTAGAAGGATTGCAAGTTGATTTTCGGGATGATTTAGATAACTACGATCAGCACAATCGATTTATCGAACCAACATTTCGGATTCGCTTACCAAACGGTCAATTAATTCGGTTCAAAAGCGGGTATAACACGTTTGAACAACGGGACTTTGATACCGTCACTAACATTCCCTTACAAGCAGTATGGGAAGGAAAAGTTGGGCCAGTTACCCTGCAAGCGGGTGGGGGAGTCGATGTATTTAATCTGCTTCCGACTGCGCTCAATCTTAACTTTAAGGCAGATGCACCGATTTTTATTAACCAGACACCCGAAGGCAAATTAGATTCGGGTTTATTTCTGTCGGGAATTCTGGAACAAGGGCCTTATAAATTCAACGCGCAAACGTTAGAAAATCAAATTACAGCGTGGCGCTTTGGGCCAAATCTATACTGGCAGATCGACCCGAACACGAGCTTTTTCACGCTGTATCGTCGGGGTCAATACAACGATGGAAACCACGAAAACCAAACTTTTAGCCGGTTAGAGCGTAAATTTGGTCAGTTTTTTGTAGCGGCTAATTTATTTACTTGGAGTTACGAAGAAGATCGTTCGCAAAAGAGCGGTTATTTTTCCCCACAAGACTTTCTAGTTTATAACGGTGAAGTGGGATGGGAAGGAGATATTACCAACTTTTTGCGCTGTCGGGTATTTGGTAACTTCGGACAACAGCGACTTGATGGCACTTTTGATAATGCTTATAGCTATCAAGGGCGCTGTACGGCTAAGATTTCGCCGAATGTAGAAGCAGATTTTGGTTATGGTGCTTCTAACGTGCGAAATCGGGCTGGAGATGATTACAATAATCGCTCGTTTACAGGTCAGTTGCGGGTCAATTTTTGATTAGGTTGGTTTGCAATAGAGTTGCTGGGTAAGCCCTGACCGGGTTTCTAGGGGCAAAGTTTTTGATCTACAGGTGCTGCATCGCTACTTACAGGGCGATCTGGAAGGATGTTTAACGGGATCTTTACCAAGGGTTTACCTCAAACAACTAGGATCTCCACAAGTTTTACACAATTGGGTTTTATCTTAGAAGTCAAGAGGGGTTAAACCAAAGAGTTATCCAGGCTCTGGTTATAGCGGATTGCAGCCCCATGAGGTACACCAACAGCTGTGTGCAGGGTGCATTAATGCACCCGCTACACAAACCAAGCCATAAGGCTGTAGCTCACTTATATGCAATCCGCTGTAAATTCAACGGCTCTGCTAGATCTCAGTTGATCGGAAACCGCAGACGGTTTATTGCACATTGTGCAATAGATCGCCGTGGCTTCCCATAGTTCAATGTGCAAAAGTAAACTCACCCAATTTGTTATGAATGAAGGTTTTGAACCACCACCAAAGAGTTTATCGATCCTGGCAACAGTTGGGGGAGTAGTGACTGCTGTTGTAGCGATCGCTAGCTTACAATCCCTATCTGGGGCGCTAAATCGCAATTTGTCCAAAGCTTCACCCTCTCCCAGTCCAACAGTCGAACTCTCGGCTACTGCCAAAATTGCCCAAATGGACGCAAAATATATAAAATTGCCGGGAAATCCGGTAACTTCTGCCGATTTAGTCGCGGCTATAACCCCAAAGCTTGCGGGGGGTACGTTGACTGCGGAAGAAATGGCGATGGCGAAGTCAGCTTGGGCGTATTTTGAAGCGAATTGGAACGAAGAGACGGGGTTAGTTAATTCAGTCGATGGATTTGCGTCGGTGACGATGTGGGATCAAGCAGCTGCGATCGCTGCCTTAGTCAGTGCCAAAGAACTGAATCTAATTCCAGAAGCTGAATTTTACACCAAAATGCGCCAAATGTTGCGAACTTTGGCAAAAATGCCTTTATACAAAGGCGAATTACCCAACAAAGTTTACAACTCCAAAACCTTAATTCCCGTCAATTACGGTAAATTAGACAAACGGGAAGAAATAGGCTGGTCGGCTTTAGATTTAGGCAGGCTAGCACTCTGGCTAAAAATTGTGGAAACCAAGTATCCCCAATTGCGGCGAAAAACCCAAGCAGTATGGGATCATTGGAACGTTGAACGTCTAACTAAAGACGGTCAAATGTATGGAACTGCGGTAGTTAATGGCAAAGAACAATACAACCAAGAAGGGCGTTTAGGCTACGAAAATTATGCTGCATATGGGCTAAAACTTTGGGGTTTAAAAGTAGATAAAGCGCTGGAATATCAATCCGATGCTGCATTTGTGGATCTTTACGGTTATGGAGTTCCCTACGATAAACGCGATGCTAAAAACTCCGGTGCGAATAACTACGTTTTGAGCGAACCCTTTATTTTGGATGGAATTGAAACGGGATTTCAAGCATTACCAAAAGCTTACGCAGACAGAGTTTTAGCCGCACAAGAAGCACGCTATAAAGCGACAAACCAATTAACTGCTGTCACTGAAGATAATCTGGATCGGGAACCTTACTTTGTTTACAGCACTCTTTTTGTCAATGGAGATGCTTGGGCAACGATTGCCGATACTGGAAAAAAATACAACAATTTAAGATTTGTTAGCGCCAAAGCGGCGATTGGTTGGCATGTTTTGTACAACAGTGATTACACAACCCAGTTGTTTAATTTTGTCCAAACTAACTTGAATTCGCCCAAGGGTTGGTACAACGGTTTTTATGAAGAGTTGCAGGAGCCTAACAAGTCTTTGACGGCTAACAATAACGGCGTAATGCTTGAAAGTTTGCTTTACAAAAAGGTGGGAAAACCTTTAACAGTTTGGGCTGGATTGGAACAAGCTGGAAGATAAAAAAGTCAAGGGGAAAGAACGGTTAAATTTGGTTGAGTTTGCTACTGAAATGAAAGATAATTTCGTGGGAATAAAACGGTATCGAAACAAGCGGATAAAACTGATTTCCCTATTTTTAGTGGGGTTGTTGTTTCAGCCTTTAGCGATGATTGGTACGGGGATGCGATCGCAGGCTCAAACTCCACCCGCAGCGACAGCGAATGTCTGCGCTGAAATTAGCTCACCCCTAACGCCAGAGGAACTGGCTGACGCTAAAACAGCTTGGCAATATTTCCTGAATAACTATCAGCAAGCTACGGGTTTTACCAACTCAACTGGCGGCTATCCTTCCGGCACGCTTTGGGATATGGGTAATTACTTGATGGCACTAAATGCCGCCCGCTGGTTGAATTTAACTGACCAAGCAGATTTTGACAATAAACTGAACAAATTTCTCACCAGTATCGGCAATTTAAAACTGTTTGAAGATACCTTGCCCAACAAGGTTTACAACGCAGCCAACGGGCAAATGGTTGATTATGGAAATAATCCCATCGAACGAGGAATTGGTTGGTCAGCTTTGGATATTGGTCGCATACTTGCTGCCTTTCACGTTTTGCGTACCTGCCATCCTCAATACAACGATTGGCTAAAAGGAATTGTTGCCAAGTGGAACGTGGCAAAATCTCTCAAAGACGGACAACTTTTTGGCGCGACTGTTCTACCTGACAACAAAACATTGTTGGTGCAAGAAGGACGATTGGGCTACGAAGAATATGCCGCCAGAGGTTACGAACTTTGGGGATTTAAAGCACCAAAAGCACTGGCGCTAGAACCGTTTAAATTTGTGGAAGTAAACGGGGTGAAAATTCCGGTAGATACCCGCGACTACAAAGCCACGAATGCCAACAACTATGTAGTCAGCGAATCCTACATTTTGGATGGGATTGAATTTGGGTTAGAAGGAGTTTTGAAAGAATATGCTGCCAGCGTTTTTGAAGCGCAAAAGCGGCGCTACGAATCCACAGGACAGCTAACGGCTGTAACAGAAGATAACCTCGACCAAGCACCTTATTTTATCTACAACACCGTTTATGCAAACGGGGTAGCTTGGGCACCAATTACAGAAAAAAACGAACAGATTCCCCAGTTTCGCAACATTAGCACCAAAGCAGCTTATGGCTGGCGCTATCTTTATCCAGATAACCCTTATGCCCAAAAGATTTTTGATGCGGTAAAAAGTTTGAAAAGTCCAGATAACGGGGGTTTTTATGCCGGACTTTACGAGCAAAGCAAACAAGCGAATAAATCTCTCACGGGTAACACCAATGGGTTAATTCTGGAAATTATTTATTTCAAAGCGCGGGGAAATCGCCCGTTAATTGGGTCAAATTTAGTCACTTTTGCTTCGCCATCGGGGGATAATGCTGCTGCTGCACCCTCGAATCCCACACCTGAGAGTGCGCCAACTCCCACGCCGACGGTAAAACCTGCTGAAACTAACGTTGTTGCAGTTGCACCGATTCCCTCGGTGGGAAAACTATCCTCGCGTTTGGAGTTAGCAAGACCGCTGACGGCTGTGGAACGGCGGTATGCTGAAGGAGCGTGGAGCTATTTTAAGGCTAATTATCAGCCGCAAACTGGATTGGTGAGCGATCGCTCTGACACAAAAGCAGCTACCATCTGGGGATTGGGCGATTATCTCGCCGCACTCCAAGCAGCAGATAACCTGGCGATTATTTCAGAAACAGAATTTGACCAACGCACCCGACATTTGTTAGCAGCTTTAGCCAAATTACCTTTATTTGCTAACGAATTACCGACGCGGGGATACGACATTCGCACATTACAACCAGTAGATTACAACTCAAAACCAGTTGCAGAAGCGAATGGGTTTTCAGCATTAGATATTGGACGACTTCTGGCAGCACTTTATAACTTAAAAAGTTACCATCCAGAATACACAAACGCCGTCGATCAATTGTTATTGAATTGGTCGTATCTGCGAGTTGTGCGCGACGGGATGCTTTACAGTGCGGTATCTGTCAAAAATGATACTGGGCAACCTTCCCAACGCTTCAACCCCGAAACGCGCCTGGGTTACGAAGAATACGCCGCCCGCGCCTTTGGGATCTGGGGTTTTGATGTTCCTAATTCAGCCATCGGCGGCGAGTACGAAACCGGCAAGGTAGAAGATTTTAACATCCCGACACAACGCAAAAGAGCGAATGTAAATTCAAGTATCAATCAATACACGGTTAGCAATCCTTTCCTGACATACGGATTGGAATTAGGTTTAGAACCACAAATGCGCGAATTCCTTGAGGCAATGCTGCGCGCGCAAGCCCAGCGCTACCGTCGTACCGGCACATTCACCGCCTCAGCTACCACCTTAATTGACCGCGAACCTTACATCGTACACAGCACGATTGTCGGTCGGGGAGAACCTTGGGCGGCGCTGGGGAATGACGGTAAACCAGTATCCGATGATACTCGCATGGTTAGCACCGCCGCAGCGTTTGCCTTTCACGCCCTGTTTCCCGACGATGAATATGCCCGTCAATTGTGGCAGGCGACAACAGACTTGTATAATCCGTTACTGGGATATTATGAAGGCTTTTACGAAAAAACTGGCAAAACTGCATTTGGCTTCACTGGCAGTACGAACAGCACGATTTTGCAATCGTTACTTTACCGGGCGACCAATCGACAACCTTTAATCCGCCCGATTAAAGCGATGAATTCCCCTTGGTGGGAGGCAGTCGAACGGGGAAATTCCGGTCGCGGTTTACCGATGACTGCAACGGCAAAAGCACGCTTAGTTTCTGATAATACTGGATATTACTGGGTTTCTACTGAGAGAAGTGGAACTGCGACCGCAGGTAGCAAGTCAAATTAGATACTAAGTGAGTAGCAGGTGAAGAAATGCTGAAGTTGAGCGAGCGACTAATATTCCTCCTGGTGCTGGGGGCAAGCCTTTACGGGATGCAAAATATACCAGTAGCCGCGAGAAGTCGTAGAGTCCAACAAGCTAATCCTCGCCCCAGATTATCCCAAAATGTATCGGCTTCTAAACCTCCCGTTTTATTAGGTCTTTACACCAAAGGCTATGCCGGAGATCAGCGGGTAATCGATCAAGAATTGCGCCAAATAGATGCATGGGCGGGTAAGCGGCATACCTTGGCTGGTATATTTATGAACTTGGAAGACAACAATCCCGCATTTAACGTGGGAGGGCGTCTAGAAAAGTTACGGCAGAACGGATACACCGCGTTTATCAATTTGGATACTACGCGCACGGCGGCGCAGATTGCGAAGGGAGATATTGACAATTCCCTGAGAAAAATTGCCCGCGCTTATGCAGCTTGGGCAAAGAAAGGAGAAGGGCGAATTGCGTATATTGCGCCGCTGCAAGAAATGAACATTTTAGGAGATGAAAGTTATGGCAAAGACCCGGTAAATTTTAAACTCGCTTACAAACGGATTCAGCAAATTTTTACCGAAGCGGGCGTTCCTAGAAATGCGGTGCGGTGGGTGTTTGCACCGAATGGATGGAGTGAAGAAGCCCATCGATTTGAGAACTATTATCCGGGTAGCCCCAATTGTAGTCGCGTTCAGCGCCTACAATTGGGGCTACTGTCCCAAATCGGATTGGAAAAATTGGGGTAACGCCGCCGATGCGTTTATACCTTACATAGAACGGATGCAAAAAATGGCTCCTGGCAAGCCAATTTTTATCGCTCAAACTGCTAGCAGCAGTTACAATAAAACTGGGGCGAATAGTAGCGATAAAGACAAATGGGTTAACGATGCTTACACTTATCTAGCTGCTGCTCCTGGAGTGCAAGGCATCATGTATTTCAACATCGATAAAGAATGCGATTGGGCGTTATACAGTTCCAACGGCAACAAGTCAGATGGTTATAAAACCGCTGTTACCAATTCTGCGTTTAGTTACGTTTCTCCGGCTGAGATCAATCGACAATGATAGCAATGGCGATCGCGATTTTACCAGTATTTCTAATTGTGACAACCAATCAGGAACCATTGGTTTGTCGGGAGGTACAGGTATTGCAATGCTCGTCAATCTGTTGCAACACCCGCCAGGGAATAAATTCGCGCAGTGTTGTACACGGGCGGGGCGGGTTTAACGAAATCTCTCGTGGTTCCGTAGACTGGTTGGTAAAACCCGCCCCTACAACATCAACAATTATACGGAAGCAAAGCTACCGGAGAGGATATGAGACAAAATTTCCAGTCCATTTTAATGGACTTTCGCTATTAGCCCGAAAATTTATTTCCGGGCGGGAGGTAGAAAACAATGAGAATGATGCTCGCTATCATAATCAACGCCGTCAAATAATCGCTTTACCCGATTATTATCAGAGGGATTGGCAACCTCCCAATCCATCTCTACCTACAACAGCGCCGCCGCCTGCTATACCTTTTCAAGAACATGCTGCACCTGCGGAAAAACCTTCTTTACCTCCTCCGATTGCGATTGAGAAACCCGTTGAACAGGTATCGCCACCGCAAGTTGCACCGCCGATTGCACCACCCGCCGCGCCACCTGTTGCTGACGCTTCACCGAGATTAACAACAGATGCAGATCGAATTGCTGCTAGACGCGCTTGGCAGTATTTTGAGCGCAACTGGAATGCTCAAACTGGTTTTGTTAATTCGGTGGAAAACTATCGTTGGACAACTTGGTGGGATCAGGGTAGTGCAATTTTAGGAATGCACGCAGCGCATCAATTAGGGTTAATTAAAACCGAGGAATTTAACAGCAAAATAAATCGATTGTTGCAGACTTTGGAAAGATTGCCCCTCCCGATAACGGGGTTGCCAAATAAAGCTTATAGCACCGATACAGCGCAGATGCGGCGATTGGATAATACGCCCGATCCCAGGGGGACAAGCGGATGGTCGGCGCTCGATATGGCGAGGTTTTTGATCGGATTGCGGGTTTTGCGATCGCATTATCCCCAATTCCAAGTGCGCTGCGATCGCATCGTTGCCAAATGGAACTTATCCCAACTCGTTAAAGACGGTTGGTTACAAGGTGGAATTACAGCCAGCAACGGCAAAATACGCCTCGTACAAGAAGGGCGATTTGGCTACGAACAATACGCCGCCCATAGTTTAAAATTATGGAACCTCGAAGCAAGAAATGCTTTAAATAATCCACCAGTCCAGACAATTCAGATTGATGGTACTCAATTACAAATCGATCGACGAAACTTAAGCAATTCGGGCGCAACTAATTATTTAACCAACGACCCTTATTTACTCTGGGGCTTAGAGTTAGGCTGGAATGATTCGATTAAGCCTCAAGTTATCAATCTTTTCAAAGTGCAAGCAAAACGCTTTGAAACTACCGGAATCTTGACAGCCGTAAACGAAGATTCCCTCGATCGTCCCCCTTACTTTCTGTATTACAGCGTCTATGCTAACGGTCAATCTTGGATGCCGATTAACGTTCAGGGTAGAACCTTCCCCCATTTGAGATTTTTAAGTACAAAAGCTGCATTTGCTTGGGCAGCACTAATGCCAAACGAACCCTATGCTAAAAAGCTGCGGGAGTCAGTACAAAACTTAGCTGCTCCCAATCGAGGTTATCTAGCAGGACGCTATGAAAATCCCCGCTTGGGCGTCAATAACGCAATTGACGTTAATACCAATGCGGTAGTTCTACAAAGCCTGCTTTACCAAGCAAGAGGCGGGCGTTCTTTAGTTTTTTAATTGTTACTAGAGGTGTGATGGCTACTTCAAATTCTGTGTTAGAAAGTCCAACTAACTTTTCCGGCAATATTCGCACTCGCTTGAAAAAGCGCACGCTATTATTTCGCTACATGGCAGAAATTAACTTAATTTTTGGCGCGTGGTATTTGTACTGGCGCATCACCCATTCGGTTAATTTTGATGCTTTGTGGCTGGCAATTCCCTTGCTATTGGCAGAAATTTACAGCTATTTTGGCGGCGTCATGTTCACCATCGGGTTATGGCGTCCCGTAGAACGTCAGGTGAAATCTTTTGATAAAATGACGCCACCTTTACCAAAGGAAGAATGGCCTACAGTTGATGTTTTTATCACTTGCTATAACGAGCCTACCGATATTGTCGAAGAAACTGCTAAATCGGCTTTGGCATTAGATTATCCGCCGACAAAGTTGCGCGTTTACGTGTTAGATGATGGCAACTCAAAGGCGATGCGGGCGACGACGGAAAAGTTGAGTTTAGAAGATTTACAATCGCCCTTATTGCAGCAGGAAGCTGAGCGAATTGATAGCGATCGCGAGGGTCTAGTCGAGCGTCTTAAAGAATTAGATAATCTCTTACCCGACGTTCAAGCAGCGGAACAATTTTTGCAAGCCTATGCCGACGACTATTCTAAACATACGGTGGTGAAATTTTTACATAGTCTGCGAAAATACGTGCTGGGGATACATCCTAAGTCTCAAAATCTGAAAGAACGCCTAAAACTAGAACGGCAATTACTTGAAGACGCGATTTATCAAAAAGAAGTAGAATTAGTTGAACTGTCGCGCCTGCGCTATATTGCTCGTCCAAAACCTGCGGGTAAGCCTCACCATGCTAAAGCCGGTAACATTAATTACGCCCTGTTAGAAGCTGACACATCGGGCGAGTTTATTATCACAATGGACGCCGATCATATTCTGGAACCACAGTTTATCAAGCGGGTTCTGCCGTATTTTTACACCTACGATTTGTTCAAAGGAAAATACGAAAGCAATCGCGTTGGCTTTGTGCAAACTCCCCAAGATTTTTATAATCTTCCAAAAGGCGATGTTTTCGGACATAGCGCGCATTTATTTTATGGCCCAATCCTGCAAGGAAAAGATGGTATGAATGCCGCTTTTTATACAGGAACGAATGCGATCATACGGCGTGAAGCTTTAGTTAGTGTAGGATTGCAGCATTTTTCTGATGACTGGGCTAAGGATGAAAATCGGTTATATGAAGCCGAATTAATTGGGGGCGTATCCAGTATCAGCATCACCGAAGATATGAATACGGCTATGCGCCTGCATTCGGCTGGCTGGAAATCTGTTTATCACAACGAATTAATGGCAAAAGGTTTAGCACCCGATGACCTTAGTTCTACTTTAAAACAACGGCTGCGTTGGTCACAAGGAACGATTCAAGTTTTATTGCGGGAAAATCCCCTGACAAAACCTGGTTTGACTTTTTGGCAGCGGCTGCAATATTTCCAAACCATGTATAGCTATTTTTCCGGATTTGCTACCTTGGTTTTTATTGTCTGTCCGATTATTTATTTCTTCACGGAAACGATACCTGTTAAAAGCTACGGTTATGATTTTGCAATTCACTTTTTCCCAGCCTTTATCATGAACAGAATGACGTTTTTAGCGGCGACTTGGGGTATTCCGGCTGGAGAAATTTGGCGTTCGGAACAGTATGCGATCGCTCTGTTTCCCCTGTTTATCCAAGCAGTCGTGAGCGTGTTTACCAATCGCCCGATTAAATTCCAAGTCACGCCTAAACAGCGGCAGTCTGGAATTTATCTCCGGCTGGTTTGGCCTCAATTACTCATCTTCTTCCTCACTATTTTAGGCATGTTGTGGAGCCTTTTGGGCTTCGCGACTGGTAGTTTAGAGGAACCTTGGGTGCATCTATTAAATGCTGGTTGGGCAATTTATAACTTGTCACTTTTGTGGAGCGTTATTCGCGCCTCTATGTGGCAACCACCTGCTGATGCTTAAAGACTGCTATTTTGAAGCTTTTGAATTTTCTCGGCATTACGTTAATGCTAGATTTTTCACTCGTTTAGAAAGTAGTTACACTTTTGGACTATATCCTTAGAGTGGAAAGTTGTTAAACCGCTTGATCTCAGAAGCGAAAAATGTCAAAATTAGAATGGATGAAGACCCATCAGGATAGCCAAATGCTGAAAATGAATGATGTATTACAAGTCATTGAACCCACCGGAATTTTAGACGGTATCAAGGGCAATCAGCTGCGTCGAGATGTTAGCGATATTGTAGAAAAAGGCGTGGCAATAGTATTACTCGATCTCCAGAATGTATCGTTTATGGATAGTTCTGGTTTAGGTTCAATCTTGTTAGCTTGCAAAACAGTACGTGCGGCTGGGGGTAAATTTTATATTTGCTCAATTAACGACCAAATCAGAATGTTGTTTGAATTAACTAAAATGGAGCGGGTTTTAACTCCCTTTGCTAATAGGGAAGAGTTCAACAAAGCTATTCTGGAAACTGAATAAGAACCGCACCAGTCGCACTCACCCAGCGAGGCAGAGCCTCGTAGATCTCGTTCCCAGGCTCTTGCCTGGGAACGAAAAGCGCGAGGCTCTGCCTCGCTTAGGTGAATTGCGATCAACCTGCCCCTACTGCATTAACCACCAAAGTTAACTCTTAACAAAGACAAATCGTCATCAAATGGTTGGTGGCGATTCACATCGCGAATATGCTCGATGACTGACTCCAAATTAGAATTATTTGTCTTGTTCAGCGAGTCAATAAAAGCATCGATTCCCCAAATCTTGCCATTTGGTTGAGGAATTTCGTAAGCGCCATCGCTAAAAACGTACAAATTACTGCCAGGAGGGATATCTAAATAACCATCTTCATACTCGGTATCAGGTAAGAAGCCAATTGGTAAACCTGAAGATTCCAGTCTTTTAACTTGGGTGTTTTCAGATGTGCCTGATAAAACTATTGCGGGTGGATGTCCGGCGTTGGCATAAATCAATTTCCGATTAATTTGGTCGTAAACGCCATACCAAATTGTGAAATACTTTTCGCCTTGGTTCTCCATTTGGAAGGCATTATTTAGTGCCTTCAAGACATTGCTGGGTTGAAAAAAGTTAGTGTTAGGGAGGGATTGCGATCGCAAAACATTCAACACAGAAACCGACAACAGCGCTGACCCGACTCCATGTCCCGATACGTCCAACAAATACATGACTAAAAGGCTATCGTACAGCCAAAAATAGTCAAAACAATCGCCCCCCAATCTTGCCGATGGAATGAATCGCGCCTCTGTGGTCACAGTTCCTTTCAACGCAGGTGGTAGAAGATTGCGAACGTATTCCGCCGCCTCGTCTAATTCGGCTTGCAGCTTTTGATTTGCTCCCTCTAAAGCTTGCTTTTGGCTTTGCAAATCTTCGTACAACTGATTTAAACGTAACCCAGATCTCACCCGCGCCTTTAATTCATTAATTTCAATCGGCTTGGAAACAAAATCATCCGCGCCTGCATCGAGTCCTTTAATCCGATCTTCAACATTTGTCCGCGCCGTTAGCAAAATGAAAAAAGTCGTTGCTAATTCTGGAGTCGCTTTAATCTGACGACACACTTCCAAGCCATCCACTTTTTCCATCATCCAGTCGCAAATAATTAAAGCCGGATGATGCTGTTTCGCTTGAGCAATTCCAGCTTCACCATTGCTGGCTAAGATTACTTCATAGCCCTGGTTTTGGAGATTTTTTTTTAAAATCAGTTGCAAAGTTGGATCGTCATCAATGATTAAAATTTTTACCATAAATCTTCAAAACTCTCAGTCACGCGATCGCAGAACGAGGGAATTGTTTTATTATAACTAAATGAAATTTAGTTAAGTCAGATATTTCAGATTAAAATAAAAATACTCGAATTAGGATAGCAAAATGTTAAAAAAAATTAATCTTAAAGTCAAGACAGATCTAGGGGTGTGTGCAGAAGTCTTGTCGTGGTTTGAGCAGTTGAATCAGCCGCCCATTCCCGATAAAGATGTGTGGTATAAGTGTCAAACCCTGCTTTGGGAAGCCTTTACGAATATTGCCGAACACGCTCATAAAGATTTACCCCCAGAAACACCAATTGATCTTGAAGCCACCCGGTTCGAGCAACATATAGAAATTCGTATTTGGTCTTATGGCCCCTCGTTTAACTTAAACCAGAAATTGCAAGAAATTCCGGAATTTGAAGAGAATAACGATGCTCGAGGGCGGGGGTTAAAAATTATATCCATGTTAGCCGATAATTTTAGTTACAACCAAGTCAACGAGCGTAATTGCCTGTTCATCTCCAAAAGTTATTAACGGTTTTGTAACATCCCTTGAATGCGGTGAAAAATTTGTTCTAATTGTGCTAATAAATTCGTCGATCCCTCAAGTTGTTGCAAACTAGCTAATTGTTCGAGTTTTTCTGCCTTGATCTGCATAGTAGTAGCGCCGATGTTGGCGCTAGCACCTTTAATGTGATGGGTTTCTCGCGCAAGCTGCTGAAAATTATTCGATGCGATCGCGCTTTTTAACCCCTGCAAATGAACTTGAGTATCTTCAACAAAAATTTGCAACAATTCTAATTCAAATTCCTCGTTATTTTCAGATAGCTGATGCAAGTATTGCCAATCTATATCTGGTAAATTAGCATCGGTGCTTTCAACAGTTTCTTCCCTGGAAATGTTAGCTTCATTCATAAAAACTGTGCCGTTCAAACGCTCTAAAAATTCAGCCAATTTTTCCTTAGAAATAGGCTTACTCAAATAATCATCCATCCCTGCATCGAGACACTTTTGTCGATCTTGTTCCCTGGCATTTGCCGTCATAGCCACAATTAAAGGACGACACCCACCAGCGAAACATTTTTCAGGACGCCGATGAATTTCTCGCGTAGTTTCAAAACCATCAAGAACCGGCATTTGGCAATCCATCAAAATCAAATCGTAGGGGATTGTTTCTATTAAACACAAAACTTCTTCCCCATTTGCAGCAACATCGGCATCGTATCCCAAACCTTTGAGTTGCTTCAGCGCTACTTTTTGGTTGACCAAATTATCTTCAGCAACTAAGATTCTTAATTTAGTATTGGGAATCGCATATGCATCGGTGGTGAATGAAGCAGATTTTGTCTCTGTTTCTAATAACGGCGATTGAATTACCAACAGCTTATTGATCAGCTTAAAAAGCCGGGATGGTTTAATTGGTTTAACCAAATAAGTAGCAAATCCTATCTTGATTGCGCGCTGTACTTCCTCCCTTTGATTCGTCGAAGCAAGCATAATCAGCGGCATTTCAGCTAAAGTCAAATCCGACTTAATTTCCGCTCCCAAAGTCAAGCCATCAATTTCAGGCATTTGCATGTCAATTAACGCCAGATCGTAAGGCATATTTTGCGCCCAAGCCGCGTGTAAAGCATTCCAAGCAGCCGCCGCACTCTCCGCCTCATCTACTTGCATTCCCCAACGCGCTGCTTGATGGTAAACAACCTTGCGATTGGTAGCGTTGTCATCTACAATTAACAACCGTCGCTGAGCCAGAACCTTTGGATCTTCAACATAAGAAACAGCTTTAGGGAAAGTAACTGTAAACCAGAATTTAGAACCTTTTCCTAACTGACTTTCTAAGGCAATTTCCCCTCCCATTAAAGTAACCAACTCCTTGCAAATTGCCAATCCCAAACCCGTGCCGCCGTACTTGCGCGTTGTAGAAGCATCGACTTGAGTAAAAGGCGCAAAAAGTTTATTTTGGTCTTCCGGGGCAATGCCAATTCCGGTATCCGTCACCGACAAGCAAATTGTAGCTGTACTAACCGTTTCTGATAACAGTTCTGCTCGCAATACCACCTCTCCCGAACTGGTAAATTTAATCGCATTTCCAATTAAATTGGTGAGGATTTGTCGCAAGCGCCCCGCATCTCCTTGCAGTTGGGTGGGAACGTTTTGATACACTAAACCGGCAATTTCCAATCCTTTAGCATGAGCTTGGGGAGCGAGTAAGTCTAATACTTCTTCAATGCAGATAGATAGGTCGAAATCTAAAATTTCTAGTTCCATCTCCCCTGCTTCAAGTTTGGATAAATCTAGGATTTCGTTAATTAAGCTTAAAAGCGCGTCGCCGCTGATGCGGATTGTTTCGACAAAATCTCGCTGTTCTGAGTCGAGATTAGTGTCTAATAATAACCCGGTCATTCCCAAAACCGCATTCATGGGGGTGCGAATTTCGTGGCTCATATTCGCCAGGAATTGGGATTTAAATCGCGATGCTTCTAAGGCGGCTTCCCTTGCTTCTACTAACTCATTAATCGTGTCGGTAACTATCACAATTCCACCGACGCTACCATCGGGATGACGCCAGGGTTCTATTGCCCAACGTAGATAAATTTTCGAGCCATCTTCGCGCTCAAATACATCTTCTGGCGATGCGATCGCTTCCCCCCTTAACGCCCGCTGATAAATATATTTCCATCTCTCCGGAATATCCGGTAAAACTTGATAGTGACTGCAACCAATTAATACCAAACCTTCTAAGTCATAATCTGTTAACCACTTATTACTGTGTGCCAAATAACACAACTTTGTATCAAACATTGCCATCGCTACCGGGGCGCTGGCAATAATTTGTTGCAATTGCTGCCGCTCTCTTTCTAACGCTTCCTGTACCAACTTTCGCTCGGTAATATCCGTATCCGTTCCAGTCATCCGACACATGCGCCCTTCCGCATCTTCAAACGCCGTGCCGCAAGAGAGAAACCATCGAATGCTGCCATTTTTATGCAGCCGCCGATGTTCGATTTCATACTGGAAGCTCTCGCCTGCTAAATGCGTATTGGTAGCATCTAACACCCGTGTTAAATCTTCTGGATGGACAAGACTGCGCCACCCCTCCAAAGTGTTAGGAATATCCATATCTGTAAAGCCCAGCGCCGCTTTAATCGTGGGATCGATATAGATTTCCCCCGTGACAATGTTCCAATCCCAAACCCCCACATTGCCCGCACTAATTGCCAGTTCGTAGCGTTCCTGGCTCACCCGCAGCGCCTCTTGCGTCCGCATCCTTTCGGTTACGTCGTTGAGCGAGCCAGATGTGCCTGATATTACACCGTTTTTATCCCAGGTCGGGCGGGCGTCTACTTCCAGCCAGCGAAAGTCGCCATCTTTGGTGAGATAGCGCACCTCGTGATGGCAGTATTCTTTTTTACCTTGAAGCAAGGGTTGAAACAGCATTACATGACGCGGGCGGTCATCGGGATGGATGCAATTAAACGAATCGGTGCCGATACTTTCATCGATGGAAAAGCCGGTAATTTCCGTCCAAGCGGGATTGAGAAATGTCCACAAACCTGTATTATCGGTTTGGAAAACAACCTCTCTGATGTTGTTAACCACCGAGCGATATTTTTCTTCGCTTTCTTTGAGTGCGGCTTCTTTTTGCTTGCGATCGCTTATATCGCTAGCAATTGCCAAAAAACCCGTAATGTTATATTTTGCGTCACGCAGCGCGCTCACCGATAACAATACTGGAAAGCGACTCGCATCTTTGCGGATATAAGACCATTCGCGCTCAATGCGATCGCCATGTCGCGCTTCGGCTAAAATTGCTGACAATCCAGAGTTTATCCCTTTCCCCCCTAGCGCCGATAGTTCCTGTTTATCGTGAAAAAAAGCAAGAGTTTTTTTCCCCACCACTTCTGCTGGCGCATATCCCAACAAAGCTTGAGCTGCTGGATTAAAACTGCGGATAATCCCATCTACATCCGTGGAAATAATCGCGTAATTTGCACTTTCTAAAATCGCCTGCTGTAGTCGCGTTGTTTCCCGCAGATCTAACTCTGCCTGTTTGCGATCGATAAACTGACTGATTTGAGTGCTAATCGCCGCCATAATTTTGAGTAACTCAGCATCGGGCGGTTCAATTTCACGGCTGAAAAAGATAAATATTCCTAAAATTTCATTCTCTTGTTTAATCGGTAAACCAAAAGCAGCGTGCAGTCCTAAATTAGCCGCCATTGGAGCGCGGAGAAAATCATCCTCCTCTACCACATTTACCACCCAAGCTGGTTTACCGCCAGCCCAGATCCGACCGGGAAATCCCTCACCCAGAGCAAAGCAGATCTGCCTGGTGACCGCCTCAAACACTTCCAGAGGCTCTTTCAAAGCGCCATCTGCCAATAGGGGAACGTGCCAAGTGTGAACGCAACGCAGCAAATTCGACTGTTTATCCACGCCCCAAAGTTCGCCCCAATCCCATCCCAAGCTGAAGCACATCGCCTGTAAAATTTTCGGAATCGCCTCTGCGAAGGTGTTAGATTCTGCCAATATGCAAGTCATCGCGTGCTGCGCCCGCAAACGCCTTTCTGCTTGCTTGCGTTGAGTGCGATCGATGCCCGTACTGATGATGTATTTTATCGAGCCATCCTGATTCAGCAGTCTAGTGTTTGACCAGGAAATCAGTCGCCGTCTCCCATCCCTGGTGACCCAATAATTTTCGTATTCATTCGGGAAGTTACCGCTAGCGAGCGAGGCAAATACAGCTTTTACTGGCTCAATTTCTTCCGGAATTAAAAACAAATCCCAGAACTTTCGTCCCATTACTTCCTCAAAGGAATAACCCGTGTTTTGCTCGCAAGCGCGGTTGAAGCGGATAATTTTTCCTTCAAGGTCTACAACTAAAACTAAAGCGCTGGCTGTATCCAAAATCGCGCTAATAAAATTTCGTTCTTGTTTCAGCGATGCTTCTGCTGCCTTGCGTTCGACCATCTCGATATAGATCAGATAAAACACGAAAGCCAGAATCAAAAAAGCCAGAACAATGCTGGTTGAAAACGCCAGAATTGTGGTTTTCGCGCTGGATTTTGCAGCATTCTGTCGCTGGTTTAATAATGCCCGCTCATTTTGTTCCATCAAGCTCACAATCGAGCGAATTTCTCGCATCAAGCGAACACTTTTATCTTGATTATTGCGAGTGAACTGCAATGCCGATTTAAATCCTCGGTATTTCTGCAAGTTAATCTTTGCATCGATTAACGCCAGCCTTTGGGCGATTAGAGGTTCTAGGATATCGAGTTTCCGCGTTGCTGAGGGATTATTAGCCGTTAACTGCCTCAGTTGCTTAATGTCTTGGTTGATGTGCGCGATCGCTGCATTATAAGATTGTATATGCGACTCTTCTCCCGTAATCGCGTACCCCTGTTGTCCAGTCTCCGCATTTGTAATATCCGTGAGAATGTGTTCTAGCTTTTCTATCACCTGATGCGAGTGTGCCGCCGACTTGCTAGTCTGTACTAGATTGACAATACTCCGAGATGAAACCACACCAATCAATATTAAAATAACCGAAGCCAATGCAAACCCAGACCCAATGCGCTGGAAAAATTTCTTGCGCCTTCTTGTGACCTGTTTTAGTCGAGTAGCCTTGCGTAACAGATCGGCTACCTTGCGCCGAAATTGCAGTTTACTGATAATTTGAAAACCCACAATTGGTCAGATTTTAGATTTAATGGAAGTTGCAAGAAAAGCTAATTGCTAATTGGGACATAGCTTTTTAATCACCTAAAATTAGCCATCAGCCATCAGCCATTACCCATTAGCCATCAGCCATTAGCCATCAGCCATCAGCCATCAGCCATCAGCCATTAGCCATCAGCCATCAGCCATTAGCCATTAGCCATTAGCCATTAAGAAACCCGATTTTTTGGAAAAACCGGGTTTCTAATTCCAACTTACAAACCAGACATTACTTCTCGCGCTGCTGCCAAGGTTTTGTCAATATCTTCCTCAGTGTGAGCAAAAGAAGTAAAACCAGCCTCAAACTGCGACGGAGCCAAATAAATACCCCGTTCTAACATACCGCGATGGAAGCGGCTAAACTTCTGCAAATCCGACTTTTTGGCATCCTCGTAATTATGCACCGGGCCAGCAGTAAAGAACAAACCAAACATACCGCTGATTTGACCGCCGCAAGCATCGTGACCAGTTTCTTGGGCAATTTGCAGCAATCCATCCGCCAGCTTTTTGGTAATTTGATCCAAATACTCGTAAGTACCCGGTTTTTGCAATAATTCCAAGGTTTTAATCCCCGCCGTCATCGCCAGAGGATTACCCGAAAGCGTTCCAGCTTGATACATCGGCCCAGCTGGTGCAACCATCGACATGATATCGCGTTTCCCGCCGTAAGCTCCCACGGGCAACCCGCCGCCAATAATCTTACCCAACGTCGTCAAGTCGGGGGTAATGCCGAATTTTTCTTGAGCGCCGCCGTAAGCAATGCGAAAACCCGTCATTACTTCATCAAATACGAGCAAGGCGCCGTTTTCTTGGGTAATCATCCGCAAGCCTTCCAAAAAGCCCGCATCGGGTGGAATAAATCCCGCATTTCCTACTACAGGTTCTAAAATTACCCCGGCAATTTGGTCGGGGTTTTCGGCAAATAAAGCTTTAACTGCTTCTAAGTCGTTGTAGGGTGCGGTGAGGGTGTTGCTCGTGGTCGATTTGGGAACGCCGGGGGAGTCGGGTAAACCCAGCGTCGCGACGCCGGAACCCGCCTTGACCAAAAACATATCGGCGTGACCGTGGTAGCACCCTTCAAATTTAATCACTTTATCCCGTCCGGTGAAAGCGCGCATCAGGCGCAGTACAGCCATGCAAGCTTCGGTACCCGAGTTGACAAAGCGCACCATTTCGATGCTGGGAACCGCATCGATTACCATTTCTGCCAGGACGTTTTCCAGGGCGCTGGGTGCGCCGAAGCTAGTGCCTTTTTCTAGGGTTTCGTGCAACGCCTTGATTACGTCAGGATGGGCGTGACCGCAAATCGCTGGCCCCCAGCTACCTACATAATCGATGTATTGGTTGCCGTCCACATCCCAGATATAAGCGCCTTTAACGCGGTCAAATACGATGGGTTGTCCTCCCACCGATTTAAACGCTCTCACTGGCGAACTAACGCCACCGGGCATCAACTGCTGCGCCGAGGCAAAAATTTCTTCTGATTTTGTGGTGTTCAAGCTGGTGCTAATCAACGTTATCTCCTTAATTTATCCTTGCGCGCTTTGTTTGTCGTTAAAAGGTCTGTCTGAAGATAGTGGGAAGCCGCAATTTACCATAATAAACTCTTTAGATATCCTATCTAGAGTTCTGTTACTATGCCGCTATACAAAACTAATCAAGATTTACCCACAGAAGTGCAAAGTCTCCTTTCTGAATCCGCTCAAGACCTCTACCGCGCTGCTTTTAACTGCGCCCTCCAATGGTACGGCGATGAGTCTAAAGCTCACAAGGTCGCTAGATGCGCCGTCCGGATTCAGAGTGTCAGCCTCAATAGCGTCATTGCCGTCGATTCCGTTACAAAACCACAAATTGCTTAATCTTTTTTAACAAAAACTTCCTGGAACTTTTGCGACCAGGCGTTTAATCGGGGTGCATCTCGTAGTTTTTGGTAAGATTAAAACGCTGCTGTCGCAATTCAAATTTATGTCCGCTGCGGAACCAACGCCTTTACAATCTGCCATTCCCCTAGACCAAATACGCTACGACGAAAGGGGACTCGTCCCAGCAATAGTCCAAGATTATCTCGATGGTACGGTATTGATGATGGCTTGGATGAACCGGGAGTCGCTCTGCAAAACTTTAGAAACTGGACGCACTTGGTTTTATAGTCGTTCCCGTGCCGAATTATGGCCTAAAGGGGAAACATCCGGACACGTGCAGAATGTCAAAAGTATCCGTTATGACTGCGATAGCGATGCTTTACTGATAACGGTGGAGCAAATCGGGGATATTGCTTGTCATACGGGGGAACGCAGTTGCTTTCATCGAGTAGATGGACAAAAAGCAGCACCGCCAGCTGATACATTGTCTCAGGTATTTGAAGTAATTTGCTCGCGCCGCGACCATCCTAACGAAAGTTCCTATACTTGCAAGTTATTTGCCGGTGGCGATAACAAGATATTGAAAAAAATTGGTGAAGAAACCGCCGAAGTGGTGATGGCGTTTAAGGATGATGATAAAGATGCGATCGCAGGCGAAGTCGCGGACTTATTTTACCATACCTTGGTCGCTTTAGCTCATCATAAAATTGATTTAAAATCCGTTTATCGCAAATTACAAGAACGCCGCCCCACTAATAAATCTTTTGAGTAATTTGACAGTTGACAGTTAAGAGTTCACAGTTAGTTCTATCTCAAGCGAAAGTGTATAATTTTTGACGGGAGTAGGGGCGGGATAACCCATCCATGCTGGAAAATCACGAGAAATTTTTTAAACCCTTCCTTAGCTTACGGTACAGATGCTACCGGACATGATATGACGAGGCGGTTTGATATTTCCAATCATATTATGTCCGGTCTATTACCCGCAATCAGCAGCCGGGACACGGCAAGATCAAAGTTATATGATGGCAGGCAAATTACCCGCAATCAGCAGCCGGGACACGGCAAGATCAAAGTTATCTGTTTGTCCGAGATATCTCTGATGCCGTGTCCCTACGCAACTACTGGGTGAGGTTTTTTTATTATGGGCAATTCCACGGACATCATATTATCTGTTTATCCGAAAAATATATAATGCGTCCCTATTTTTTGACTATGGGCAATTCAAAAAAAACTATAGAGAACCGATGCTATTGTGCTTTAGTAAAATTCGGTGTAGATATTGCAAAATCCCAATGGTCACCATGACGCTTAAGGCTAAAAATAGCCAGAAACCATAAACAACTGAAGGGTTTTGATCCATCGCGTAGCCGCCCAAAGAAGGGCCAATAGCATAGCCAACAGCCCAACATAGGGAATTAATCGAAAGATAGACACCGCGCAAATCAACGGGTGCGATATCCGCGACGAGGGAAGAAGCGGAAGGGGTATAAGATACAGTAGCGATCGCAAACAATCCCATCCCTAAAATTGCCCAAGCCAAATGCCCTTTTGTCGCCACCCCCGTCACCCAAATTAAAATAAATCCCATCGCCCACAATAAGGCAGATACGCATAACGCTTGCGGGTGACTCAAGCGCCTCAAAGCACGGGATGCCGGGATTAAACCCAAAATTGCTACAATCATCTGCCAGCTAAAAAGCCCACTAATTGCGATCGCAGAAAAACCCGTTTTACTGAAATAAAGGGGTAAAGTACTCTGGATTTGAGAAACGTAGGTAGTAAAGATAACATTGACCAAAACGAAAACAACTAGACGGCGATCGCGTAGTGCAGCCGCCCAACGTTGCATAGAAGATTTATTGTCTTTGATTTCTTCCCGGCTTGGGGATGGTCGATAGGTTTCTTGAATCGCAAAATAAACTACAGCAAAAAATACTACAAACGAAATCGCATCGATGATAAACAACAAGCGATAACTTCCCGAACTCCCAATTAACGCACCTCCTAAAATCACCCCAATTCCCAATCCTAAATTATCTGCCAAGCGCGTCACCGCATAAGCTTCGCGGCGATGTTCTCCCTCAGTTAAATCGGCAACGACTGCTTCCGTCGCGGGCCAATATAAACCAGTGCCAAAACCGCTCAGTAAATTTCCCAAAACCAAAGTAGAAAAATTGACAGTAATCGCCAACAATAAGGAAGCGATCGCAGAAATAGCAGATGAAAGTAACAGCGTGGAACGCCGTCCCCATTTGGGCGAGTCAGAAAACAAACCGCCGAGAATGCGTCCGAGAATACCAGAAATAGAAGCGCTACCCAAGGCTAAACCAACTTCAGTAGCAGATAGCCCCACTTGGTTCACAAAAAAGATGGGGGCATAAAACAAAGTAAAACCCGTGCCAATTTCCGAGAGGAAGCGACCCCAGGCGAGAATGCGAACTTGCGGATTTAGTTGCGGTAACCAAGAAAACATTAACGGCGAGAAAGAGGGAACAAAGATAGTTTAGGCGCAGTCACAGGCCGGGGGAAAGTAGGGTAAGGGTTTAGCAGTTTGTTTGATTTTCGTCATCTTCTTAATATTTGATATCTCCCTCATCTGATATCCTAGTTGGGCGATAACGAAAATTTTTCTGAAAGCTGTTGCTCTAGATTCCACCAAAAAGTCGATTGGTAAAGCTTATGAACCGCCTTCACACGACTATCGCCATTTTGGGATTCACCGCCGCACTGGGTAGCATCGATGCGGCTGCTGTGGCGCAGTCAACTCGTCCCCAAACAGGAACAACCCCAGCAGCCCAAACAAAACCCAAACCTTCAACTACGCAGGCGCAACCAACGCCACCCAAACCAGCTAATACGCCAACCCAAGCAACGGAAGAACAGCCCACACCAGCAGCAGAGCAACCGACTCCGGCTAATACGCCCACCCAAGCGACGGAAGAACAGCCCACACCAGCAGCAGAGCAACCAACTCCGGCTAATACGCCCACCCAAGCGACAGAAGAACAGCCAACACCAGCAGCAGAGCAACCGACGCCAGCCAGCCCAACCGAAACGCAAACGGCGGCGATGGAGATCTACAATCGGGGGTTGGAAAAGGCGAAGCAAGGCAATTATAACGGAGCGATCGCAGATTACACCGAAGCAATTAAGCTCCAGCCAGATATGGCGGATGCTTTCCTGCAACGCGCGATCGCACACTATTTTCTCAAAGACTATGCCAAAGCGATCGCCGATACCACCGAAGCAATTAAGCTCAAACCGGATATGGCAGAAGCATACCACTACCGGGGAGTTGCGCGCTACTTCCAAAAAGATTTTCCAGGAGCGATCGCCGATAGCACCGAAGCCATCAGGCTCAACCCCAATAACGCCCAAGCTTTTATCAACCGGGGTAACGCCTACGACGACCTCAAGGATCACAATAAAGCGATCGCCGATTACAACGAAGCCATCCGCCTCGAACCCAGAAACGAAAGGGCATTCTACAATCGCGGCATAGCCTATAACCGACTCGACAAACATACTGATGCAATTCGCGATTACACCCAAGCAATCGCCATCAAAGCCGACTACGGGGAAGCCTTCTTCAACCGGGGCGTTACCTATTTCAGACTGGGAAACAGACAGGAAGCAATCAAAGACTTCGAGCGCGCCGTAGCATTATTTCAACAACAAGGCAATACAACAGCTGTCACCAATGCCCGCAATGCCCTCGCCGCCGCCAGAGGTAATCAGCCGCGTCGGCGCTAATAATTTGGGATTTTGGATCAAAGGATTTTAAATTTTAGATTAGGTAATGGGCGATCGGTAGTCGGTTATGGCTAATAGGTCATGAGAAAAACCAATTACCAATTACCCATTACCCATTACCAATCCAAAATCCTTTCATCCAAAGAGGTTGCAGTGGCTAAATTTTTATTCGTAACAGACCTAGATAATACCCTCGTAGGCGACGACGCAGCGCTAAAAGAACTCAATCAGCGTTTGCGCGACTCAGCGCAGAAGCACGGCAGTAAGATTGTTTATATTACCGGGCGATCGCTCACCCTCTATCGCGAACTCGCCACCGAAAAGCACCTGCTAACACCCGACGCCCTCGTCACCTCAGTGGGTACGGAAATTTACTATAACCCCAATGAGCCAGTACCAGATCCCGCTTGGTCAGAACAACTCTCCCCAGGATGGGATCGCGACTTGGTAGCCGCCACCTGCGCCCATTTTGCCGATTTAGTTCCCCAACCCGACACCGAACAGCGACCCTTCAAAGTCAGCTATTTTTTAACTGAGGAAGCCGCTATAGAAGTTTTACCAAGGTTAGAGACACTGTTACAAGAACGCGGTTTAAACACCCGATTAGTGTACAGCAGCAGCAAAGACCTAGATATTCTTCCCAAACGTGGCAACAAAGGTTTGGCAATGGAGTTTTTGCGCCACAAATGGGAATTTGACGAAACCCAAACCGTCGCCTGCGGCGATTCAGGCAACGACATCGCATTGTTTAACATGGGTAAAGAACGAGGTATTATTGTAGGAAATGCTCAGCCAGAACTTTTGCAATGGTACGAAATCAACGCAGCCGATCGTATATACTTAGCTAATGCTCATTGTGCGGCAGGAATTTTGGAAGGTTTGTACTACTTCAGTTTTCTCGGCAAAGATTGAACGGGAGAATTTCAGATTTCAAATTGAATTAAATTGATTTAGGGGCGGGTTTTACAAACAACTATATAAACCCGCTTCGTATAGAGCGGTTTTCAATCGGGTGCAACACAACGCTGTAGGGACACGGCATCAGTAAGTTTTGTCACCAACCCAAAATTTTCGCACGCCGTGTCCCTACCCCCATTGATTCGACTCAAAATCCCTATAAATTTGAAATCTGCAATTACCTCATGCTTAGCTATCTCAAAGGAACAGTAGCAGCCATCCAAACTGCTAGCAACCATCGCGTCACCTTGGTATTAGAAGTAAATCAAATCGGGTACGAATTGCAAATACCCCCGCGTTTAGTGCAGCAATTACCGGGGGTAGGAGACTCAACGCAAATATTTACCCACTTGCAAGTTAAAGAAGACCAAATGGTGCTGTATGGTTTTGGTAGTGCAGCCCAGAGGGATTTATTTCGCCGTTTGATTAGTGTCAGCGGGATTGGTGCAGCATTAGCGATCGCGCTTTTAGACACCCTGAGTCTGCCAGAATTAGTTCAAGCTATTGTCACCGGAAACACCCGCGCCTTAACTAAAACTCCCGGTGTCGGTGCCAAAACAGCAGAACGCATTGCCTTAGAATTGAAAACCAAGTTAGCCGAATGGCGTAATTTTAACAAGCTGGATACCTTAAAATCCGATCAAGGAGCACCAGCGATTTTAGAAGATGTAGAAATGACGCTGCTAGCACTCGGATATAGCAGCGGTGAAGTTGCACAAGCAATACAGGCTGTGAGCCAAGATGCTTTCGTCGCCAAAAGCACCAATCCTGAAGACTGGATCAGAAGTGCGATTACCTGGCTCACCAGCCAATAATGCTTTTGCTCTCAGATTTCAGTTTTAGTTCTTGCCTGGTAATCATACCATGCCGAGCGTAAATCTTTGCCGTGGTAATGTCCAAAGCTGAGTTGGTTCAATTGGCGATGGTACAGATGCGTCGCGTAAGTTCCATTACCCAACTTATGCAGCACGACTGATGAGTTGCAGTCCTTGGGATCGATCCAAACAGCAATGGGGTTTAAGAAATCCATGTTTTCTCCTTTCTTCACCGATACGCAGGATGTCAATCTTTATTGGTATAAAAAAATTGTGCAGATTTTGTGCAGATCGCACTTGCTCGGCTCAAGCCATCACCAGGATGTACTGGTAGCGAAAATCACTAGGCTACACTGGGGATTAGTGATGCGATCGCGCAGCTCAACCACTAAGATATTCATAACAGGAGTGCAGATTTCCGGATATGTTTATTGTTTTTCCCCCAATCGCATTTATATTTTTATTCTTAATTTTTTATAAAAATGAGAGTTGGCGCAGTTCCATCTTATCCGCTGCGGTTTCTTTTGGACTTTTAGTCACCGCCTTAACAGAAACCTTGAGTCTTTTTAGAGCGATCGCATTTAATTGGGTATTAGCTGGATGGATAGTTATCGATATTGTTTTAATCTTCCTTTACTTGCGGGTAATAAAAAAAACACAGCCAACAGCGCCTTTCAGACTTAGATAAATTCCGGTTTTTTTATGGGTTTTATTAGGCGGTGTAGCTTTGATCGCCGCCACAGTGGGTTTAATTGCCATAGTAGCACCACCTAACAACTGGGATTCGATGGCGTATCACATGCCTCGCGTCATGCATTGGATACAAAATCGCAGCGTTGAACATTATCCCACAAACTACCTGCCACAGCTTTATCAAAGTCCTTGGGCAGAGTTTACCAGAAACAGGGTGTGGGGTGTAGGGTGCAGGGTGTAGGGGAATCTTGCGCTCCCTACACCCTACACCCGGCCCCCTACACCCTTTTCATAC
>DNGJ01000275.1:0-5292 GCA_003486305.1 Cyanobacteria bacterium UBA11371
GTTATATCAATTTGCAGTAAATATCCGCGCGCCGAGTCTACGGCAATTAGCATATCTCCCAAAAGAGCTAGGCCGTGCAGGGCATAAGCCCCAAAAGGTCGGATCGTCCGTTGCCAGGGATTTTGTTTGGTAACAAGAGCAAGTGTATCGGGAATCATAAGATCGATTATGAGTTGGGAATAAACCATTTTCAACTGAACCGCAGGAACACAAACTCCAAATTAACTATCTTTTATGGTTGTTCATTTCTGCCACAAGAAAGGTTTTATTATGAATGGGACAAAATTTGTTTCAAGTTGCCTCAAGCTTTCGGTGGGGGTATTGTTGGCGGTGGCTATCCCCGATGCAGGTGTGGAGTCGGTGCAAGCGCAGTCGCGCTTACCCAGCAATCAAAGATTATCCCCTAATTGGGGAAACTATAGGCCACCTTCTAATCTTGGCAGACCGACGGGGCGGGAAGGGGGCGGTTCCCGCGGTCCCTGTATTGCGGAAACATCTCCTACGATCCACAATCCCATTGCTTTGGTGCCCGCGAATGGTTTTGGCACGACTTTGGCGGCACGTCCGACGTTTTTTGTATACGTCCCTACTATCAATCCACGGGAAACGCCCCAGATGCAGTTTGTGTTGAGAACCGCAGACGACCGAATTGTTTACAGAACCACTTTCTCGAGGATTCCCTCACCAGGTATTATCAGCTTTAGCCTGCCCGATCGTGCCAATTCTCCCATCCTGGAGTTGGGCAAGACTTACAAGTGGACTGTTACTCTGGTATGCAAACCCAATGACGATGACCGTTCTGGTAATAAATTAGCCGCAGGTTCGATCCAGCGGATTGCGCCGCCGTCGCGGATGGAAAGCGAGTTGACCCAAGCAACTTCTCCCCAGGATCGGGTTGCGGTTTATGCCCGCTATGGAGTTTGGTACGATGCCCTAAGCGCGATCGCTTCCCTCCGTCGCACTGCTGATAACCCCACCCTGCAAAATGACTGGCTAGCACTCCTCACCTCTGTAGATCTGCAAAAAATCGCCAATCAACCCCTAATTCAGCCTTTATCAGCCAGGGAAACCCAAACTAGACCTGTTTCTCGCCCGTAGGCTCAACCCTTTCCCTCTCAGTCTTGCAATGGTCAATTTTTAATAACCGCGGGAAAATTGTTTAACATGCGGTAACAAGCACAACATAAAATGATATCTCGACGGCTTTAATTGCAGGTGCGGAAAGCTTGTGAAGTTATTTGTTTACCACACCCCCGAACTGACTCCCAACGGTAGCGTACCCGATTGCGCGATCGCTGTAGATGTCCTGAGAGCGACTACGACAATGGCAACGGCGCTGGCATCTGGAGCCGAAGCGGTGCAAGTGTTTAGCGATATTGATAAACTCTTACAAGTCAGCGCCGATTGGCCCGAATCAAAGCGCATCAGGGCTGGGGAACGCGGCGGGGCGACAGTCACAGGGTGCGATATGGGCAACTCTCCCCTCGATTGCACGCCAGAACGAGTCTTGGGACGCAGGTTATTTATCAGTACGACTAACGGGACTCGTACTTTACAGCGGGTGCAGGACGCAAAAGCCGTTCTGGCAGCCGCATTTGTCAATCGCCAAGCCGTAGTAAAGTATATTTTGGCACAGAACCCGGAAACGGTTTGGGTAGTAGGGTCAGGATGGGAAGGCAGTTTTTCCTTGGAAGATACCGCCTGTGCGGGAGCGATCGCTTCCGCAATGGTGGCAGCACTAGGCGCGGCACCGGAAGAAATAGCCGGTAACGACGAGGTGATAAGTGCGATCGCCCTGTATCACCAATGGAAAGATAATCTCTTGCAGCTAATGCACCACGCCAGCCACGGTCAGCGTCTCCTGCGCTTGCACTGCGATGAAGATTTAAAATATTGCGTGCAAACCGATCTGTTGGATGTCCTGCCAATACAGCACGAACCGGGCGTTTTAGTCAAGGGAGAGTAGGAGCTTCTTGAGCAGGTGAGAGGTTTGTAGGGGCGGGTTTTACCGATAACCTTAGAAGGAAACAGACAATGGTTATCAAGCCGCCCCACCCCGCGAGCCGGTGAGAAGTTTGTAGGGGCGGGTTTTACCGATAACCTTAGAAGGAAACAGACAATGGTTATCAAGCCGCCCCACCCCGCGAGCAGGTGAGAAGTTTGCAGGGGCGGGTTTTACCAATAAATTTACAAGCAAACAGACAATTTAAGTAAACCCGCGAAGCCCCGCGAGTATGGCTATTGCTTATCCGGTATCAACCAGAATCTTTGCTTAAATCTCTCTGACAATCCCACCAGCCCACCTGCTCAATTGCCCAATCATAATAAAAGTTAGCAGAATAGCACGGAATAATATGCCAAGAACTCAGCGCAACGATAATTTCATTGACAAAAGCTTCACGGTGATGGCAGACATGATCCTGAAGCTGATGCCCGCCAATAAGAAAGCCAAAGAAGCGTTCGTTTACTACCGCGATGGCATGTCCGCCCAGGCAGATGGCGAATACGCCGAAGCCTTGGACAATTACTTTGAAGCCCTCAAGCTAGAAGAAGACCCCAACGACCGCAGTTACATTCTTTACAATATCGGGCTGATTTACACCAGCAACGGCGAACACGAGAAGGCATTGGAATACTATTACCAAGCCATCGATCTCAATCCCCGCTTACCCCAAGCTTTGAATAACATCGCCGTAATTTTTCATTATCAGGGAGACAAAGCTACAGAAGCAGGGCACAAAGAAGCGGCGGAAGCTTTATACGACAAAGCCGCCGAGTATTGGAAAGAAGCCATTCGCCTCGCCCCCAACAACTATATTGAAGCCCAAAACTGGCTCAAGACTACTGGGCGATCGCAAATGGATGTGTACTTTTAGGTAATGGCTAATGGCTAATCGCTAATGGCTAATAGAAAAAATTACCCATTAGCAATTAGCAATTAGCAACTAGCAATTAGCAATTAGCAATTAGCAATTAGCAATTAGCAAATTTTATGATTGACCGCGACCAAGTCCGCAAAGTAGCAATACTTGCCCGTTTAGAATTAACCCCAGAGGAAGAGGAACAATTTACTACACAGTTGGGTAGTATTTTGGAATATGTCGAGCAGCTGGGCGAGTTAGATGTCAGTAACGTAGAACCCACAACAAGGGCAATTGATGTCAGCAACGTAACGCGACAAGACCTATTGCAACCTTATCCCGATCGGGAAGCCATCCTCAACAACGCACCAGAAGGCGATGGCGACTTCTTCAAAGTGCCGCAAATCCTCAACGTCGAAGAGTGAATCATATAATACCCTTTTCGATAGATGAACCGCCTTCCTAAGATAAGTCACTGTTGTGGATGGAAATCTTAGTGGAGGCCAAATATATGGATAGCAATCAAGGAACCAGCGCCATCAATAACCTAGAATACGACTTGCTTACAGTATTGCAAAACAAGTCTGAAGCGCTGAAGGCATATGAAACTTATATCCAAGACGCACAAGAAATCGGTTCTCAGCCTTGTGTAGAACTGTTCCAAAAGTTGCAGCAAGAAGACATGCGTCACGCACAAGAACTGCGTCAGCACCTGCAAGAAGTCATGCAGAAAGGTAAGATGTAATTTCGCTGCAAATCAACACAACATTGTAGGGGCACGGCAAGAGAAAATCTTTGATCGGGCGACAAAAGTTATTGATGCCGTGCCCCTACGCCCGATTGATTTGACTAAAAATGTTGCGATATTTCTTTGCCAAAGTGCGTAAATTTCGTGTGAAAGTTGCTGCCGCTTCAACTTGAATTGGTAATGCCTCATACCAAATCCGCTTTCATTACCTCCGTGCAAGCCTAACGACTAAAGTCGCGGCTATACAAACAAAGACCGCCTGCGCGGTCTATAAGAGTAAGGGAGATCGTTAATAGTTGCCATCACTTTGTTTGATTGCTTTTATTGTTTCTGCTAAACGAGTCTGTCAGTACTTACACTCAGTTCAACTTTGGATATTCGTGAATTGTAAATGCTTGTTGGCTTCCTTTCACGTTTTGCTTCATCACCCGAATCAGACGATTGTCCATAGGCTGTGTATCCTGGGTAAAAAAGTTGTGGAGTGCCTGCACTTTGCCTGCATAATCTCGATCGGCTTTACAGATAACAATTCCTGCATGATTCGAGGTGGTAAAATGGAGGTCGATGAAATCTTGGCGATTTTCGGTGATAACGATTCGCCCTGCATTTGTGGCATATATGAGGACTCGATCGTCTGGTATTTTTTGATTGGCTTGTCCGGCTTCGTAGGAAGTCAAAACGTCATAGCCAAGTGACCTCAGCAAATAAACCATTTCCATCGGGAAATTTTCATTAGAATAGAACTTCAGCATTTACTCATTCTCAGCTATCCATCGATCGATTTCTTCTCGATTGAGTTCGTAATAGTTCCTCACCGCTTGCAGATCGAGGAGAGTCAATCCAGGGTAATTATGAAGAAGTTCTGAATCAGTTGCGCCTTGTTGTTGGTAGCTAACTATCGTCCACACGGGAATGCGCGTATCCCGAATTCGCGCCGCGCCACCACAAATGCCAGGGGTTTTGCTAATTGGTTGCTGAAGCGTTTGTACAAATTTCAGCGTTTCTGCCAGTAGTTCATCGGGCAGGGTTTCAATTGTTTGGAGGAGTTGTTCTTTGAGTGTCATGACCGATCTCCAAGGCTATTTAATAGTTTCAGCATTTACTACTTAACAGTCTATCCCGTCAGCATGGGAGAGCTACGGTATGAATCAATTGGCTTCGAGTTCTTTTAACTTGCGCTGTACAAACTCTTTTACCTGCGGATTTTGGGTAACGGCTAAACCTTGGCGATAGCTTTCAATTGCTTTTACTTTGTCGCCTTTGCGCTCATAAGCATAGCCGCGATTGTAAAAGGCTTCTGCGTATTTGGGATTGAGGTTGATAGCTGCGGTAAAATCAGCAATAGCGCGAGCGAGTTCTCCTTTTTTTCCGTAAGCAAGACCGCGATTATAGAAAGCTACTGGTTCTTTTGGATTAAGTTTGATAGCTGCGGTAAAATCAGTAATAGCGCGCTCTAATTCCCATTTGTTTCCATAAGCAAGACCGCGATTGTAGAAAGCTATTGCGTATTTGTGGTTCAGGTTTATAGCTGCGGTAAAATCGACAATAGCGCGATCGAGTTCTCCTTTGTAGTAATAAGCAAGACCGCGATTATAGAAATATATTGCGTTTTTCGGATTGAGGTTGATAGCTGCGGTAAAATCAGTAATAGCGCGCTCTAATTCCCATCTATTTCCGTAAGCA
>DNGJ01000275.1:5659-9256 GCA_003486305.1 Cyanobacteria bacterium UBA11371
GGCGATAGCGCGATCGTATTCCCCTTTATTTCCGTAAGAAAAACCACGATTGTAGAAGGCTGCTGGCTCTTTTGGATTGAGGTTGATGGCTGCGGTAAAATCGGCGATAGCGCGATCGTATTCCCCTTTATTTCCGTAAGCAACGCCGCGATTGTAGAAAGCCTTTGCGGAGTTAGGATTGAGTTTGAGGGCTTCATTCAAATCCTCGATCGCCAGATCGTATTCCCCTTTAAAGTAGTAAGCATTGCCGCGATAGAAATAGATAAGATATGGATCGAGGGCAGCTTTGTTTGGTTTAGTCTTTGAAAGAGCAGTTGTTAGTTGCGCGATCGCATTATCCCAATCATCTGCTGCATAGGCTGATACCCCCACCGTCACCAGCGTTAAATATTTCAGTTCCTCCGCTAATGAGCATCGGCTTCCACAAAAGTCACATTCGGACTTTCTTGTTGTAGCAGCGCGAAATACTCTTCTTCATACTGTCGTATCCGGGGTCGGATATCGTTCTCAATTTCCATCTGATACTTTGTCACGTCTACCTTGCTTATGGCTTGATTGATACCCTTCTCAGCCGCACCAAGTAGCTTATATTGAGCTTGCAGGTTTTTCTCTAATTGAGACAGGCGATCGCTAATCATTTAAAAATCCCCCCCAGACGTAGGCAATAATGTAATAGACTTCTCCAGAAAACAACCTTAAGGGCAGGCAGGATGCCCACCCCACAAGAGTTTTTAGAGATGTATAATATTTGTTCGTATTATATTCACTCAAATCCGGATCGTTGGCGATTGCGATCGCCTAATATCATGTCCAGTTATATAGCGATCGCACTTCAGTCGTTAAGCATAGGGGTAATAGAAGCGGATGCGAGTATGGCGAGTGGTAGGCAGCGATCGCTGCCCCCATCGATTTACTGCGTTGCGTGCGATCGCTGGTCACCCGACAAATTTGAATATTTTCCAGCTTTACAATTAGCAATTAACCATTAGCCATTAGCAATTAGCTATGAGCAACTTGCAAAAGATAACTAGCAACTTAGATTAATATTGAATTAAGGTTGAAACCAATTGGAGGTGGCGATGGTTCTGATTCCCCCCACGCAGATTGAACAAGTAGATCCGCCCAAGTCGCCTAAAGAAACTCTGCCGACGATGTACGATTTACCCAGCGAATACCCGGAGGAACCTGGTTTGCCTGATGAATTTCACGATCTGCAACCCCAATTGTTAAGTCGAACCCTGCGTTTAACCGAATACTCCCGCGAGAATTGCTTCACCGCCTCTGACCTCAATCTCTACTACGATGTCAAGCATCCTTTATGGCACAAACGTCCCGATTGGTTTTTGGTAGTTAATGTCCCGCGTTTATACGAAGGCATAGAACTGCGCCGCAGTTATGTAAGCTGGCAGGAAGGACAGCATCCTTATGTGGTGGTCGAATTTTTGTCCCCTGGAACTGAAAGCGAAGATTTGGGACGTTTTTACAGTCAAGTATCTAATATACCTCTTCAAAAAATAAACTCAAAGACAGGCGAGACGCCTATCCCACAAGAGTTATTGCAGAATTCTCATGGATCGGAAGAACTAGAGGAGGCAGATCCAAACTTACTGACACGCCCAAAACCACCGGGTAAATTTGAAGTTTACGAAAAGTATTTGCGCGTTCCACACTACATAGTTTACAGTCGCTACACCCAACAGTTGCGGTATTTTAAATTGGATGGTGGGCGCTATCAAGAACAGTCAATTCAACCAGAGAATCCCCGCATTTGGTTGACCGATTTAGAGATTGGTTTAGGCATTTGGTCAGGGGTGTTTGAGGATGTTCCGAGTAATTGGTTGCGATGGTGCGATCAACAAGGAAATTGGCTACTGACCGATACAGAACAAGCACAAGCTCAACTGCGTCAAGCAGCCCGAAATCTCCTGGCTGCGGGAATGGATGTTAGTCAGATTGCCCAAATCTTGGGCTTATCCGAAGCACAAGTGCAGGCTTTCTGTCAGAGCGATTAGGAACTTTTGTTTGCTCAGATATAACTGATTTCTCCAGCCAAGCTGTTCTCTGTATTCAAACTAAAGCTGCGTGTCACAAATTGTAGTTCGTAGTAGGCACTTTAGTGCTAATATCAGCGCTGAAGCGCTTACTACAAACAAAATAGCATCAGTTGTGTCTGAGCAAATTTGACTTATGCAGTTTGACCGCAAATTTGTTGCAGGGTGCGGGTAAAATCTGGATAGGAAACAGCGGCTGCTTCGGCACGATTAATTGTAGTTGTGCCTGTAGCATTAAGGGCTGCGATCGCTAAACTCATAGCAATTCTATGGTCGGTATAACTATCCACCTCGGTTCCCACGAGCGGCGTGCCGCCGGTAATTTCTAACCCATCGGGTAATTCACTCACTTTCGCACCCATGCGGTTTAATTCGGACGCCATTACAGCAATGCGATCGCTCTCTTTCACCCGCAATTCTTCTGCATCCCGTATCGTCGTCGTCCCAGAAGCAAAAACTGCCGCGACTGCTAAAATCGGGATTTCATCAATCAATCTCGGTATCACATCACCGGCAATTTGGCAAGCTTTTAACTGACTATAACGCACTCGTAAATCGGCGACGGGTTCCCCAGCAACTTCCCGCTGATTTTCCAAAGAAATATCCGCACCCATCATTTCTAGTACTTCTAAAACGCCGGTGCGGGTGGGATTAACGCCGACATTTTCGATCAATAATTCTGAACCGGGTACAATTGCCCCAGCGACTAACCAAAAAGCAGCAGAACTGATATCGCCAGGAACGATAACCGTTTGTCCTTTTAGCTTAGCTGGGCCAGTAACCGTAACGCTATTCGTTTCTGGGTCTATACTAAGTTCTGCGCCAAAAGCCTTTAACATGCGTTCGCTGTGGTCGCGAGAAAGCGCCGGTTCGGTGACGGTAGTTTGTCCTTCTGTCATTAATCCGGCTAAAAGAATGCAGGACTTAACTTGAGCCGAAGCGATGGGGGAATGGTAATGAATCGGTTTTAGTTGCTGCCCACCAATCGCTAGGGGGGCAAGAGAATTGTTTTTGCGTCCCCAAATTTGAGCGCCCATTTGTTGTAGGGGAGTGACAACGCGGGACATGGGACGACTTCGCAAAGAACTATCGCCAGTGACGGTAAAAAATCTACCCGGATGGGAAGCTAAAAGTCCCAGCATCAATCTTAGGGTAGTGCCGGAGTTACCCGCATTTAAAATATCATTGGGTTCTTGTAGTTGACCCAGTCCAATGCCTCGAACTGTTACCAATTCTGTATTCAAGTCGGAAATTTCTGCTCCCATCGCTTGGAAACAAGCGGCGGTGCTGCGGGGGTCTTCCCCCAAAAGCAAACCTTGAATTTGGGTTTCGCCAGAAGCGATCGCTCCCAACATTAACGCGCGGTGGGAGATCGACTTATCCCCCGGTACGCGGATGCGTCCAGTCAGGGATAGCCCCTCAAAGGGTTTGCGAACCAGCAAACACTGCTGATCCCCGGTAGTTTTCAGCGTAACGACGGCATCTGACATTGGGATAGACTGGTGGAAGACTGCTCGCGTTAGATCCTACCGTTTTCCCCGTCCCA
>DNGJ01000458.1 GCA_003486305.1 Cyanobacteria bacterium UBA11371
CCCTTGTGGGTGGGGCAGTTGACTAACAATATCACAATTTGCACTAACCACATCCTTTCACTCCTCTGGCTTCGAGGTCTCCTCATCGTCGAAGTCATCTTCCTCGTCTTCGGCTTTGAAGTCTTTGAAATGGCTATCCCAGCGTAGCTCCCTCTCATTAGGGGGAAACTCTCGACGAAGTTGGTGAATGATCCCATCTCCGAACATATCGCCAATCACTTCATAGTAGATCAGGTGAATTCGTGGGTCGTTGTCAACCTCTACATCCGCTGCCAGTTGACCAAGATCAAGTAGGTTTGTGGTTTGCCAAAAGATCTCGGACAGCAATAGACAATTCTTGAAGGCTGGTTCTTTCCAGCCGAAGCCATCCACATAATTTGGACACAACAGCACGGACTCAAGTTCACCAACATTGGCTGTCCATGATTTAAATTCATAGACTTTACCACCCATGTCTGGACGATCGGACATATCGAAATTTACCCGAAGCATTCGCTCGAGCAGCCTAGCGATGGAAAAGGAGTCGGAGGTTTCAAAACCGTAGGTGAGACAGCAAGATAGGACAGGGGCTTTATTCATTGCTAACGTTCTCCTTCTGCGGGAGTGGTAAATTCAGCTTGCTAGGATCTAGTCCTTCTCCAGAATAAATTTTGAAATTGACTGGGTGTCCAAGCTTGGTCAAATTTGTTATGAGTGCTTGGGCTTGTGTGGCAACTCCAGTTAGTCCCAGCTTTGTAAGCTCAGCAGATGTTAGAGCGCTTGGTCCTGTCCGTGGAGGACTTTCACCAGCAGTACGAATAAACATGAGACGGGTGGCGACATTGAACAGAGTTGGCGACACAATTGCAATGTCGTAATCACTAATCCGTCCAACGTCGAAAGGTTCACCTGTATGTCCGGTGTGTCTCACGCGATCGTAACTACGTCCAGCAACACTACTACCCTCTAGGGTAAACCGCATTTCGTTTTTGATTTGAGCCACTGTGTCTGAGCCATTTTGGGTGTCTAGACCATGTTGAGCCAATAATCCTCGGCTGGCTAGATTGTCAAGAGTTGGGACTAATCCATCAAGGGCACTCTCGAATTGCTGGCGCAATTGCTGTGAGAATGTATCAAAGTCCTCCCGGCTGTAGAAGCCAAAGGGAAAGTCAGTGTCCGGATCGACCTGCTTAACAGCAGGCTCTCCTTCTGGTAGCATCTTGGCTCCTGGGAAAAGTTCGTCCCGCGCCCTCACTAAAGCCTCCTTACGAGCTCTAGTCTGAAGCTCCTCTCTCAGTTCTTTCCTTGCGTTGCCACGAACACGTTGAAGCTGTGGCTCAAGCTGCTTGTAAATTTCCGGCTCAATCTCGGCAGCTCGTCTCACCAAAGCTGGATCTAAACCTTGAGTTATGTTTTTTCCTTTTCCTTGAGCCGCAACGAATCCTACGCCGGGATTTGTATCCATTTCGTCCAGTGTTTTCTGGTGCTGCGCTAACTGCTGTTGCAGGTTTTCGATATCAGCACGGAGATTTGCCTGAGCATCAGCATCTAAGTCACCTTTAGACAGTCGTTCCAGGCGTTCGTCAATAATCCGAGGCAGTTTTTCAACTTCCAGTTTGGCTTCCCAGGCTCGCGAACCAACTGGTGGTACACCATTCTTACTAATCCAGTTCTGAATTCGGTCTTTGAGAATGCGTATCCGTCCGGAGAAGCCTGAGTAGCGCTGCATGAGCCGGACTGTTTGGGCGTGCAACTGGACATCCACTGTACTTGCATCCGGTCCCACCCGCATATGAATGTTGGTGACCAGTCCATTGCTATCGACTTCGTAATGTACCCGGACAGTATTACCAGGCAGGTCTGGATCGACGTTGACAGGGACGCGATCCTGTAGGTCACGGGGTAGCGCCGCAGTCAATGTCTGCTCTGCATCTGGGTTCTTAGATGTAAGATTGCTTCCATCGCGATCGCGAACCGGAGTATCGTTGATGGGACGACCTTGCTGGTCAACCAGTCGAGTAGGTGCGGATGTGTCGCTGATAGGACGACCTTGTTGGTCAATAAGTTGATTGGGGGCGGGGGTTTCGCCCACGGGACGACCCTGTTGGTCAACCAGTTGGTTGGGTGCGGGCGTGTCGCTGATGGGACGCCCTTGCTGGTCAACCAGTTGGTTGGGTGCGGGCGTGTCGCTGATGGGACGCCCTTGCTGGTCGAGATTTGGCGCATCAGTTGAGGTGCGCGAGCCTCTTCCCAGGTTCCTCAAGCGATCGCCATAAGCCCTATTCGCTCCTCTGCCAGCAACATTACCCAAGGCTGACGTACCAGCACTTTCAGCAACCGTTTGCCAAGACAAATCCTCGCCCTCAAAGGCGACCTGAGCGGCGACATCGGTAGCTGTTTCGCTAACGGTGTCTGTAACAAACTCACCACCAGCCCTGAGCGCTCTGTTATCAATTTGATCGGCCCCAAGCCTCCTTCCCAGCCTGCCAAACGCACCGTTGAGGGCATCACCGCCAGCACCCCCCAAGAGTGAAGTACCAGCGCTGATGCCAAGCATCGCCAGTGAGAATTGTTCGCCAGCCGCTAGTCTTTGGGTGATATCAACAGCGGTGTCGCTAAGACCTTCAATCCCGACTCTAGCTGCATTCTGAGCTAATCGATTTGTCAATAAACCTGCAACTTTGTCGGCTCCCCGCAGTCCTACAGCTTGTAGGATACCGCTGACAGCGCCAATTCCAGCTTGCTGGGCGTAGGTTTGCCAGGAAGACATTTTGCCGTCTATCAGGTCGTTGGCTCCCTGTTTAACCAAAGCACCAGCTGCCCCGATCAGTGCTGCTAAGCCAATCAGTGCGACTATTCCCACGCCAGAGGCGGCAAGGGCAACGATCGCCACTGTCACCGCAACTGTGACCAAAAAATTGGGTTTCAAGCCCCGCCCTTTTAGGGCGGCTTTTGAGACAAGAATATAACGCTTAAAGATTTCAAGCTGGTGCTAGACCGAAAGAACTGGCAATCAGGAGAGGGACGACTATATTATTCACAGACCAAGTGCTATAATCCCAGCATGAAATTACGTTATCGCTATCGAATTTATCCAACAGACTCTCAAAAAATCGCACTGGCAAAACTGTTCGGGTGCGTGAGAGTCGTATGGAACGATGCGTTAGCTTTTTGTAAAGAAGCTTATAGCAGAGGAGAAAAATATCTCGGAGAATCTGAACTCCAAAAACGATTTATCACTTTAGCAAAGCAAACTGAAAATAGACAGTGGTTGTCAGAGGTTTCTAATATCCCCTTGCAGCAATCTATCCGCGATTTAGGACAAGCGTACAAAAACTTTTTTACTTCTTGTACTGGTAAACGCCAAGGAAAAAAAGTTAAACCGCCTCAATTCAAAAAGAGAAAATCAACTCAATCAGCCAGATTTAGATCGGGGGGCTTTAAAATAAATCAACATAATGTCTATTTAGCTAAGCTCGGGTTGATTAAAGTTGAATGGAGCCGTCCATTACCCTCTGAACCTTCAAGCGTCACCATTATTAAAGACGCTGCCAATAGATATTTCTTGAGTTGTGTGGTGGAGATAAATTATGAGAAATTACCAGACAATGGGCAAGCAATAGGAATTGATTTAGGGATGATTGATTTTGCCACTTTCAACGATGGAGAAAAAGTTAAAGCTCCTAAACCTCTGGGGAAAAAGCTGAAGCGATTAAGAAAACTTCAGAGGCATCTATCGAGAAAGCTCAAAGGAAGTAAACGGCGCGAGATTGCTAGGAAAAAACTGGCAAGACTTCACGCTAAAATATGTGATACCAGAACAGATTTTCTGCATAAATTATCAACTAAAGTTATTCGTGAGAATCAAACAATAGCTTTAGAAGATTTAAACGTCAGTGGGATGGTTAAAAACCGTAAATTAGCCCGTGCTATTTCCGACTTAGGCTGGCGTAGTTTTCGGACTATGCTAGAAGCTAAAGCCCAAATGTACGGGAGAGATTTACGAATAATTAGCCGATGGGAAGCTACCTCTCAAACCTGCTGCTGTTGTGGTGAAAAAGGTGGTAAAAAAGAACTTGATGTCAGGGAGTGGACTTGTCTGTTTTGTGGTACAACTCACGACCGAGACATTAACGCCGCCACAAATATTTTAAAAGTCGCGGGAGGGCATTCCGAGACTAAAAACGGACGCGGAGGAAGGCGTAAGACTACTGTAAGTGCAGCATCCTGTGAAACGTCAACCCACCGAGAGAACAAGCAATTAAGCTTGTGGATGTCCCATAAATCCTTGTTTTTTACATAAGTTTTTAATTTGTCACTTTTCGGGGATAAAAAATTACTAATTGATTGGGTATTTCATCCAAGGAAATGGCTAATAACTAATTTTCCGGTGAGTTACCTTCTTAACAGTTATCAGGGGTAGCGATCGCTTCTCTAAATTGACTTTTGTTGACTGGGCGTTAAGCTGTCTTTTGTTCATCCGATTCATTTAGTTTGGATTTTAGCTGGGTGAGGGCGATCGCGCGAATGGTTAGGAGGGAGTCGGTGCGATCGCCAGATCTGGTTCCACATTTCCATCAATTATAGATCCAATCTGAGTCAAGATAAAGTTAACAGTTATTAGGGGCGCGATCGCATCTATTGGTTATGATTCTATTTGAGCGATCGCATCCACTGCTTCCACACCACCATCAATTACAGCCATAATACCTGGGAGATATTCATCTACCATCATCACGTTGGTGTAGACTAGGCGTTTGATGAGAGGAAAGGTTAAGCGATCGCACTTTCAGACACAACCAATACCAGGAACTTTGGTTTGGTGAACGTTGTTATAAAGCTTGTCCGCCAGTAGGGATAATGAGTCTCAGCAATACTCACCCTATAAGAAAAGAGATCGCGCTTTGAAGCTGGCAAAACTTCATGCGATCGCATCACCTATCATACCGAGCCAATGGTTAAGCGATCGCCTATTTCCTTGATTTTAACTAACCATGAAAACTGATTATTTTTCCCCATTAAATTTAACAATTTCGCCCGTTGCAGAATTAATCAGTTTAATCACTTCCAGAGCAACATCAGCCATTTCTTTAGCACGGGGATCGGGCATGATTTTTAAGTTGATTAACTCAGCAAGTAAATTAGCTGCTTGAATACCAGATTTTAACAAGGCTTCTTGGTATTCTTGTTGCAAAGTTTTAGCGGTTGTTGGGGTTTGATTTTGAGCGGATTGATTTTCCATATTTATCATGATTAATTTATAAATATATTAACATATTTTGCTAATTATTAAGACTATATTATTGTAATGAATTCAGTAAACTATGTTCTTTTTTTAAAAAATTAATCAATTCATCTTCATTGAAATTGAAATTACTAAAAATACCACCATAAGTAAGCCGAGATTGAACACTTCTTATCTCTTGTTCGCTCACAAAGTAGTCGCCATCCAAATCTTCCAGGTCAATTTCATCGACTAAAAATGAATATACGTCTCTTTGACAATACTGAATTACATAATTTTTGTCTAAATCCCTAAAGCTAGGCTGACGCAAAAATACTTCAATTGAATTAACTCGAATGTACTTGGCTAGAAAATGTATATCTGCAAAATAGCCATTATCGAGGCTCAATTTAAGGGGATATGGTCTGGGATTCATAGAATTCATAATCTCGATCCACTCTACATCTGATAACTGAACCCAGAGAGAAGGAGTTGACAGAAGAAAATCAAAAACATAGCGCAAGGGATATGTTTTAGCTTGAATAGCAAATATTTCTGAAAACCTATAACTTCTTAACTCATCCAGAAATTTATTAAAATAGGATATTCCCACCACATTGTCAAAACCATACCCATCATACATTGTTTTTAAAGTTTCTAGCATCTTTTTCAACCCTTCTATAAAATTACTTCAGATATTCATCTATCACTTTCGTTAAATATTCCACCATTCCATCTGAATCAATCGTAAAACGATATAGCTGTATATTGCTACCAGTTATATCAAGACCCATTTCTCTCAATAAAGTTGGAACTCTAGAAGATTCTTGAACTGTTGGGCGAAAGTGACCAGATTTGTTATCTATTCTCTTGATTTTTCCCTGACCGTTAATTTTCATCTGTCCAGCGGCTAATACATCTGCTTTGTTTGATAGAGTAGTGTGCTTGCGTCCTATGATCAAACGGTTATCTGTAGTAATTACAAAATCAACTTCTGAAGGAACTTTGCCTCCGTCTTTCAAAGTAACTTTTCCATCGACTACTTCAACTTGTCCAAAAATCTTACCTTGAGGGTCAAGATCCTCGTCAGGGAACTTATTTGCTATTGGAAGAGTACTCTCACTAATTTCTTCTAACTCTCGATGGAATAACTGTAATTCTCTTTCGATTGCCTCCTCCGAAAACTTACCCTTCCCCAAGGAAACATCAAACTTTTGTACTCGCTTACGTAGTCCTGTTAGTTGCAGCTTTACTGCATCGGATAGATTGGGATCGTTCAACCCCCGATCAATTTTACTAAGCAGAGGGCCGCAATCACTACAGAGATAGATAGCTGGCTTACCGCCTACCTGACGAACTGACAGGGTATGAGTTTCATCCCCGATCTTCACCGCCTGACTAGCAGTAACAGGTTTATCCACGACCCGTCCTGCTCCTGCCGCATTATCAGCTCCCCTTAAACCAGCCTCCCCAACTTCTTGTTCAATGTTTGCTGTCCCATCAGCATTTCTGGGGGCAGGGGCTTCTGGTTCTACTCTTGCCGGATTGGCTGCATCAAAATCCGGGGCTTTAGGACGCGGTGAAGGTGTTGGAGCTTCAGGACGCGGTGAAGGTGTTGGAGCATTGATATTCGGTTTAGCACCTCTGGGAACACCTGCCATCTCCAAATTGCTCCCCGTCAACAAGCCATCCAACGGCCTTAGAAGATCTTCTCCCTGCCTACCTGCCCAGTTGAGGGCATCTCCGCCCCATTTGATAACTTGTTCTCTTTGTTTACCAGCCCAATCTAAAGCTTTTCCTCCTTGTTGACCTAGCCAATCTACAGCCTTTCCTCCCTGCTTACCCGCCCATTCCAGAGCATCTCCACCCCATTTGCCAATGTCAGTTTTACCAAGTGCTTTCAGAGCATCTCCACCCCATTGACCTACCTGGCTCCTACCAACCCACTTACCTATATTGCCAAAGGGAAGTAATCCTACACCTGACCAAGCAGCATTGGTTAATGCCTCTTGCGCTTTTTCGCTATCACCTTGGGACGCATAATATCCCGACTCCCCAAGATACCAACCTGTATTAAGTGCATCTGCTACATTACCTACTTGATCTCCGATTACCCATCCTGCGGCTGCACCAGCAGGACCTCCAACAATAAAACCAATTCCAGCGCCAACAAAGGGGGCAGCCAAACCAACAAAATCTAATACGCCATGTCCCCATTTACTAATAGTTGGATAATGTTCTCCTAACCATCCTTTAACACCTTCCCACTTATCCCCCAACCAATTCATACTAGGTTGCAGGATATTTTCGTTAGCCCATGCTAAACCTTGTGATGCTTTCTCACTCGCCCAATTACCAAATTCAGTGGCTTTATTCTTAGTCCATTCCCAACCTGATTTAATCCCATCACCAGCCCATTGGAGAGCATTGCTGCCTAACTCTCCTAGCTGTTTAACACCATTCCAAGCTTGAGAACCTTTATCCTTAACCCAATTCCCAACCGCCGCACCTTTTTCTTGCAGCCAATTTAAGCCTTGAGAGCCTTTATCCTTAACCCAATTGCCAACAGCAGAACCTTTTTCTTGCAGCCAACTTAAACCTTGAGAACCTTTGTCTTTAACCCAATTGCCAACAGCAGAACCTTTTTCTTGCAGCCAACTTAAGCCTTGAGAGCCTTTATCTTTAACCCAACTAACCGCACCCGAAGCCTTATCTGATAACCAACTTAAACCTGCGGAACTTTTCTCTTGAACCCAACTAACCGCACCAGAGGCTTTTTCTGACAACCAATTAAATGCACCTGAACTTTTTTCCTGTACCCAATTCTTAGCACTGGAAACCTTATCTCCCAACCAAGAAACAACGCTACCCGCTTTTTCTTGTACCCCAGAAACTAGCGAACCAACAGCACCACCAAGCCATTCTAAAATCGAGCTTCCTTTAGACTGGATGGAAGAAACAGCACTTTGTCCTTTTTGCTGTAATCCACTCACAAAAGAACCAGCTTTTTCGCTGACTGCGTTAACCGCGCTTGTTCCTTTTTCTGTCAGCCAATTTTTAGCAGCTTGACCTTTTTCTGTCACCCAATTAAACGCACTGCTTCCTTTTTCAGTCAACCAAGAAGTCGCGCTGCCAGCTTTTTCTGTAATAAATGTCACGGCACTACTGGCTTTTTCCCCTATCCAAGAAGTTGCAATGCTGGCTTTTTCCCCTATCCAAGAACTTGCACTATTAACCTTTTCACCTAACCAACTAAATGCTCCTCCTGTTTTCTGATCAACCCATGCACCAGCACTATTCACTTTTTCCGATAACCAATTAGTTGCTGCTGATGCTTTTTCTGTTGCCCAACTGGTAGCACTATTAACTTTTTCTCCAATCCAGTTTTGTGCTTCCCCAACTTTACCTTGGAAGTTTGCCCATCCTTCGGATGCTTTACCAGTTAAGGTTGTCCATTTCTCATTGAGGTAATCTCCTGCACTGGTGACAGAATCATTTACAGAAGTCTTAACTTGTTCGCCTTGTTGTTGCAGTTGTGTTCCAGCCTTCTGGGCTGTTTGACTAATTCCTTGCCATCCTTGCTCAACTTTCTGAGTAACAGGAGCAACCTTACCTTCAATACCACTCCAAACTGATTCAGCTTCTGCTTTGAGAGCTTGCCATTCTGCTTTTAAAGCTTGACTATTACCTTGTTCTTGCCCTTGTTTTTGCCCTTGTTGTTTTGCCCCTTCTGATGCCCCATTCAGTTTAGCGATAAAGCCAGAAGCTTTCGCCATATAAGTTTGGGAAAACTGCTGGGCTTCTGTTTCTAGGGCAGTCATTTCTGAAGTAGCACTATTTTCTAACGCTGTCCAATTAGTTTCAATTTCTCCTTTTGATTCAACAGCTTTATTTTCGATATTGCTAACTTTATCGGCAACTTGTGTTTGTACTTCTTGCTCTTTAGTAGTGGTTTCTTGTTTTAAGTTTGTTTCTTGTCCTTGTAATTCAGTGGCTTTACTTTGGGCATCGGTTTGTAGTTCTGTCCCTTTAGCTTCACTGTCTGTTTGTACTTCAGTTCCTTTAGCTTCAACTTCGGACTGAAGTTCAGCACCTTTAGCTTGTTTATTAGCTTCTAATTCACTACCTTTCGCTTGTTTATTAGCTTCTAATTCACTACCTTTTGCTTGTTTATTAGCTTCTAATTCACTACCTTTTGCTTGCTTATTAGCTTCTAATTCGCTCCCTTTAGTTTGCTTATTACTTTCTAATTCGCTCCCTTTAGTTTGCTTATTAGTTGTTATTTCACTATTCTTAGTTTCTTTAGCACTATCTAATTGATTACCTTGCTGTTGCTTTGTCCCATCTACTTGAGATTGCTTACCATCATAATCACCTTGTAACTCACTCTTCTTAGCTGAAGCATCGCCTTGCAGGGAATCTAAAATACCTTTTGCCCAGTCTAAGGGATTACCAATTAAATCTCCTTGAATAACTTCACCAGATTTAACTTTCTGTTCATCTACTTGCTCAATCGCTACATTACTTTCAGCACCTTTGTCGGCAACAGGTTGTGACGCTGGTTTAACTTTTTCCTCAACTTTTTGTTCTGTTTGTTCCTTTTCCGCAGTTTCAGCTTCTTTTGCTTCAGGTGCAGCAGTTTCCTTGGCTTCTGCTTGAGGTACAGGTGCAGTTTCAGCAGGTGCTTTTTCCTCTGCTTGTGGTTGTTCTGGAGTTTCTGTAACTATCTCAGGAGTTGCTTTTTGAGTAGTTTCAACAGGAGCAACTTCTGCTGTTTTTTCTGCTACAGAGGGAGCTTTGGTAGCAACATCTTGAACTTGAGGAGTTTCTTTAAGGAGAGGAGTTTCTGTAGTAGGTTTTTCAATTTGTTCAACTTGAGGTTGAGGTAAAGATTCAGATTTGGGTACATCTGTCCCTGGTTGGGGAATAGAGGCGAATTTTTGTTGTGCTTGTTGTAATGCTTGTTCTAAAGCAACTTTTGGTTCTTGACTAGGATCGATATTTTGGGCAACATCACTACCAGCATTATTCATCTGATTCTGCTGTTGTTGCCACAAATCGGTCAAAGAAGTACCCCGATCTGCTTGACTTAGATCGGGTACTTGGGTATCTCCAGCAGCAATATTGCCTATTTCCGGTTTTTGATTAGTATTAGCAGGAGTTTCAGCCGTTTTTTCCTGGGGTACTTGTTGAGTTTCTCCTCCAGGAACAGTAGGCGCTGGTGCTTTTGATTGGGGAGTAGCAGTTTCTCCGGCTGGTTTTGCTTCTGTGGCTGGTGCTACTTTCGATTGTGG
>DNGJ01000209.1:0-228 GCA_003486305.1 Cyanobacteria bacterium UBA11371
TTCTACGCCTACAATGGGCGGAAAATCGGCGTAGCTGACGAATTGACTGACTCCCTCGCCGTTAACGTAAACTACATATCGCCAGCATTCGACGCGCTTAATTTGTTCTGGCTTGAGGTTGAAGAGTAGGGCGGCTGTTGCTTTGGTAACGAAGCGAGCAAGTCTGTGGACGGGCTTTGAACTCGTCTCTGGTATTGGTAACATAGTAAATGGTTCCTAAACACGTAA
>DNGJ01000209.1:512-20056 GCA_003486305.1 Cyanobacteria bacterium UBA11371
AGCGATCGCCCTTCAGTTTTCCACGCCGGAGTGCGATCGTTATTTATAATAAAGCTATAATGACTAAATTTCAACACTTGTCAAGGGAAAAATGGGGCAAATTAGGTTGCGGGTGAGAGAACTTGCGGCTGAGAAAGGTTGGACGCTCAAGGAAGTGTCTGAGCGTTCTGGAGTTATTTACAGCACCGTCAGAACCTACGCCCGCTCACCAGCAATGGCGATGGTTGATTTCACGGCTATTCAGAAATTAGCCCGCGCGTTTGATGTGATGATTGAAGACTTGGTTGAGGTAGTTCAAGATTAGGGCGGCGCGATCGCTCTTCAGTTTTCCACGCCAAAGCGCGATCGCTTTTTATTAGAATTGTTAGATTATACACTGTAGAGTTGTAAGAATACAAGCGGTTAACGGTGCCATTTCAAGCCAAACTGAGAATCAGGGAATTGTGCGATCGCCAAAAGATAACGATGTCGAAGTTATCCAGGCTGAGTTCAGTCAACTACAACACCATTCATCGATGGGCGCACCAGCCTTTGTTACGCATGGATGCCGATCCGCTGTTTCGCGTTTGTCGAGCCTTAGAATGCACTTTGGATGAATTGATTGAGTGGACTGGCGATGAAACGTTAAGCTGAGGTTCCTTATTTGGGGGGCGCGATCGCTCGTACAATCGAGTCAGAAAGCAGATTGACACAGGGCGGCATGGGTAAAATTTGGGAACTTGATTTCTATTCCCGTCCAATCCTGGACGAAAACAAGAAAAAAGTATGGGAAGTGCTGATCTGCGAGAGTCCCCTAGAAGTGGGAGACGATGCCGATTCTACTTTCCGGTATGCTCAGTATTGTTCTAGCACGCAGGTAAATTCTGTTTGGTTGCGGCAGGCGTTAGAGGAGGCGATGGCTCAATCTAATCAATCTCCCCAAAAGATCCGCTTTTTCCGTACCCAGATGAATAACATGATTACCAAAGCCTGCAACGATCTGGGTATTTTAGTCGCTCCCAGTCGGCGCACTTTTACTCTGAATCGGTGGCTATCCGAGCGGATGCAGGAAGTATATCCCAACCATCCTGGTTTTCAGGCAAATGTTCCCAATCCTTCGGTGCAAATGCCGACCCAAGCACCCGAATCTTTACCGGATGCCTTGGTGGGACAGCAGTGGGCATTTGTAACTTTAGAGGCATCGGCATTTGAGGAAATGCACGAGTGGGAAATTGACTTTCAAGAAGCAATTCCTATGAAAAATATAGGAATAACCCCGGATACGAAGATTCCCGGCTTGATAATTTTTTCGCCTAGAGCCTTGCCCTTGGCTGGATGGCTCTCCGGGTTGGATTTAGCAAGTATCAAAATTGACAGAGAAAAAGACCGATTGCTGCTGGAAACGGGAGTGAGCGATCGCTGGATACTGGCGAATTTAAAAGACCGGGCGCTGCTAGCAGAGGCGAAAGGGTTTGAACAAGCGAAGCAGAAGGCACAGGGGGTGCATTTTTTAGCCGTGCAATCAGATCCGCAAGCAGAATCTTTTGCCGGTTTTTGGCTGTTGCAGGAAATGGGTAATGGGTAATGGGTAATGGGTAATGGGCGATGTCACGTCTTGAGTTGGTAGGCGGTGAAAAAATATTTCAGTTGATCCCCATAGACTGGGAAAATTAACCAGAAAGACAATTGGGGGGAATTGAGCGGACAAGGATAAACTTCAGTCAGCGGTATTTCTGCGACGGTTTATATCCTTGATACCTCCATCCTCAGAGTCTTGGCGGTTCGACCAATCTATTCCACGGCAGGATATGGGGTTTCACGATTTGCCACAAGAAGCACAGGCAGAACAGCTGATCGAGTTAGCCAAAAAAGCCGGGGCGCAAGCGGCTGAGGTTTATCAGTCGCGATCGCATACCAAACCAGTATTTTTTGAAGCCAACCGTCTCAAGCAGTTAGAAAGCGCTCAATCTGAGGGTACGGCACTGCGGCTGTGGTTGGATGGACGTCCCGGTTTAGCGGTTGCTTATGGACCGCTGGAAGCGCAAGCGTTAGTAGAACGAGCGATCGCGCTGTCTTCTCTCAACGAAGCCGAAACTGTGGAACTGACCAGTGGCTCAAAAAAGTCCTATCCCGACTTGGGAGAAGCGGTACCAGTAGAACAGTTAGTCACTTGGGGAAAAGAAGCGATCGCGCTGATTCGAGACGCTTACCGAGAAGTCTTAGTCAGCAGCGAGTGGGAATGCGAAGTTGAAACCACCCGTCTGCTCAACTCAGAAGGACTCGATTACAGCTATACCGATACCACGCTTAGCTGCTATGTGGCGGCAGAATGGGTGCGGGGTGAGGATTTTTTAAGCGTTTCCGACGGTCAAACCCAACGGGATCTACTCGAACCTGCGGCATTAGCGCAGCAAATATTACAAAGGTTGGATTGGGCAAAAGAAAACATCTCCCCGCCCATCGGTCGCGTCCCGGTTTTGTTTACCGCCAAAGCCGCCGATATGCTTTGGGGTACGGTTTCGGCTGCACTCAACGGCAAGCGGGTTTTGGAAGGCGCTTCTCCTTGGAGCGATCGCTTGGGCAAACCTGTCACCCATCGCCAGATCACGGTTTCCCAGCAACCCGATGCTGGCCCTTACAGCTGCCCTTTTGACGATGAAGGCACTCAAACCCAACCCCTCACCTTGATCAAAAACGGCATTTTGCAGTTGTTTTATACCGACCGCACCACAGGTCGCCAACTCGGTAGCGGCACTACAGGTAACGGATTCCGTCCGGATATGGGCAGCTATCCGACGCCCGGATTGTATAACATGCTCGTGCAACCGGGTATTGGCACTTTGTCCGACTTGATGCAGCACCTGGATGATGGATTGATAGTGGATCAAATGCTGGGCGGCGGCGCTGGGATTTCTGGGGACTTTTCGATCAACGTGGATTTGGGCTATCGGGTAGAGCGAGGTCAAGTTGTAGGCCGGGTCAAAGACACGATGGTAGCCGGTAACGTTTACGCTGCACTCAAGCAACTCGTGGCACTGGGAGGCGATGGCGAGTGGAACGGTTCTTGTTATACACCGTCTTTGATTGTTGAAGGTTTATCCGTAACGGGTAAAAATCCTTAATATGGAATGGGTAATAGCTGATTGCTAATTGCTAATTGCTAATTGCTAATTGCTAATTTCCCATTAGCCATTAGCCATTAGCCATTAGCCATTAGCCACTAGGAAATATGTGGCCTCTGTCCATTCCCAAAGGCTTGCGTCAGACATTTCGGCCCCGACGCCGTTTAGCGATCGCCGAAGCTTGTCTGATCGGGTTAGTTGCCGCTTTCGCGGCTGTATTTCTGAAGGTTGCATCGGGATGGCTTGGGGGATGGCGAGTGTCGGTTTCTCACCTCGCACCCGCTGGTCTAGTCTTGCCAGCAGTGGGCCTCTCGTTCGGATTTTTGGCTGGTTGGTTGGTGGATCGCTTTGCTACCGAGGCGAAGGGAAGCGGTATTCCCCAAGTCAAGGCGGCGCTGGCTGCTTTTCCCATCGCCCTAGATTTACGGGTGGCTTTAGTTAAATTACTCAGCTGTATTTTGGCGCTGGGTTCGGGATTGGCTATCGGCAGACAAGGGCCTACCGTCCAAGTAGGAGCGGCTTTAGCCGGACAACTCAGCGCGTTGATCCCCACCTCTCCGGATCACCGCCGCCAAATGATTGCAGCGGGTGCGGGGGCGGGATTAGCCGCCGCGTTTAACGCACCCCTGGCTGGGGTGCTGTTTGCAATCGAAGAACTGCTGCACGATGTCTCTGGCTTTACGCTGGGTACGGCTATTTTGGCTTCGTTTATCGGCGGGGTGGTTTCCCGATTGTTGGGCGGGCGATCGCTCGAACTTAACCTAGAATTAACCACTTCTCAAACTAGCTTTTCCATCCCGGAAATCCCTTTTTACCTGTTCCTGGGAGTCGCTTGCGGGTTGTTGGGGGCGCTGTTTTGTCAGGGAATTTTCGCCAGCCTGAAATTTTATCAGCGCGTGGTGCGACTGAGTTTGCCTTTCCGGATCGGACTCGCTGGGATGGTTTCGGGGGCGATTGTAGCATTATTGCCAGCTTTCTTCCGTGATAACACGGGAATGCGGGAATTTTTGCTCGCGGGTGAAGCCAGCGCACAGGTGGCTGCGATCGCGTTTGTCGCCCAATTCGGCCTCACCCTGATCGCTTTTGGTTCTGGCGCACCGGGGGGTTTATTTGCCCCCTCCTTGATGTTGGGTTCGGCGCTGGGTTACCTGGTGGGACTGTTGGAAACCAATATCGTGGGATATGGTGCGCCGACGACTTACGCTTTGGCAGGGATGGGAGCATTTTTTGGCGCTGTTTCCAAAGCTCCGATCACGGCGATCGCGATCGTATTCGAGATGACGACCGATTTTAATTTGCTGCTACCCCTAATGATCGGTTCCGTCACGTCGTACTTAGTTGCCGAAACCGTTGCACCCCGTTCGATTTATGACCGCATCTTGGAATTGAACGGTATCAAACTCGATAAAGCTACCCCCAACGAAGGGATTTTAACCCAACTAAAGGCATCAGATGTGATGCAGCAACGGGTAGAAACCCTCAGCAGCAAGATGACGGTTGATGAAGCGGTGCAAGCTTTCTCGCGATCGCATCACCGAGGCTTTCCGGTTGTTGACAATGGCAAGTTGGTAGGAATTATCACCCAAAGCGACCTAGCCGCTATCAATCAGCGCGCCCTGCCAAAAGATACGCCCCTCGAAGCTATCATGACGCCAAAACCTGTAACGGTAGGAACTAAAGCGACTTTGGCAGATGTGCTTTATCTACTCAACCGCTATCAACTCAGCCGCTTACCCGTAGTCGAGGGTCGAAAGCTGGTTGGAATTATTACCCGTGGCGATATTATTCGGGTGGAAGCGGATCGACTGGGCGGTAAAAATATGGAGATTGGGCCGCGTCCCCAACCTTCTTATGTAGTTTATCAAACACGTTCGCCATCGGTGGGCAAAGGTCGTCTTTTGGTGCCGTTAGCGAATCCCCAGACTGCCGATGCACTGTTGCAAATCGCGGCTGCGATTGCGCGCGATCGCGACTACGAACTCGTTTGTCTGCAAATTATCTTAGTCGGGCGTCATAACTCTCCGGAAGAAACCCCGGTGCGGACGACCTCTAGCCGCCGCTTGCTGCGAAAGGCAGAAAGTATCGGGCGCAAGTGGCACGTGCCGGTTCACACAGAGGTGCGCGTCGCCCACGATGTGGCTTTTGCGATTTTAGAAACGATCGAAATTGAGCATATCGATTTACTCGTCATGGGCTGGAATGCAGAACCCCCCAGCCCCGGTCGCATTTTTGGCAATGCGATCGATACGGCGATTCGCCAAGCCGCCTGCGAGGTGGTGTTAGTAAAATTGGGCACTACGCGGGGTAATGGTCAACAGGCGATCGATAAAGATCCAGAAAGCGATGCTGCACCGAGCGGGGAATTTTACGTCCAATGCCCCTTACCCTATGCCCAATGCCAGATTCCTCTATGGGATCGGTGGTTAGTGCCGATGGGGGGTGGTCCCAATGCCGAGTGTGCCGTTCGACTGCTTCCGGCACTCGTGGCGCTGGGTTATGCGCCCAAAATCCGACTTTGCCAGGTTTTCAAACCTTCTGAAGCCGTACCGATGACGCCGATACTCGATCGCGCTGCTCAAAATTTACGCCAGCAACTAGATTCTCACGCCGGTGTTTGGAAGGGTATGTCTGGGCGAAAGGCATCGATTCCAGTTTTGGGAACTCACCTTCGAGGCTATTCAGTGTCAGAAGCGGTGACCAAGTTGGCTAAATTCGACGAATCCGATGTTGTTCTGCTGGGCGCTTCCCGCGAGGGTTTTCTGGAACAGGCAATTAAAGGGAATATTCCTTGCGCGATCGCTCGCGGTTGCGATTGTACAGTTATCCTAGTTCGAGGCAAATTTTGATTTGTGAATCATATCATGTCCTGAAGCATCGGCATCGCACTCCTTGGGGCGGGTTTAATCAGATATCTCTTGGTTCCACTTAATTGTTGGTAAAACCCGCCCCTACAACATCAAAAAATATACTCTACCATTGCTTAAGGACATGATATCAGTCTGCTAAATCCTCTAGTGTGAAATTCAAAAGGTCACACAAAGCTTTCATTTGATTGGGAGAGAGCTTTGGGATATATCTGCCAGCCTCCCAGTTTTACACAGTAGTTACAGTCACGCCCAATTCAAGCGCAATTTGCCTTTGAGTCACATTCAGCGATTCTCGTCGTTGTTTGAGCTTTTCCGCCAAACTAGCCATTCCTGTCTCATCCCCAAATCTGCTTAACCAAATTCTTTCCTGGCTGGCGTTATTTATGCGATCGCTAATGTCCTTGTTACTCCGACTTCTCTGCATCAGTGAAGCTAGGAAGTTCATCCAAAGAGCATTGCAAGACACGACATAGAGCCTGCATCTGACTGATGGTGAGCCTGGGTTCAAATCTGCCAACTTCCCAATTACTTACAGTTTGATCGGTAACACCCACAGCATCCGCTACTTGTTTTTGGGTCAATCCTAGTCTTTTCCTCAGTCTAATCAGCTCCCTGCTTAAGTTCATTGCCTGTCAATTGCCTTCACTATAAATCGATTTATCTAAGTAAACAAAACCCTAAATTTATTTGTAATACGGGCTAGGAAATGTAAATAAAATTTTGGATTTTTTTGTCATTATTTCCACAATTGTCTGCATGTCTGTTGTACTATTTAATCAGTGGCTAAACACATCCGATAGATACGCCTAGTTAATCGTGAAGATTAAAAAGCTCGTTCTGGGGCGGCTTGTGAACCACTACACAACAACTGAATACTATATCAATCTCGTACTGAGATTTGTTTCAGTATCTCTAACTGAGGATTAGTAGTCAAAGAAGCTGAGCTACCCTTGCAAGGTAACTAAGCAGAAATGTGCTTCTAGTCGAGCGAACTTATACCGTGGAGTTGGGTTTTGTACAGATTTATCGATTTTTAGGTAACTTTGTGCAAACTTTTAGAAGCGGTTCATGTCAGAAGCCAGCGCCCGAACTTTGCAGGGAACGACGCTGGCTCTGGCTCCAACTACATATGGAGACAAGTTAATTATGCCCTACAGTGAACGCCTTCACCCTTGGGTGCTGGTTCGCCTGCTGCCCAACATGCAACGATTGACAGTTGGTCAGTTTCGCAATCGCTCCGATGCAGACGGTCATCTGGAGATTCTGCGACGCCTGATTCCCAATGCGAAATTTGTGGTTATGTTCAACATTGACGCGGTACAGCCGCAGCCAGCTGGCACTGAATACAGATCTTCAGGTCGCTAGTCTTTAAACAAGCCCTCCCCGTGTCGGGGAGGGAGGCAGTTGAAGGAAATATTTGCGGCGCGATCGCTCGTCGTTACCATTCTACGGTGATTCTGCTGCGCGGCAATTTTCATCAGATGTAGGATATTTCATCAAATCTTTAAAAACATGCGGTGAATTTAAAGAAACAGTAAAGTTTTCGGCTAGCCTCTAGCCGTGATTCTACGGTATTGATAATATCTACCTTAATTACTCTACGTGGAAATACCTGCATCTCCCCAGTTAACGCTTAAGTGTTTTGCCGACCAGGCCGTAAAAGGGTTTTCCTAGAGTATGGAACAAATTTTATGAAGTGCATCTATGTGCATTTTGGCTTAGGGGTTAGCTCTAAGCTGAATTAGAGGTTGTAAAATAATTTTTAAGGGTGCTTTCAAGTATTATCTAGACTTGAATTTTTGGTTACGAACGGCCTCTAATGCCATTGTTATTTGGCTCGGCGACGCAAAGCATAGCTAATAAATTAATGCGGTGCAATTTATGTTAAACAATGGTATTGCATTGCGTTTGAAAGCATTGGTGCTTCTGGCGATCGCAATAGAAAATCGCCTAAACAATCCGATGGCGAAACGGACATGATTTTAATTTGAGTTTCCGCATTTGTTGAGAAATAAACAAGCCTAAAGCGAATTTAAAAACCTGTCTATCATCCAAACATATACACAAAAACCAGGTTTTTATTAGCTCGTAGGTAAGTCTTGCAACTGTATTTTTGCTTGCTATCTTCATCTACCTATTTCTCATCATTTGAGCAGAAATTGGCTAATTTACTGCAAATACAGCAGATTGCAAGCTCGTCTAGGGAAAGCCTTAAGGCGCATTTTGTCAAGCGCGCAGCGTTAACGCTGCCCGCACACAGCTGTTGGTGTACCTCATGCGACTGCAATCCGCTATAAACTGGGCTGCTCTCTAGTCCTGACAAGCTCGATACGTTCGGCGCAGAGGTTCCTTGGTCAAATTGACAAAAAATGAGGAGTAAGTTGTGAAAAAACTTTTGAATTGTACAGCAATAGCGGGACTAATTTCTTTAGGAACGATGATGTTTTTGGCATCAGAAGCAAGGGGAGTGAGTTTTGGTAATTCTTGGGATGGTGGCGCGCCTTACTCACTGCAAAAGCAATTAGATGCGATCGCTGTTACTGGGCCAAAAATTGACACCATAGCAGATCAGACAAATTTCGAGCTATTTACTAGCGCTGGTGGCGGCTCATCTGTAGCAACTATCATGTTGGAAATAGCAGGCTTTGCATCCACGAACAAGTTTGGCATATACAATCCCAATGGCTTTAAAGCTCAACTTTTTCAGGGAAGCAATAGTGTGTCGGATGCAGCCTTGCTAAGCTTCAACAACGGCAATCTTTCGGTGACTAAAGGCTTGGGAAATACGTCAACAGATTATCTGGGATTTGGGAACATTTTTGGTTTTTACTTAGAACGAGGAGATGGGGTGACTTTTTACAGCGAAAAAGGCCGCAATCCGAATCAATCTCAACAATCTGTAGTTTATCGCGGCAACAATCAAACTGTACTTCAGATTCCCGGTCATAACCCAGAGACATTTACCCTCGATCAATTCATTATCGCTTTTGACGATTTATTGCGCGTCGGCGGTGTTTCTGATGGCGATTATCAAGATATGGTAGTTCTGGTAGACTCGATTGAGCCAGCATCGGTGCCAGAATCGAGTACAACAATCGCAATGCTGGGATTTGGAATGTGCGGTATTGGTTTAATTGTGAAACGGCAATTTAAAGCGCAGTTGGTGCGTCGCGATGCAGCTTGAGGCGGAGCCTCATGCATTTCGTTCCCAGGCGGGAGCCTGGGAACAAGATCTGCTAAGACCAATTAGCCATTAGCAATTAGCCAAATTCCAGCTAAAAATCTACGCCTCGTTTGAGTTGAACGCCTCGATCGGCATAATGTTTGTGGCAAATCATTTCGGAATGAACGCTGGCGAGGTCGAAGTAAGCTGGTGGATTGAGGCAACGCCCCGTGATAATGACTTCAGTATCGCGGGGTTTTCTTAACAAAGCTTGTACGATTGGTTCTACTGGTAGCAATTCCAGGTCAACAGTGGGGTTGAGTTCGTCGAGGATAATGGTTTTGTAGAGTCCAGAAGCGATCGCAGCCCTAGCGATTTCCCAGCCTCGTTCTGCTTCTACATAGTCTAGTTCTTGCTGTTGTCCGCGCCAAACGATCGCATCTCCGCCGCAGCGTTGATGATCGACTAGATTGGGATAGCTTTGCTGTAGTGCAGCGATCGCAGCATCTTCTGTATACCCACTGCCACCTTTGAGCCATTGTAAAATCAAGACGCGGTGCGACTGGTCTTGACTAATTCCCCTACCAATTGCTTGTAGTGCTTTACCCAGCGCGCTGGTAGATTTTCCTTTACCAGCACCCGTATAGATTTCAATTCCTTCGATTCCTCGTTCAATCGCTTTTGGGTGAAAGTGGGGTTTCATTTCCGAGTGCAAATCGGCAATTTCTAGCAGCGATTGCGGTGCGCCTCGACCTGTGGCGATAATTTCCAAGTATTCTGGTTTGTGCTTGAGGGTGTGGACGACTTCATCGGTCGAGAGCAAACCTAAGTCTAGCACTGGGTTGAGTTCGTCTAGGACGATGACTGAATATAGTCCGGAAGCGATCGCGCCTTTAGCTACATCCCACCCGCGTTGTGCTTCATGGCGATCAAAGCGAGTAATTTCATCTGCACCAAAATATTCTGCCCTGCCCGTGCGAACTTGGTCTATCAGATGGGGAAAACCTTGTTGTAGGGCTGCGATCGCGCTATCTTCGTCGTAGGTACGTTCGGGGCCTTTGAGAAAACGCAGCAGCAATACTCTAGCCGGTGCTGTGGCGTCGATTCCCAATCCTATCGACCGCAACACCACACCCAACGCCGCCCTAGACTTGCCTTTCCCCGCGCCGTCGTATACGTGTATTTGACCCGCAATGCGCTCAGTCCGCGCCACCGCCGTGCGAATGCCGATTCCGATTCTGCTCATAAATCTTAATTATAGTTGGGGTTAGAACCATTTTTATATATTTGCTGTGAGATGGTAGAATTCCCAGGTAACGCTCAACCACAAAGTTGGAGTGTAGGGAGGGTCATCGATGTCGTTTTCTTTTGTGTTGCCTCTGCGAGCGATTGTATTTCAGATGTTATTTTTGTCACTTGCGATCGCGATTGAAGCCTTGGTTTTCCAAAAGCAATGGAAACTCAGCCGTAAAGCCAGTATAGAATATTCCCTGGGACTGAATTTATTTTCAACTTGTCTGGGCTGGCTGGTTTTCTTTGCCGTTCAGTCGTTTTTGTCCCCCAATCTCAAAAAACAAATTATCACCTTCGTATTTTTTAATAACATTGTCGAAAATGCAGCCGTCCCTATAGGTCTAGTATATGGGGAAGTTGCTTTAATTGTCTTTTTAGCTTTTGTATTTATTTTGATTGCGGAATTGGTATTTTTAGATGTGTGGCGAAACTTAGTAAAGGAAGCACCACCAGCAGAAAAACAACAAGAATCGGGCAGATATCGCCCCACACTCACAAGTTCTTTGTACAAAAGATATTACGATTCTGCTAAGGCACGCATAACCTCAAGCACAATTTTGGTAGCCAATGCTTATAGCGGTACTGCTATTTTATTGATGTTGTTCTTAACAAATATGTTTGGGATTAAATAACAAACCAGCGAGCGTGCTTATGGATACGACGAAGATTTTAAACCAAATAATTACCTACCTAGTCAAGAATTTTAAACCGCCCAAAATCTGGTCTTGGCAAACGCTAATAATAGCGAGTGTAATTCTGGGTATTGCTGCAATAGCGTTTACAGCATTCCTGCCAATTCTGGCTGTTCTGAGCGGGTTACTATTAATTATTGGCGTAGCGTGGTACACAACAAAAGAACCGATAACGATTCAAGGAATTTCTATAGGTTCTTGGGTGACGGGAGCGTTAATTTGTCTGCTGTTATTCGGCATTTGGGGCGACCCAGCATTGCTAGCGATAGGCGTTGTTGCTTGGCCTATAGTATCAGCAGCAGTTGCCGCAATCCCTGAATTTTGGCACGAGGGATTAAAGCTCAAAACGCCAAATCCAGAGGTGCGCCAAAACCTGACTATTTTGCTTTTGATTAACCTACTTTTAAGTTGTTGGCTGTTATTTGGCTTTATCGTCCAGGGCTGGTTACAAGCATATCCCAGCATCGCAGCAGATGAGTTGGGTCGCAGCTTTTTTGTGAACAAAGTTGCCTACGGTTCAGATCCGGTTCCCAGGGGAGCTTTAGTTCTTAATGCCGTTGAATCGCGCTTGAGAAATCAGATAGATGGTAAAGTTTGGCCTGACGTAGAACGATGGTTATTAAATGCCAACGATAGAGTGGTTAAACTGTCAGAAGAAGTGACTCCAAAAGTGGAGGAAGACGCGCTGTGGGAATATGGAGCTGATGTTTCCCCAATAGACGGAGGATATAATTTGAATCTGTTAGCCAACTGGCGCGGCCCCGGTACGAGAGTTGAAGGCTATCATTTGAGAAAATCCTGTAAAGTTACTCTATCTCGGGGTCGAGGAGTAAGGGCAGGATCGCCGGTGAGTCTCAGCGATTTACGATGCGAACCTGTAAGTGACCCAGCGCGCGGACTGCTTAAGCTCAAATCACCCCAACCAACGAAGAAAAATTAGGTAATTGGTAATGGGTAATGGGTAATGGGTAATGGGTAATACAAATACCAATTAGCAATTAGCAATTAGCTTTTCTTGCAATTACCAATTACCAATTACCAATTACCAATTACCAATTACCGATTACCGATTACCAAATTACTATGATTTTGGGCAGAACTTTAGCGATCGCAACTCACGTATTTCGCGAAGTGATTCGCGATCGCGTCCTTTACCTGATCGGTTTATTTGCCATTTTATTAGTCGCTGCGATGGTTTTACTCCCACAAATCGCGACGGGTGCAGAAAATAAAATAATTCTCGATCTGGGTCTGGCTGCTATGGCAGTATTAGGCTTAGTCGTAACTGTATTTGTTGGCACCGGACTGGTTAATAAAGAAATTGAAAAGAAAACCGTCCTAGTCTTAATCGCAAAACCAGTCAGTCGCGCAGAGTTTATTATCGGCAAGCACTTGGGATTATCAGCGGTGCTGGCTGTATTATTAGCCTTGATGACGATAGTTTATCTGATAGTACTGTTAGTCAAGGGGGTTTCTTTCCCTTTGGATAGCATTTTAATCGCTGTTCTGTATATGTTTTTTGAGCTATCCCTACTCACTGCTGTAGCTATTTTATTTGGTGTTTTTACCAGTTCGCTGCTTGCTACCCTGTTCACTTTTGGGATTTACTTAATGGGGCATTTAAGCCCAGATTTAATTAAATTGGGTCAGCTATCCAAAAACCCCAATATCGAGGGTTTTGTGCGAGGACTTTATCTTGTTTTGCCAGATTTATCGCGATTAAACTTAAAAAATCAGGCGGTATACGGGGTTGGAGTTTTACCCAATCCTGTTATTTTACTGGAAAATGCAGCCTACGCATTGCTTTATACGGCGATGCTTTTATCAATCGCAATTATTGTTTTCTCTCGGCGCGAGTTTTAGTTTATATCAGAATATTGCTAATTGCTAATGGCTAATGGCTTGACAATAGTGGGTGCGATCGCATCGATGCACGCTACGCTTATACCCATCCCCACATCTGGGTTTAGGATGGGTAATAGGTGCGATCGCGCCCGGGTGAGGGAGGCATATCCCACAGGAACGGGAGCGATCGCTCTGTGCCAAAAACCCTCATACCATAGCTTTTTGCGGTAAACAGCTATAATATTTTCCTTACACCTCGATCGACACTTAGTCTGCGTTCATTCAGGAGCAAAGCAATACCAGGCTATTCGTTCTAATGCAGAGCAATACGTTTTTGATCCACAAATTGAGAAAAAAATTTTTAGCTCAAGAATTGATTGAGTTTAGTACTGATCTTCCACAAAGTATCTTGAATATTGAAGATAAGACACGTTCAAATATTTTTACTTGGCGCGGTCAGTTTTCCCCACAACTAATTGAAAATTTGCTGCTTTCGTATTGTCCAAGAGATGCTCATATACTCGATCCTTTTGCAGCGAGTGGAACGGTTATTTATGAGGCAGCTTGTTTTGGACTTCCAGCTTGTGGATGCGAACTAAATCCCGCTGCTTGGATTCTTACTAGAACTTATCAACTAATTAACTTGCCATCGGCAAAGCGCGATCGCTTAATTATTTCGATAGCAGAAAGGTTGGAAAACTATTTTCCCAAGCCTAAAATTTTTGAATATTTTGAAATCGATGAAATAAGTTACGCAAAGTTGCAAAATTTTATTAATGATTTATATACCGAAACCGATTATATTGAGAAGATTATCCTAGATGCCTTTGTCATACTGCTAGATTTGGCAAATCATAAGCTGACTACAAGTCATGTTCACAAGACCTTTTACAAGCTTTGTCAAGCAATCAAAAATTTCCCTGAATCTGAAGCCCCGATAGCTTCTTTATTGTGCGATGCTCGTTCCCTTCCTGTTGAATATTATGCGAGATATATGTTGCGATGATTGATATTGGACTTACGCACATAGCACTCCCGGTGTCAGATGTTGAGCGAAGTATAGAGTTTTACAGTACCTATGCTGGAATGCAGGTGATTCATCGCCGGATTGATGCAGAAGCAGGGGTGGCTGTGGTGTGGCTGTGCGATCGCACTCGTGACGAGTGCGATCGTTCTGATTCAGACAAACTCTGTGCATTCCGTTCTGTCTCCTTTAGCACATCTTGGGGTTGGTTGTAAAAGTCGCGAAGACATGGATATGCCAGCATAGGTTTTCGCGTCGTTGTAGCGTAGAAATCATTCTCAAGGGTAAGGCAGATCGTAACTCGCCAGTATACTGTTAAATTGAGCATTTTATAGTAATTATCAGCAAAATGTCGTTCGCAATAACAGCTTTTTTGACTCTATTTGTTGTCATTGACCCGGTTGGGCTGATGCCAATATTCATTACTTTAGCTGGTAAACATCCTGCCGAAGAACAAAATCGGATTGCCCGTCAAGCTGTCCTGATTGCAGCAGCTATTCTGCTTGTTTTTGCTCTTTTAGGTGAATGGCTACTGCGTTACTTAGAAATTAGCATCGAGGCTTTCCAGATTACGGGAGGTATCTTGCTTTTAAAGATTGCGGTTGATATGGTGTTTGGGCCGGTAGAACAAGAAACCGTCGAGGAAGAAAAAGAAGCTCTCACAATTGAGGATGTTAGCGTATTTCCCCTGGCAATTCCGCTGCTGGCAGGCCCTGGAACCTTCGCGAGTATTTTAATACTAACGGCTAAAGCTCATGACCCCTTGAGCTTGGCAATCGTTTTGGCGATCGCAGCAGTTGTGCTGTTAATTGCCTACGTGCTGTTTCGTTTGTCCAAACAATTAGCAGACTTTCTAGGCCATACTGGCATACTTGTTGTCACGCGATTGCTCGGCATTTTACTGGCAGCTTTAGCAGTGCAGTACATCATTGATGGGACAATCGTAGTACTAAGAAATGCCCTCGGTTTGTTACAAGCATAATAATTTTGTCTCTGTCTTAAACGCTTTGGCTGTAACTATAACAACAGCTGCTAACTTGTATCGGCAGCGAGGAGGGCGGGTTTACCAACATAATTTGCTTAGCATCAAAGGAAAGTTGTAAAACCCACACCGTAAACACCATTAACCTTACAAGTCCGTATGCGTTGGGACGAGGGTATCACAACTGTTTTTTGGGCTGGTATTTTTCATTGGGGAGGTCAAGGCAATCCCCAGCGCACAAGGAAACCTACACCATATCCGTTAGGGTTGGTGTAGGTAGTTCGCGCCCAATCAAGCTTTGCACTTGATATTAGCAATGTTTCTGATAACAAATTTGATTAAGCAATTCTGCCGGAACCACGATCGCCGTCTGTGCAGCAAAAATAGTTTGGGTTGACTAAAAGGTGGTGATGGAAAAACATAAATCCGACTGTCCTTAGCGTTTAACTGTCTTTAATTAACTACATTCACTCGCCGCGCAATTCCGTAATTCTTTTACATTTTTCAAGGTAAGTGTTTACCGCAACTTCATGGCAGCTGATATAAGTTTCAGTAAAGACCTCAGTTCGATCTAAAAGTCAAAAGGAATCAGGAAGATGGGGCGATCGGGAAACGGGGAAAGAATTCACCGCGCCAAAGCACCTTCTTCCCCATCTCATCGCCGCCTGAGAACTTCCAGCAGGGTATTAAACGCCTTTGGCAGAGGGGCGGTAACCGAAATCCACTCCCCAGATACGGGATGCTGTAAGGTGAGTTTCCATGCGTGGAGTGCCTGTCCCGGCAAGTTTACACCGATGTCCCGCCCGGAACTGTATAGGGGGTCGCCGACGATAGGATGTCCCATATAAGCACTGTGAACCCTTATTTGGTGCGTGCGTCCGGTTTCTAGCTGAAAGTGGATTAACGTGTAATTACCGAGTCGTTCTTTAATTTGCCAGTGGGTGATGGCGGGGCGTCCGCCTTTTTCTTCTGGGACGACTGCCATTTTTTTCCGGTCAACGGGATGGCGTCCGATGGGTTGGTTTACACTACCGCTTTCGGTTTTGGGGACGCCGTAGACGACGCCTAGATATTCCCGGCGGGCGGTTTTGGCTTTTAGTTGTGCTTGTAGGTGTTGATACGCTTGGTCGGTTTTGGCGATCGCGATCGCTCCGGTTGTATCCTTATCCAATCGGTGGACTATTCCGGGACGCTGTTCGCCGCCAATTTCTGCTAAAGGACAATGGGCTAAAAGGGCATTGACAAGCGTGCCATCAGTGTGTCCGGCGGCGGGATGAACGACTAATCCAGCGGGTTTGTTGAGGATGAGTATGCGATCATCTTCGTAGAGAATATCCAGGGGGATGTCTTCGGGTTGGATGTTGGTGGGTTGGGCTTCGGGGATGGTAAGGTGGATGCGATCGCCCGGTTTTACCTTAGCGTTCTTATCCGTACAGGTTTCGCCATTAATTTGCACGTTCCCTTGTTCGATTAGCTTTTGAATGCGAGAACGGGATAAATCGGATAATTGGTTAGATAACCAGCGGTCGAGGCGGTCTGACTTTGTTGCTGTCAGAATTTCGCTGGTTTCGTTCAATTCTAGCTGGATTTCTGAGTGAGATATATTGATTGGGCTGAACTCGTCCATCTTCTATTTTGGCTTTTATTGAACCGCTCCAGGACGCTCCAGGACGCTCCAGGAAGGTAGGGGCTTGGCACCAGAGCGATCGCCGATGAACCATCCCTCGTGCGTCTATGCTTTTCAGGAAAGACTCAAGCTTGAAAGCGAAGGTGTTGGAGCGATCGCACTTGGGCAATAGTTTCAAAGTCGCGATCGTTGTGAATCAAAAGTAAATTGTTTTCCAGTGCGGCTTGAGCAATACAGCAATCGATTGGGCTGCGAACGGAAAGCCCTTGGCGACGCAAATCATAGTAAATGCGTGCAGCAGCTTGCCAAGAATGAATCGTTGGTTCAATATAATCTTGTGTTGCGAGGTAGGTGGAAAGCAGATTCCATTCTTGCTCGTTCAAGCTACCTTGAAGTAATTCCAGCTGAGTGAATCGGGTGAGTACAACTTGACGATCGGCGATCAAAGTTTCAAGCTGCTGGCGAACTTGACCGCTGCGATCGCGAAAGACAGCGATCCAAACAGATGTGTCAATCAGCAGCATGACGAGTTTCGCGCAGAGTTTTGTGGTCAAAATCTGGAACGAATTGAATTTGCCCAGCAAGGTCGAGAAGATTTTTCTTTCTGCGCGATCGCACGAGTTCTTGCAGGGCTAGATTGATCAGTTCTTCTTGGTTGGTGATGTTGGTGAGTTGGAACGCTTCGTTGAGAAGGGCTTCGTCGAGGTTAAGGGTGGTTTGCATCGGCAGGCTATGGGCTGATTGTTTTCACCAGCGATCGGTCTTGGCTTTAGTATAGCTGAGGGATTCGGTTTCAATATATCGCCGCTTGAAAGTAACAAAGCAATGCAGCCAGAAGCAACGAACCAGCGACGCAACACCATCGCGTACTCACCTAACTCAGCTATAGTCAGCTTGTATTCATTGTGACATAGCAAAATCTAACCACGGAAGGAAGTTAGAGAAATGACCTGAGTTGGATGTACGCGACTGTGCAGCTAGCTTTTGAAGCAGCGCGATCGCCATGTTTGCGATCGCAGTATAAAACGGTGTCTTCAGTTGTCGAGTCAGGAATGGAAGGGTTATTTCCTTTGAACCGCGTCGATAAGTCTTTCTAGAAACGCTGGTTTTTTCAGCGAAAAGATCAAGCGATCGCCCACTCCAAGAAACCCGGTTTTTGCCAAAAACCGGGTTTCTGACAGCGATCGCCCAAACCCCCCTAGTTCGGGTTGGTCAAATCAAATACAACCTTAAACTGAATGTGCGGTACTTTTTGACGCAAGAACTGAAAATGCCCATCTGCATCAGAACGGTTGCGGAAGCGAGCGATAATTGCCCATTGCTGGGTAGGCAGTAAACGTGCGATCGCCCAACAATTCAGGCGTTGTCGATAAGTCATAATGGAATTTACCTCCAAATCAATAAAGGAGTTAGAGCCAGCACACCGGAGTCGGGCAAACTTGGGGGTGCTGGCTTTTGACTTTGATCTACTCTAGGTAGATCAACTTCAGTTTAATGCATTGAGATGTAGTTTGCAACTGATAGATGCAGGATGCAGATAAAAATTTCTATAAATTGTCTAAAACTGCTACCAACTACGGATCGCAGCAAAGAGTATGATGGATAAGCGTCAAGATGTTCGGGGAGAAATGGCAAAGCGCATTACAATCACGTTGCCGGACGAAGTTGCAGAAGCATTGGAAAAGTGGGCGAAGGAAGAAGCTAGACCTATGGCGAATCTTGCTACTTTCCTAATTCAGAAGTGCATTGCGGAAAAGCAGCAGAATAAACAGCAGGATAAATAGCGATCGCCCAACATGGGACAAGCGGGTAAAGCTCTTAGGGAAGTGTTGACGACTTATGGCATCAGCCAAAATAAACTGGCAACGGCAATGGGACTGCAAAGATCTGCGGTTTATAAATGGCTTCACCAAGAGAGATCCCACCGCCCTTACGGTTGTAGGGATAGTCAAAGCCTTGAGAGCGATGAACTCAGAAGCCGCAGAAGCGTTTATTAGGCTTTACTTGGGTGAACCAAGGTCGAATCAAGACTCAGAGTAGTTAAAGATTGTAGGGGCACGGCATCAATAGGCTTTGCCCAAAACGCGAAGGTTTTCTACTGCCGTGCCCCTACGACTCCAATAATTCCAACCCGAATCAAAAAGTTAACGCAACGCTCCTTTAACATCATCAATTGACGAATTAATCAAAGTTCTGCCTTTGACTGAAAGCACGGGTAAGCGCACCGAATCACCTACTGATGTTCCTGAATTGCGGATCAAAGTCCACATTTCTCGATTCGTTGCCTCATCGCTATCGACGTTCCTAAATTCATAAGGAATCTTATTTGCGTCTAATTGGCGCATCATTCCATTTGTCAAACCGCAAGTTGGTCTGCCATAAACAATAACTGAAGCGGTTTGATTTCCTCGCGCGGGTTGATTTGCCGAAGTAACTGGACTGTTTGGCGGCGTGGTTTGATTTGCACTTTCGGTTTGATTAACAGGAGCAACTAGCCTGTTTTGCCGATAAATAACATTATCTAAATCTTCTAGGATGCCAGTTCTGGGATTAATCCAGCAGTTGAAGCAATCTTGAGCGTTGACGCCTGCTGGAATTGATAGCAAAAAGGCGGCTGAAATCATGCTTGGGATGGCTTTTTTCATGGGAGTTATTTCCATTTAATTAATTAGTTTCCCCAGAAGCTGGGGAGTTGATTAAAGCCACCCCTTTTTAGATTGTGAATTTATAGCTTTACTCAATTGGGTGGCGCGTAGATCCAGTTTAAGTCTTTCAATGTTTTACTGTCGAGGCTGAAAATATTGCTTTCACCAAGGGAGACGATTCGCAGTAAGCTGATTTAACGGCGTACTTCGCGATTGAACATGGCAACGATTAACGATAACTACCTCAAACTCAAAGCTGGCTACCTGTTTCCCGAAATTGCAAGGCGGGTGAATGCCTTTGCACA
>DNGJ01000226.1:0-1566 GCA_003486305.1 Cyanobacteria bacterium UBA11371
GGTAATTGGTAATTGGTGATTGCTAATTGCTAATTGCTAATTGCTAATTGGTTTTCTATTAGCTATTAGCTATTAACTATTAGCAAATTGGATGACTCCCCAGCGTCCATTGGTTAACCATTGGGGATCTTCGCGATTGAGGGTTTCTATCTGCTCTAATTGTAACCCAGATGCCAATTCTGCTTTGAGGGTACGTAACGCTATCATTGGAGCTCCGAAGTAGGTTACGATATCTTCAAAGGGAGTGGTAAAAGGCCAGTGGCGATCGCCTAACAGTCTTCGATAGTTGGCATCCCCTTTGATAAAGATTAAATTCGACTTGGATAACTGTTGGCGCAAAGCATCGGGCATTTCCCAAAACGCGAGGGGTGATGTCCAGAATAGATTTTCACACAGACGCAAGCGATCGCTCTCAATATACCATCGCCACCGCGACGCTAGTAACTGCACTTGAGCATCGCTATCCTTGGCTAAAAATTCTATTGTTTGGTGGATATCTTTTATCATCGCATCGGATACAAAAGTCGGATGCGCTTTCAGGTGCAGGTAAATTTTTTTAGCCGCATTCGTTGCTAGGAGGAAGTCTACCAAGCACAAATCGCCAAATAGTTCAAAACCGGCATTATCGACGATAAAATCGATTCTGGCGTCTTTAAAACGGGAAATTTGATTTGCGATCGCATCGGTACAATCTGCTAAAACATAAGCCTTTTCCCGCTCAATATCTAGACTCGAGCGGTCGCCTGATTCCGCACGCCACAAACTCAAATCAGCGCGATTTCCCCATAAAGAAATATACAGGAGTTTAATCAAATTACCCCTGTGCGTCTCTGGTGCCGAACACACCCATCTGTTGACGAGGGTGCTTAATGCTTGGATAGACTGACTTGAAGTTAAAAGTCCCAGGCGTTTTTGGGATTCAAACGGATCGAAACCCTGCCATTCTCCGGGGATAAAATAATTTGTTGCTTCTAAAATCCGGCGGTAAAAATACGCCTCGGCAAAGTACCAGGGAATATCCAACCAGTTGTTTCCCACGTAAGGTTCTAAATAGTTATTCCAAGCAGCGATATCGGGCGCTTCAATATCTTTTAGAAGCCGCACCTTTCCGTAGGGCAATTCCTGAATCAGAGTTTGCAGGTTCTCAACAATAGACATCTCCAAAAACTCTTGTGGGGTAGGCGTCTCGCCTGCCCTAGACTTGATGTTCTGGAGAGGTTTAATAGAAAGCGGAAATTTATTGTCATCGATTACCCTTTGGGCAATATCCGGTAAGCGATGAGCGACTGTATTGTAGGCGAAAGAACCGATCTCAGACCCCATTATCTGAGGAGGGAGAGGAAGTCTAGGTAAGCGAGATTGAGGGAGAGAATTTTCCTGTGCCATAATTCAATACCTTGAGCGGATGTCTGGTAGATTCGTTATCGCATATTTTCATGGGCGTAGGGGCGGGTTTTACCAATAATCTTGACCACCGACGGACAATTTATCTAAACCCGCCCCGACCGATACGATAACAATCCACCCAAACTTGATATTACGCAATATCGACCGATTTAGGGGCAA
>DNGJ01000226.1:1797-4810 GCA_003486305.1 Cyanobacteria bacterium UBA11371
GATTTAGGGGCAACTACGGGGGGATTGCCGCTACGAAACAATATCAGGAATTACGCAAAAAAACAAAGGTGATATGAAAAATCTTCGACTTGTAATATCATGCCCGGTTGCATCAGCATCGCACGGGGGGGGCGGGTTTAACGAGATATCTCGTGGTTCCACTTAATTGGCAGGTATTACCCGCCCCTACAACACAATTAACTGTATAAATCCGATGCTAACGGACACGATATAACAGAGATTGACGCATCACCTTTGTTTTTGGCTCTGGATGCGTAAGTCCTGAGCAATTAGCAATTAGCCATTAGCAACTTGAGTTATTATATTCTGGCGCGAAGTGCCGGAGTTCTGAAGAGATTTTGAAATCCAGCTTGTCGCTCGGCAACGGGTTCTGGGGCGCGTTCCCAAAGACTTTCATAATAAAAGAAAGTCACGCCTAAACCGCGTTCTTGAGCAGCTTGTACTTGAGACTGAATTTGTTGCATGGAAACGGGGCGATTTCGCAAACCTGCCATAATACCAATTCCAGTGGGAATCCTTTGTTGGGTTTCTTGAATTTCTGGCAGGTCAATCTTGAGAGTAAACGAGTTCAGTTCGTGACGATAAACTTGCACAATTAGTTCGTCTACGATATTCATTCGTACCCAAGTGAGCCAATCTTGCAAGTGCAACTTATAAGCAAAGTCGTAATAGTTGGGAGAAACCGAGAAAATGGCTTTGGGTTTTTGTGCTTTTACCGCTTGGTTGAGTTGTAACATAAACGCGGTAATTTTATCGGATCGCCATTGCATCCATGCTGGATCGTCAGGATCGGTTGGGGGATTGTTATTGGTTTCCCTGGCATACAATGCAACCGTATAGCGATCGTAGCCAAATTCGCGAGGCAAGCTCATGTGATCGTCAAATTGAATGCCATCCACATCGTATTTAGTGACAACTTCCAACACGAGATCGGTAATAAATTGCTGCACTTCGGGATGGAAAGGATTGAGCCAACTAACCTCGCCCGCCGCGCTAATTGATGTTTGACTACCATCTTGCTTTTGCGTCAACCAATCTGGATGATTTAAGGCTAATTCCGAGGTTGGAGGTGCCATAAAACCAAACTCAAACCAGGGAATTACGAGTAAGTTTTGGCGATGAGATTGGACAATTAAATCAGCTAGAATATCGTGCCCGTCTGAACCTTTGTAAACAAAAGGTTGGATACCTTTCCTTTGTGCGACAGGACTGGGATACATGACATAGCCAGAATTCCACACCACAGGATACAGGGTGTTGAAATTCAGCCGTCGCAGTTGACTCGTAGCATCCTGGACTTTCGCACGATCTTTGAGAATGTCAAGATCGTTGCTGGTAATCCAAACTCCGCGAATTTCCTGACGGGGTATTTCTGGAGTCGGTACCCAGGCGCGCGCAGGGGTGAAGCTGTTCGCTAGCAATACCGTCACGAACGATATCAGTGCCAGGATAGGAAAAAGACGTTTAAGCGATCGCTGCATCGAATAATGGTTTGATTCTACGCAAAATCCTTAACAAATTTTAATATAACCGCCGCCCAAGATTTTTTCCATCCTCGTAGCGAGGTTGATTACCGCAATCCAGACAAGCTTCCATCAGCAGGATCAGAGGTTTACGACAAAAAACGCATTTCCTTTCGCCACATAGGTCATCAGCATCCACTGGTAACTCTCGACACTTTAAACACTCCCAAAATCTATCTACGCTCATCACCGCAAAACTGCTGCATTTCTCGCAGTGTTTGACTTCCCACATTACATTTACTTTTTTCATTTAACCACCAGCCGGAACGATGACGCAGCACGGGGTAGAGCCAGCGAATTATAGCGGTTTGCAGCCTTAGATGGTACACCGAAGGACAGCAGTGTGCGGGCACCCTTAAGGGTGCCGCTACACAAACGAAGCCAAAGGGCTGTACTTCATTCGCTGGCAATCCGCTGTATTACTTTTTCTCTCGGACACCACAAGAGTGCTGTTTTAAAAGCATATCACCAATTGCACCTCATCTATCCAAAGATATACTTTTTCTCGTTTTCTCGTTCCCAGGTTCAACCTGGGAACGAGATCCGGGAGGTTCTACCTCCCGTGGTGCAAGATCTGAGAAGAGATAAATTTTGCTGGCGGATTACCTTATGTCGGAATGGCTGGTTGTTTGGGGCGTGGCGCAAGCAGCGGGGTTGGTATTTAAACCGATCTTAGAAGACTTGGCTAAAGAATCGGCGAAGGATTATGCCAAGGATTTCTTTAAAGACTGCCTGAAAAAAGTGATTCACCTGCCAGAAAAAGACCCCCTCAAGGAAGCTTATGGTAAGGCATTGACTCAATTTTTGCTATTAGTACAGCAGGAATTAGAAGGGGCTGATTATGATGAAATTTTGATTAAACAGTACGTTAAACCGTTGAAAGATTTTGTCAATCAAGAAAAAATTGCGGCGACGTTGGGGAGTGCTTTTAATAGCGATTCTCAGGGACTCGATATTCAAATTATGGCGCGAACTTGGCGCGACTGGAAAGATGACCCGGATAGCTTAATTCTGCTTAAAGACTGGGCGCAAAACAGGGCGAATGAGGATGTGCGCCGTGCAGCCGTGCAAGAACTCGCCCGTGGTTGGAAAGATACGCCTGGTATATTTGAGTTCTTGTGCGATCGCGCTGTTAACGATCCTTTTACAAGACACGATCAGTCTGAAACCAATCCCCGGCAAACTGCTCTGGATGTAATTGTCAGATACTATCACGACCATCCCCACACCCTAGACTTGTTACGCGATCGCGCAGACAACGATCCAGATGAGCAGGTGAGGAACTTCGCCAAGAATATATTAGAAAGGAGAAAACGGGCGGAATAGGTGGGTGTTATATCAAGGATGAGCGATCGCAAGAGCTAAAGTCAGTTTTATAAAGCGATCGCTTGTGGGATTGGTGTAGGGGAGAGATGCGATCGCGATTATAACGGTTTGTGATATCATTTCCGGTCGATTACCCATAATCA